>NZ_CP049362.1:2201982-2516551 GCF_019343455.1 Alcaligenes ammonioxydans | reverse complement strand
TGGATGTGTGGAAGCCCAGCGCCCATAACGGCACCTTCCGTGGCAATAACCTGGCATTTGTGACGGCCGCCCAGGCTCTGGAAAGTTACTGGGCCAATGAGGACTTCGAGACGGAAATCCAGGCCAAGGAGCGACAGGTGCGCGACTGGCTGGAAAATCTGGTGCACAGCTACCCGGATCGGGGCTTGAGTGTGCGGGGACGCGGACTGATTCAAGGTCTGGTCACGCCGCCCGGTGCGGGTCTGGCTAATGAAATTGCGGCCCAGGCCTTCAAGCAGGGTTTGGTCATTGAGACCTCGGGGGCCCACGACGAGGTGTTGAAGCTGCTGCCGGCGCTCACGATCAGCAACGAGGAGCTCAGCCAAGGTCTGGACATCATTGAGCGCAGTGTCGCCCAGTGCCTGTCCAAACGCGGCAGTCAGGCCAAGATTCTGAAGATTGGAGGAGCACGCTGATGCTGGTCAAAAACGTCAAAGATGTGATTGGAACCCGTGACGAGGTGCGCACGGACACCTGGGTCAGTCGCCGTGTCTTGCTCAAGAAAGACGGCATGGGCTTTTCTTTTCACGAAACCGTTATTTTTCCGGGCACTGAGACGCACATCCACTACCAGAATCATTTGGAGGCGGTGTGGTGCATTGAAGGCGACGGTGAAATTGAAACGGTAGCCGACGGCAAGAAGTACGAGTTGGGGCCAGGCGTGGTCTACGCCCTGGATCAGCACGATGAGCACTATCTGCGCGGTGGCAAGGAGCCATTGCGGGTGATATGCGTGTTCAATCCGCCCTTGACCGGTCAGGAAGTTCACGATGAGAAAGGGGTCTATCCCGCTATTGTGGAAGACTGACATCTTAAGGAGAGCATGATGACAGTGACCATGAGCGATCTGTACACATCCCGTACAGAACGAACGGCGGCCATCGTCAGCCGTCAGGAGCCGGTGGTGTATCCGGACCCGGTAGGTAGCCAGCCCTTGAATCGGGCCCAACTGCGCGAATATGAGGACAATGGCTTTTTGCTGTTGCCTGACTTGTTCAATGCGCAGGAAGTGCAGGCGCTGCTGAGTAATGTCCAGGCCATGAGTGCAGACCCCGCCATTTTGTCGCGTGAAGAAGCCGTGGTTGAAAAGGGCAGCCAGGCGGTGCGTTCGATCTTTCGGGTGCATGAGCTGAGCGACCTGATTGCCCGCCTGGTGCGGGACCCGCGGGTGCTGGATGTGGCCCGCCAGATTCTGGGCTCGGAAGTCTATGTGCATCAGTCCCGTGCCAACCTGAAGCCGGGCTTTACCGGCAAGGAGTTCTATTGGCATTCGGACTTCGAGACCTGGCATATTGAAGACGGGATGCCCCAAATGCGCGCCTTGAGTTGTTCGGTGCTGCTTACGGACAATAATGTGTGCAATGGGCCACTGATGCTGGTGCCGGGTTCACACCGTCAGTTCATTTCCTGCACTGGGCAGACGCCGGACAATCACTACAAGGAGTCCTTGCGCAAGCAGGAGTATGGCGTGCCTGACCCGATCAGCTTGCGTTTGCTGGTCGATCAGGGCGGAATCGAAGCCATTACGGCCAAAGCCGGTTCCGTGATCTTTTTTGACTGCAATACCTTGCATGGTTCAGCCAGCAATATTTCGCCTTGGCCACGAGCCAATGTGTTCACGGTCTACAATAGCGTGGAAAATTGTGTGGGTGAGCCCAAGCAGGGTCTGACCCCTCGGCCTGCACATGTAGCCACACGTGGACATTTCCCCGTCCTTAAGCCATTGGATGGGCCGCTGTTGGAGTCTTGAACAAGCGGAGGGTCTGTAGTTTTTGAGACCTTGGCTCGATAAAACGCTCCCTGGATTTATTTCCGGGGGGCGTTTTTTTGTATGGGCAGGTTTTCAGTGGCAGACTCAGGTTCTGACGCTCAGAAAAGCGCAGGTCAGACACTCGAGAGGGCGCCACGATACGGCAGGCAGGCCTGACGGGTGCGGGGCCGCCAGGCCCTTGGTTACCACGGCATTGGGATGGACGAGTGCCTCAGCCTTGAGTGCCAGCGGGTGCATGGTGTAAACGGCTTGAAGCCTCACCTTGCCGCCAGCGTCGCTAAAGAGGAGCATCTCAGTGGCAGAAGTGGCCCACCACTGGGGATTGACTACGCCGCTTGAATGAAATTGCTCAAAAAGGCCTGGGTCCGTGCTTCCTGCGGGTGACAGAACACTTGCTCTGGCGGACCGGATTCCACGATCACGCCTTTGTCAAAGAAACAGACGCGGTCTGACACCTCCTTGGCAAATTGCATTTCGTGGGTCACCAGCAAGATGGTCAGATCCTGTTCCTGGCTCAGCTTCTGAATCACGCCCAGCACTTCGCCGACCAGTTCCGGGTCCAGTGCCGAGGTGGGCTCATCGAACAGCAAAATGTTCGGCTCCATGGCCAGAGCGCGGGCAATGCCCACACGTTGTTGCTGACCGCCCGAGAGCTGACTGGGGAATTTGTCCGCATGGTCGATCAGACCCACCAGATCCAGGTATTTGGTGGCTCGTTCGCGCGCTTGCTCTTTGGACAGGCCCAGTACATGCATGGGGGCTTCGGTCACGTTGCGCATTACGGTCATGTGAGGGAACAGATTGAACTGCTGAAATACCATTCCCATTTCCTTGCGCATTTCGCGCAAATGCTTTTGGCTGGCGGGGACCAACTGGTCGTTGACACGTTCATGCCACAGGGGTTTGCCCGCGACTGTAATGACGCCGTCGTCTATGGTTTCCAGCGTCATCAGGATACGTAGCACCGTTGATTTGCCCGATCCTGAGGGGCCGATAATAGTGACTTTTTCACCCCGCCTGACTTGAAAGTTCAATGCATCCAGTACGGTGACGTCACCGAATTTTTTGGTGACATGCTCAAATTCAATGATGGGCTTGGAGAGTGTGTCGATCATCGCAGAGGGATTCCTTGCTTGGGCAAACGTTGGTCCAGTGCTCGTATCCCCGCTGAAGCCAGCAGGGTCAGCAGCAGGTACAGGCCGCCCACCATGGACAGGGGAATGATGTAGTTAAAGGTACGGTCACCAATAATCTTGGCCACATTCAGCACTTCCAGCACCGATACAACAGAAAGCACGGGCACGTCTTTCATGATGGATACCAAGTAGTTGCCCATGGCTGGAATGATGCGGGGGATGGCCTGGGGCAGGGTGATGACCATAAAGGTGCGCAATGGGGAAATATCCAGCGCACGGGCAGCTTCAGTCTGCCCGTGGGTGACGGATTCCAGACCGGCCCGATAAACTTCCGACAGATATGCGCTGTACTGCACACCCAGTGCCAGCGCGCCGGTCAGGAAGGCGGGCAGCACGATGCCGTAGTCCGGCAGTACGTAGTACAGGAAAAACAATTGCACCAGCAATGGCGTGTCGCGCAGGAACTCGGTCAACACATAGGCGGGCCAGGAGATCAGGCGCAGACGCACGCTTTTCAGGCCTGCCAGAATCAGTCCTAACACGGCGGCAACACCAAAACCCAGCACGGCGGCCTGGATGGTCACCCATAAACCTTTGAGCAGGATAGGCAGGATAGACAGCGCAAATGCTCCATTGCTGCTGGTGTCCCATTCAATACCAAACAGCATGTTCAGCTCCTTTGCGCGCGCCAGCGGCCGGTTGCGCGCTCCAGCAATTTCATCAGGACGGTCAGTACCAATGCCATGCCAAAGTACATCAGCAAAAGCAGGGTGTAGATGGTGGTGCTGTCTTGGGTGAAGTTGCGTATTTGTTCAGCTCTAAAGCTCAAGTCCCCCAAGCTGATCAGGGAGACCAGGGCTGTATCCTTCAGGTTCTGCACGGCCAGATTTCCGAAACTGGGCATCATCTCTGGAATGGCCTGGGGCAGGCTGATGCGCCACAGGGTTTGGCGTTCTGTAAAGTCCAGGGCCTTGGCGGCTTCCAGTTGAGAATGCGGTACGGCCTGGATAGCGCCGCGCACCACTTCGGCCCCATAAGCGCCAATGTTCAGGCCCAATGCCAGGGTTCCAGCCACGACCGGGTCCAGCCGCCAGTCCAGACCGAGCGACTCGCCCAGAATCGGCAAGGCAAAGTACAGCCAGAATAGCTGTACCAACAAAGAGGTGCCGCGAAACACCTCGATAACGGTGATGGACAAGGAGCGCAGGACCACAGATCGCGATAGCCTGCCTATACCCAGCGCGAAGGCGGCGATGGCCCCCACGACCGTTGAGTACAGGGTGAGCTGTATGGTGACCCAGGCCCCTTCCATCAGGGCCGAGCTGTAACTTAACCAATCCATATCAGATTCCGGACAAGGGCAGGCGGGGCACTCCCGGTGCGAAATGGGCCCTTGCGAGGGGCTACGCAGGTTCGTGCGGCCGCCTTACCCGCAGGTGAAGGATCAGGCTTTACACAGCTGTTCCGAGGATTTTTCAAACGAGTGCTTGGCGTCTTCCTCGGTAAAGCCGTGCTTGTCGAGGATCGCTTTCCATTCCTCGGTTTTCTTGAATTCGGCCAGCTCCTTGTTCACTGCGTCGCGCAGATCTTCGGATTCCTTGGCAAAAGCAAAACCGCCCCAGCTGCGAACCGGAATGCCGTTGATGACGGGGTCCTTGAATTCGGCGGCCAGTTCCACCTTGCCGCTCCCTTTGGATGCCAGGTCACTGACGGTCTGGCCGGTGGCAGCATAGGCGTCGGCACGACCCGTGGCGACGGTAGAGATGGCATCCGCGTTGTTGGAAATCGTGATCATGCGATCATCGGGTACGCCCAGGGCCTGCATCATTTCCAATTGATCGGCACCGGCCATGATGGCGATCTTGTGATCGGTCTTGGCAAAGTCCTCGTAGGCGTGAATGTTTTTGGGATTGCCCTTGGCCACGAGCAGGCCTTCACCATACGAGCTGTTGGGCTCGGAGAACAGCACGGTATTGCAGCGTTGCGGCAGGATGGCCATTTCAGCGGCCACCATATCAAAGCGCTTGGCTTGCAGGCCGGGAATCAGGGAGCCGAAGTTGGCGGTTTCCCATTTGATTTCCTTGATGCCCAGACGCTCCAGGATGGCTTGCGCCACTTCAGGGCCTGCGCCCTGAGCCTTGCCGGACATGTCCATGTAACCGTAAGGAATTTCATTTGCAACGGCGACGCGAATCACGCCGCGCTCTTTGACTTGTTCCAGCGTGACCGCGTGGGCGCTGGAGGCGGCAGCGACGGTGCCCAGCAGGGCCAAGGCCAGCGCGCAGAGGGGCTTGGAGTGTAGTTTCATCATGAGTCCTTTTCTCGCCTTTACCATTTCGTTATGAATGATTTGTTTTACGAAAGATTTGCAGGGAAATCATAGCGCATAAAATCATTCGTACTCAAATTAAATGGATAGAAACTATCGACCAAAAGAACTGATTAGAATTTATATATAAGTAAAGAGTTTGGTCTTAGGGAAAATGCGTGGTGTCTTGAGTACGTGTTTTTACTATGCTCCCAAGGATTAAAGAGCGCTTGTCCTCTCAAAAGCGCCTGGCTTGTGCCTACCCCAGATTGATTCATGAATGAGTTCGGCGCGCCTTCGGGCGCGCCGACACCTTTTTGGAAAGTGCGCTTTACGGCGCTTTCAAACCCTGCTGGTGCGGGAAATGCACGGTATCAAGAACACTGTGCGGTCCCAGCAAGAGTGCTCATCCTACGCGGTGCTGCGCCTCTTGTACCGGCAGCTGGCGACTTCTTCAGATCAGAAGTACAGCCGGAAAAAAGTTGGTGACAGACTTACTTAATGCAAAATCGTGGAGGCTCTATGAGCAGAGAAGAGGGCGGTTTTATAAAACAGCATCTGATTTGGGTGCTGGTTGCGGTGCTGGGGGCCTTTGCCCTGGGAACGGTGGCGCTAAGCCGGGGGGAGAGCATCAATGCTCTATGGATCGTAGTCGCCGCAGTCTGCGTCTATTTGATTGCCTATCGTTACTACAGCCGTTTCATTGCTCGTAAGGTCTTTGAGCTGGACGCCACCCGCATGACGCCTGCCTGGCGTCATAACGATGGTCTGGACTATGTACCGACCAATAAGCATGTGCTCTTTGGTCACCACTTCGCGGCGATTGCTGGCGCGGGCCCCTTGGTCGGGCCGGTGTTGGCTGCGCAAATGGGTTATCTGCCCGGTATGCTCTGGATTCTGGCCGGCGTGGTATTTGCGGGGGCCGTGCAGGACTTTACCGTTCTGTTCATCTCCATGCGCCGCGACGGGCGCTCGCTGGGGGATCTGATCAAGTCCGAACTGGGCACGGTGCCTGGCGTCATTGCGCTGTTTGGCGCCTTCATGATCATGGTTATCATCCTGGCCGTGCTGGCGCTGATTGTGGTCAAGGCCCTGATCAACTCACCGTGGGGCACCTTTACGGTGGCAGCGACGATTCCGCTAGCCATTTTCATGGGGATTTATCTGCGCTTCCTGCGGCCGGGCCGTATTGGCGAGGTCTCGGTGATCGGGCTGATCTTTCTGCTGGCCGCGATTGTGTACGGCCAGGACGTGGCCGCGCACCCCACCTGGGGGCCGTTCTTCACGTTGAATGGCGAAGAGCTGACCTGGGCACTGATTATTTATGGCTTTATTGCCGCTGTGCTGCCCGTTTGGCTGCTGCTGGCTCCGCGTGACTATCTGTCCACCTTCCTGAAAATCGGCACGATTGTGGGGCTGGCCATCGGTATTGTAATTGTGGCGCCCGATCTGAAAATGCCAGCGACCACCAAATTTATTGATGGCACAGGACCGGTCTGGTCCGGCAGCTTGTTCCCCTTCCTGTTCATCACCATTGCTTGCGGTGCCGTGTCCGGTTTCCACGCCTTGATTTCCTCGGGCACCACACCCAAGATGATCGAAAACGAAACCCAGGCGCGCTATATCGGTTACGGCGGCATGCTGATGGAATCCTTTGTGGCCATCATGGCTTTGGTCGCTGCTTGCGTGATCGAACCCGGCATTTACTACGCCATGAACAGCCCGGCTGCCCTGATTGGCACGACTCCTGAACAGGCCGCGCAAGTGGTGTCCAGCTGGGGCTTTCTGATTACGCCGGCCGATCTGACCCAGATGGCCAGCGACGTGGGTGAAAACAGCATTATTTCGCGTGCGGGTGGTGCTCCTACCCTGGCGGTAGGCATGGCCTTCATCTTGCATAATGTCATCGGCGGGCCGGCGATGATGAGTTTCTGGTATCACTTTGCGATTCTGTTCGAGGCCCTGTTCATCCTGACTGCCGTGGATGCCGGCACCCGTGCCGGCCGCTTCATGCTGCAGGATCTGATGGGCACCTTCGTACCGGGCTTGCGCCGTACCGAGTCCTTGGTCGCTAACCTGATTGCCACGTCCTTGTGCGTGGCGGCGTGGGGCTATTTCCTGTATCAGGGGGTGGTTGATCCGTTGGGTGGCATCAATACGTTGTGGCCTTTGTTCGGTATTGCCAACCAGATGCTGGCGGCAGTGGCATTGGTGCTGGGGACGGTGGTGCTCTTTAAGATGAAGAAAGATCGCTACGCCTGGGTGACCGTGGTTCCTACTATCTGGCTGTTGATCTGCACGCTGTTTGCCGGCTTTCAGAAGATGTTTCACCCTGATCCCAAGATCGGCTTTCTGGCGCATGCCAAGGTGTATCAACAAGGTCTGGCCGAACAAACGGTCATGGCTCCTGCCAAATCGCTGGAGCAGATGCAGCAGGTTATTTTCAACGATTATGTGAACTCGACCTTATGCGGCTTGTTCATTTTTGTGGTTGTGAGCATGGTGTTCTTTGGCATACGTTGCGTGTTGAACGCGCGCCGCAGTGCCGTGCCACATTCAGCCGAGACGCTGTATGAGCCTTTGCCGGCTCAGGCAACAGCAGGAGCGTGATATGAAAGGATTATTGACTGGAGCGATAGCGCGCGGAGCCCAGGCAGGGCGGGGGACGGGACGCTACCTGGCCACCACCTTGCGTCTGATGGTCGGTGTACCGGATTACGAGACCTATCTGACGCACATGCGGGTAAATCATCCGGACCAACAGCCGATGGCATACGCCGAGTTCTTCCGCGAACGACAGCAGGCGCGGTATGGGGGTAAAGGACGTATCGCGTGCTGCTAAGTGAGTCGGCTAAGGGTCAGAGCCAGGGTTCTGGCCCTTTCTGCATGACAGTCCGATGACAATAAGCCTAATTGTGTTTAGATGTAAAAATAAGACAAACCAAGGTTCTAAACGATTTATCGTGTTTTTTTGCGTCAGCACGAAACAAATGGGCCAATAAAATTCACTAAACGAAATATATGTTTCGTTTTATGGGTTTTTTTCATGGGTTTTTGGTATAAATATTTTGTTGTTATGCGGTTTTTTGGATGAATCTTGCTGGTTTTGTTTGGCGGCGCCTCAGGAACTGTGTTAGGATTTTTCCCATGACTTTCGCAAACCCCGTTTTCTTCTTTTATTTTTATGCTTTTCCGATGCCGCTGGTGGAGGAAAGGACGGGTTGCACCAAACAGAAGTAAGACCTAAATCCTGAAATAAGCCGCCAGCATAGACCGGGCGGCTTTTTTTTCGTTTGCCCCCGGACCTGGCAAACCAACTGGAGTTAAATCGTGTCGCACAATACTGATGATTTACGGATTCGTGAAATTAAGGAGCTCTCTCCCCCATCGCACGTGATGCGCGAGTTTCCGTGTACCTCTGCTGTATCGACGACGGTTCACAAGGCGCGCCGCAGCATCCACAAGATTCTTCACGAACAGGACGATCGTCTGGTGGTCGTGGTGGGCCCGTGTTCCATTCACGATACCGAAGCGGCCATGGACTACGCCCGCCGCCTGACAGAACAGCGCAAGCGTTTTGCGCCCGAGCTGGAAATTGTCATGCGCGTGTACTTTGAAAAGCCTCGTACCACCGTGGGCTGGAAGGGCCTGATTAACGATCCAAACATGGATGGCAGCTTCAATATCAATCAGGGTTTGCGCACTGCTCGTGAATTGCTGCTGGCTGTGAACCAGCTGGATTTGCCAGCGGGCTGCGAGTTTCTGGACATGATTACACCCCAGTACATTGCTGATCTGGTGTCGTGGGGCGCGATTGGAGCGCGCACGACAGAAAGTCAGGTTCACCGAGAACTGTCCTCGGGATTGTCTTGCCCAGTCGGTTTCAAGAACGGCACGGATGGCAATATCCGCATTGCGCTGGATGCCATCAAGGCGGCCTCCCAACCTCACCATTTCCTGTCGGTCACCAAGGGTGGTCACTCCGCCATTGTGTCCACCGTGGGCAATAATGATTGCCATGTGATTCTGCGCGGCGGCAAGGCGCCAAACTATGACGCTGAGCATGTCGAAGCCACCAGCCAGGCCATGATCAAGGCCGGCATGGTGCCGCGTGTGATGATCGATGCCAGCCATGCCAATAGCAACAAGGATTACCGTCGTCAGCCTGACGTGCTGGCCGATGTGGCCGGTCAGATTGCGGGTGGCGATATGCGCATTTGTGGCGTGATGATCGAAAGTCATCTGGTCGGCGGCCGTCAGGACGTCGTCGAAGGCAAGCCGCTGACGTACGGGCAAAGCATTACGGACGGTTGCATTGATTGGGATGACACGGTGGCGGTGCTGGAGAACCTGGCCCAAGCCGTGCGTCAGCGCCGTCAGGCCCGGGTCGCACTTGAAGAAGGGGCACTTAGCCACTCATAATAAGGTTTTGCCTTTTTGGAATGTTCATGAATGCTCCCGCTCATGCCGAAATCGTGCGGCGCCCTTTACCTGAAGGTTTTGTAGAAGCCTTGCAGGCTCAGTTTCAAGAGCGTTGCTCGCTGTCTCACGCCGTGCGTGAGCACCATGGTCGGGATGAATCGCCTTATCCACCCATGCTGCCCGATGTGGTTGTGTTTGCCCGCAGCACTGAAGAAGTGGCCTGGGTGGCCCGTCATTGTCACGAGCATCATGTGCCGCTGATCCCTTACGGGGCTGGCTCCTCGCTGGAAGGACATTTCCTGGCAATTCAAGGTGGCGTCAGCCTGGATTTGTCCGGCATGGACGAGATCGTGGCAATCAACGCCGAAGACTTCACCGCTACGGTGCAAGCTGGCGTGACGCGCATGGCCTTGAACGAGCATATCCGTGATACGGGCTTGTTTTTTCCCATCGATCCCGGTGCGGATGCCAGCTTGGGCGGGATGGCGGCAACCCGTGCGTCGGGTACCAATGCCGTGCGCTACGGGACGATGCGTGAAAACGTCCTGACCCTGAAGGTCGTGACGGCAGACGGCCGCATTATCGATACCGCTAACCGCGCCAAGAAATCCTCGGCCGGTTACGACCTGACCCGTCTATTCATCGGTAGCGAAGGCACGCTGGGCATCATCACCGAAGTGACTGTCCGTCTGTACCCTCAGCCCGAAGCTATTTCTGCCGCCATCTGTAATTTCCCCGATCTGCGCTCTGCCGTGCAGAGCGTGATCGAGGTCATTCAAATGGGTATTCCGATTGCGCGTGTCGAATTCATGGATACCGCAGCCGTACGTGCCACCAATGCCTACAGCAAGCTGACACTGAAAGAATCGCCCCTGTTGCTTTTTGAATTCCATGGCAGCCCCAGCGGGGTTCAGGAGCAGGCCCAGGTAGTTCAGGAAATCACCCGTGAAAATGGTGGCATGGATTTTGAGTGGGCCGACAAGGCCGAGGACCGTTCCCGTTTGTGGACGGCTCGACACAATGCCTACTTTGCCGGCTTGCAACTGCGCCCTGGGTGCCGCTCCAGCACCACGGACGTGTGCGTCCCTATCTCTGCGTTGGCAGAGTGCGTGGCCCAGACCGCGGCCGACATGGATCAGGCTCCGTTTCCGTACACCATCGTGGGCCACGTGGGCGATGGCAACTTTCACGTGCTGATGTTGCTCGATGCCGATAGTCAGGAGGAATGGGACGAGTCCGAGCGCCTGAACCGCCGGCTGGTGGAACGGGCGATTGCCATGCAAGGTACCTGTACCGGCGAGCACGGCGTAGGTTTGCACAAGATGGAGTTCATGCTGGCCGAACACGGTCAAGATGCGCTCGACGTGATGGGCAGCATCAAGCGGGCGCTTGACCCGCATAACATCATGAATCCCGGGAAGATGTTACCCGCGCGCGCTCAGGCCTGAGCGCGCGATTGCCCCTGACCAAGCCCAGTCTGTCCAGCCTGGGCTTTTGTGACCGGGGCGGCACAGCTTGTCAGAAACCCCGTGCGGGGGCGGCCTGTCCCTGTACTTGCGTCAGGGCAGGCGTACAATGCTTTTTTTAGTTAGTCGGGTGCGCGCCGGTCCGTGGGTTTGCGGGCTGTGGCCCCGCTCATCATCACTGCAATGACTATTTCCACCAAAAAAGGTCGCGTCGTTATCGGAATGTCCGGCGGCGTGGACTCCTCCGTTTCGGCCTGGTTGCTTAAAGAGCAGGGCTATGAGGTCGTCGGCCTGTTCATGAAGAACTGGGAAGACGACGATGACTCCGAATTTTGCTCCTCGCGCCAGGACTGGCTGGACGCGGCCAGTGTGGCTGATCTGGTCGGTGTCGAAATCGAGGCAGTCAACTTTGCTGCGGAATATAAAGATCGCGTGTTTGCGGAGTTCTTGCGAGAGTATTCGGCAGGTCGTACCCCGAATCCCGATGTGCTGTGCAATGCCGAAATCAAATTCAAGGCTTTTCTGGACCACGCCATGACCTTGGGCGCCGACTGGATTGCCACCGGCCATTACGCCCGTGTGCGTGGCGTGCCCATGGCTGGGGGCGGCACAGACTATCAATTGCTCAAAGGTCTGGATGCCTCCAAGGATCAAAGCTATTTTCTGCACCGCCTGAACCAGGCGCAACTGTCGCGCACTCTGTTCCCGTTGGGTGAGATCAACAAGCAGGAAGTGCGCCGTATTGCTGAGGAATTGAAGCTGCCCAATGCGGCTAAAAAAGACTCAACCGGCATTTGCTTTATCGGCGAGCGTCCTTTTCGCGAGTTCCTGAATCGTTACTTGCCCACTCAGCCCGGTCCGATCAAGACACCGGAAGGGCAGGTGCTGGGCCAGCACGTGGGCCTGGCTTTCCACACCTATGGTCAACGCAAGGGTTTGGGCATTGGTGGCGTCAAGGGCAAGCAGCGCGAAGATGGGACTGCCGACGCCTGGTATGCCGCCCGCAAGGACCTGGCCACGAATACGCTGTATGTCGTGCAGGGTCATGATCATCCCTGGTTGTTACAGTCCGAATTGAAAGCCGAGCAGACCAGCTGGGTTGCCGGTCACCCACCCGCGTTGGGCCCGATTCACGCCAAAACACGCTATCGTCAGGCCGATGCGGCCTGCACGATTCTGGCTGCCGACGGTGATAGCTTGTCTTTACATTTTGACGAGCCTCAATGGGCCGTCACTCCAGGCCAGTCCGTGGTCTTGTATGACGGTGAGCGCTGCCTGGGCGGCGGCATTATTCAGTAAGAGGCGGGCATGGAACCCATTTTAGTCATCAGTTTGCTGGTGCTGGGTGCCGGTATTGGCTTGGCCGCCGGTCTGCTGGGGATTGGCGGGGGCATGATTCTGGTGCCATTCCTGACCTTTCTGCTGCCCCTGTTTGGTGTGCCGCAGGAGTTGGCCGTTCATGCCTCGATCGCCACGGCGATGGCCACCATCTTGTTTACTTCCTTGTCCAGCGTGCGGGCTCACCATAAGCACGGCGCCATCCGTTGGGATGTGGTCAAGGTGATGGTGCCCGGCCTGATAGTGGGAGGGCTGCTGTCGGGCGGTGCGGTGTTCGCCATGATAGACAGCACGGCGCTGGCTATTGTGTTTGCGGCGTTTGTCTTGTATTCGGCCTCCAAAATGGCCCGTAAATCGGCCCCGGTGCAAGGCCGATCCTTGCCGGCTCCTTTCTGGATTGCCGCCATGGGGGCGCTGATCGGTTTTGTGTCCGGTCTGCTGGGTGCTGGCGGGGCATTTCTGTCCGTTCCTTTTATGCTACGCGGCAATGTGCCGGTTCGGCAGGCGGTTGCGACCTCCGCCGCGCTGGGCTTTTTTATCGCCCTTGCCAATAGCGTGGGCTATATCTGGTCCGGTCAGGTGAGCTTTGGCAGTCATCCAGGCATGATTGGTTTTATCTACTGGCCTGCCTTGCTGATTGTCTCGGCCACCAGCATCTGTACCGCCCCCTTGGGTGCCAGTCTGGCCCACAAGATTGACCAGATGACGCTCAAGCGCATTTTTGCCGGCATGCTGACGGTGCTGGCGCTCTACATGATTGCGCAGGCCATTACACAGGCTTGATGAGGCGCTCAGACTGGACTTTGCCATCGCTAAAGTCCAGTGCATCCCGCTCGGTTTCCTCTAGCGGCTCAAAACTTTCCCCTTGTGTCCATCGCATCGCCGACCGTAGGGCGGTAAGTGCCTGCTCGCTTTGGGGCAAAGTACGGCCGTACGCATGAAACTCGTGCGTCATGTCCGGCCACACATCCAGGCGTACCTGGGCTCCCTGCCGGTGTGCCTCACGGGCAAAATCGCGGATCATATCGACCAGGATTTCTTTGCCGCCTGCTTGGATATAGAGAGGGGCCAGATGACGCAGATCCTGGGCTATGGGAGAGAGCTGTGCATCGCTCCAGGGCCCCTCTCCTTTCAGCCACTGCCCATACCGCAGTGTCTGGTAGCCCTGCACCATATCGTAGCGATCATGGCCAAACTGACTGGCCCCTCGTCGTCCGGTATCAGTCCAGGGGCTTAGGGCCAGGGCCAGCGCAGGCTGGGGCAAGCCCGCCTGTCGCACTCTCACCAAGGTCATCAGTGCCAGATGGCCGCCCGCTGAGTCGCCACCCAGGACTATGTCTTGGGGGCGCAAGCCTTGGGCGAGCAAATAACGGTAGGCTTGCACCGCATCGTCCTGTTGGGCCGGATGCGGATGCTCCGGGGTCAGGCGATAGTCCAGGGCAAAAATCGTGGTTTGCAGGCGATGAGCGAGCAGACGAATAAAGTGCTGTGACACCGCGGGATAAAAAGCATAGCCGCCGCCATGGAAGTACAAAAGAGTGTGGGTCTTGTCAGCATGCTCGGGAATAAACCAGTGTCCCCTTGGCTCTTGAGCGGTGCTGGCCTGTACCCGTACCGGCAGGTCCGGTTCTGCAATTGTGTACAGACTGTCGAAGTAAGCCCGGCTTTGAGCGATGTTGTCCAGACGAAAGGCGTGATTGAACTGCTTTCGATAGAACAGGGTGGCGATCTCAAAGGAGATGGTCCAGCCGTGGACTTGTGGCCTGCCTATGGCCCGTCGGGCCAGAACATCCACCGTGGTGGCCCACAACGTAAGGACGCTGCGGCAACGGTGGGACCAGGAACCTTGCAGAATGATTTTGGGCATGGAGAGGAAGCTGAAGTAGGATACAAGAAGAGCAGTCAGTGTGGCCGGCCTTGCTCGGGCCGGATAGAACGGAAGCGACGTCTCATGACCACTTTGTCTCGTGCCTGCCTGCATCGTCCTCGCCGCCATACCGCGGCCAGCATCCATCTGGGGGTAGAGCGGGACACCCGCGGGCTGGATTTGCTGCCTGAGCAGCGTTTGAATTGTTATCCGGCCTCGCCGCTGGTGGTGTTGTCGTGGATTTTTCATGGCCAGCTGCATAGGGTTCGGATGCTGGCTGAGGGCGGTCCGGTGGTTCTGTCAGAGGCTTTGTCCAGTATGGTGCTGGCTGGGCCCTCGCGTACCCCGTCCATGAGTTGGTCTCCGGGCCCCGTGCATGCCATTTCGATTGGGCTTTACCCCGATGCCGTAAGACAGATGTTTGGTATTGAGCCCCATGCCTTGATGGATCAGGTCTTGCCCATGGATCAGGTCTTGCCGGCTGCGGCCTGTCGGATTCTGGAGCAGGTGCAGCCTGGGCAGGGAAGGCTGTTCGAGCAACTGGAAGCAGCCATTTATCGCTGCACGCCTACTGAGCGCCTGGGCAGCAAAGCGGGGTCTGCCAACTTACATGATTGGTTACGAACCTTGGCGATGAGGGCGGCAATGACGCGCCCCGGAACGGGTTTGCGCCAATTGCAAAGACAGATCAAGCGGTGGGCTGGGCAAAGTCAGCGTGAACTGCAACTGTATGTGCGCGTAGAGCGTGCCTTTGACTTGCTGCAGCAGCAGGAAAAGACGGACTGGTCAGCGCTTGCGCTCCAAGCCGGCTACAGTGACCAGTCTCATTTTGGTAGGGAGGTCAAACGGATTACGGGTTATTCGCCAGCCCGTTTTGCCCAGCGTCTACAGACTGACGAGGCCTTCTGGATGTACCGTTTACTGGGCGAGTGCTAAGTCGGCAGACATAAAAAAACCCATTCAGAAGAATGGGCCCTGGTTTGCTGTCGCAACGCTCACTGCGTAGGCGGCAAGGTGCTGGCAAACGAGGGGCGCGTCTGGAGTTTCTCATCCAGGCGTTGCAAATTGCCATACTGCGAGCGCCAGTCCAGCTCCGGAAAGCGCAGGTCCAGATAACCCAGTGCGCAGCCCACGGCAATATCGGCCAGGCTAAAGCTGGTTCCCATGCAAAAGGACTGGTCACCAAGGGTGTTGTTCATGGATTGCAGAGCGGCGGTGATCTTGCTGTTCTGACGATCAATCCACGAGGGCAGACGCAGTGCTTCGGGGCGGCGGTTTTCCACCACGATGGCGACGGCGGCATCCAGCAAGCCATCGGCAATGGCTTCCCAGCATTTGACTGCAGCGCGATCACGTCCGGCTTGAGGAATCAGGCGGCCGACGGGCGAGAGGGTATCCAGATACTCGACGATCACGCGGGAGTCAAACAAATTAGCCTGATCGTCCATGATCAGACAGGGGATTTTGCCCAGGGGATTGTGTTTCAGAATATCGCTGTCATCGGCCCACACATCCTCCAGAATCAGCTCGTAATCGAGCTTTTTTTCCGCCATGACAACACGCACTTTGCGCGCGTATGGACTTGTGAGGGAAGCTAGAAGTTTCATAAAAAGCTATCAAAAGTTGCAGGCTCAAAAAGTATAGCAGGAACCTCCGGGCGAACGCCTCGCTAAGAAGGCATGACCCCATAGCGTGGAACAATGTCTTAAAACTGTGGTTTATTCGTCAAATAGCCTGGTGGCTGGTGGATTCTGTCCCTATGCCGAACACGTGGCATCCGGCTGCCAGTGCGCAATGTTAGAATGCGGGCTGACTTTATTCCCCCTTCTTTTCTGTAGAACGATGCACATAGCCGATACCCTGAGCACTCTGAATGCCTTGTCGCCATTAGACGGGCGTTATGGCAGCCGTACCGCCCCCTTGCGTGGCCTGTTGTCCGAAGCCGCATTTATGTGGCATCGCGTGGAGGTCGAAGTGGCCTGGCTGATCGGCCTGTCCGATGCAGGTTTGCCCGAATTGCCGCCTTTCTCTGCCCAGGCCCGCGAGGTACTCAAGACGCTGGTGCAGAACTTCTCGGAAGAGGATGCCGCTCGCATCAAGGCGATCGAGCGCACTACCAACCACGATGTGAAAGCCGTGGAATACTGGCTTAAAGAAAAAGTGGCCGATCACGCCGAATTGTCCGCGGCGGCCGAGTTCATTCACTTTTCCTGCACCTCTGAAGACATCAACAACACGTCGCATGCCTTGATGCTGACGCGTGCCCGTGAGCAGGTGATCCTGCCTCAGTTGCAAGAAGTGTGCGATGCCATCAAGGCGCAGGCCCGTCTGCATGCGGAACAGCCGTTGCTCTCGCGCACGCATGGCCAGCCTGCCAGCCCCAGCACCATGGGCAAAGAGTTCGCCAACGTGGCTGCCCGTTTGCAGAACGCGATTGCGGCGATTGCCGCCGTTGAGCCTCTGGCCAAATTGAACGGTGCGACGGGCAATTACAATGCGCACTTCTCGGCTTACCCCGACATTGACTGGCCTGCCTTTAGCAAGAGCGTGCTGGGTGGGCTTGGCTTGACGCAAAACGTCTACACCATTCAGATTGAGCCGCACGATTGGATGGCTGCCCTGTTTGATGCCATTGCCCGTGCCAACACCATTTTGCTGGACTTCAACCGTGACGTCTGGGGCTACATTTCCCTGGGCTACTTCAAGCAGCGTTTGAAAGAGGGCGAGATTGGTTCGTCCACCATGCCGCACAAGGTCAACCCGATTGATTTTGAGAACTCGGAAGGCAATCTGGGTCTGGCCAATGCCATGTTGCGTCACCTGTCCGAAAAACTGCCCATCTCCCGCTGGCAGCGCGACCTGACCGACTCCACCGTGCTGCGCAACCTGGGCGTGGCCCTGGGGTATAGCGTGGTCGCCTACGATGCCTGCCTGCGTGGTCTGGGCAAACTGGAGTTGAATGCCGCTGCAGTGGATGCAGATATTGATGCCTGCTGGGAAATCCTGGCCGAACCAGTTCAAACCGTGATGCGCCGCTATGGTCTGCCCCAGCCTTACGAGCAGCTCAAAGCGCTGACACGTGGCCGTGGTATTACTGAGGAAGCATTGCGCGAGTTTATTGGTGGTCTGGAGCTGCCCGCCGATGCCAAGAACTATTTGCTTGAGCTGACTCCACGCAGCTATCTGGGCGTGGCGGTACAGTTGGCCAAGGCTATCTGAATCCAGGCGGCTGTACCTGAAAAATAGGGGGGCAGCTGCCTTCGGCTTTCTTGAGCTAGTGCTTTATGAAGTGTTTTATGTTTCATCACACAGGAGTTCACATGAAGAAATTTGCGTTTCTGACCGCCGCTGCCGCCATGTGCGCGGCGTTTGTCGCGCCTGCTACGGCCCAGTTTGCCAAGCCAGAACAAGCCATTGATTACCGTCAGGCCAGCATGGCCCTGATCGGCTCGCACTTTGGTCGCATGGCTCCTGTAGCCAAAAAAGAAGCACCGTATGATGCGGCTGCGATCGCAAAGAACGTGGAAGTATTGACGGTTTTGGCTGCTTTGCCTTGGAGTGCTTTTGGACCGGGTACGGAAGGCGGCGAGACCAAAGCCGAGGCCTGGAGCGATGCTAAAGGTTTCAAGCAAGCAACCGACGAGTTCACTACTGCGATCGATAAGTTGAAAGTGGCCTCCGATTCGGGTGACTTCGATGCCTTCCGTGTGGCATTCGGCAATGTGGGCAAGTCCTGTAAGACATGCCATGATGCCTACCGCAAAGAAAAATAAGCGGCTGGTTTGCGTGTAAAAAAGCCCTCGAAAGAGGGCTTTTTCTTTTAGGCCTGTGCCTGTGTTTGAAGGGGGCAGTTTGCCTGCTGGCAAGATAAACACAAATCATGATCGGTACTCAGTGTTAGTAAGCTGTTTCGCCGTGGGTACGGATATCCAGACCTTCACGCTCATGGTCGGCGTCGACACGCAGGCCACCGCAAACGGCTTTGGCAATGCTAAAGGCAATCCAGGCAGCCAGGCCCGACCAGACCAGAGTGAGCAGTACGCCTTCGAGCTGAATCCACAACTGCATCCAGATACTGTTACCGGCGGCGGTACCTGGCCCCCCCAGAACGGGAGCGTTGAACAAGCCGGTGAGCAGAGCGCCCACAATCCCTCCCAAGCCGTGAATGCCAAAGACATCCAGCGTATCGTCGGCTCGCAGCCAGCGTTTCAGGCCGTTCACGCCCCACAGGCAAGCCAGGGACGTCATCAATCCAATGGCCAGTGCGCCAAGAGGTGCGACAAAACCGGCAGCCGGGGTAATGCCCACCAAACCGGCAATTGCCCCTGAACACGCACCGAGCAAGGAGGGATGGCCTTTGCTGATCCATTCGCCCAGTACCCAGGCGATGACGCCAATAGCGGCAGCCAACATGGTGTTAGAGAAGGCCAGGGTAGCGTTTTCATTGGCCGCCAGTGCCGAGCCTGCGTTAAAGCCGAACCAGCCCACCCACAGCAAGGCTGCGCCGATAAAGGTCAGTGGCAGGTTGTGAGGCGGCATGGCTTCACGACGATAATTCAGGCGCGGACCAATCAGCCAGGCACCCACCAGTCCCGCAATCCCGGCATTAATATGCACGACCGTACCGCCGGCAAAGTCCAGCGCACCACGGGAGTTGAGCAAGCCGCCGTGCTGGGGGTCGGCAAACCAGACCATATGGCAGATGGGCAGATAGGCCAGTGTGAACCAGATCACGGTAAAGACCAAAATAGCCGACAAGCGGGCTCGTTCGGCCAGACTGCCTACGACCAGTGCGCAAGTCAAACCGGCAAAGGTGGCTTGAAAGGACGCAAACAGCAGCTCAGGCAAAGAACCCGACATGGAGAACTGTTGGTCAGCGGCATTGAATAGGCCATTGAAAAAGACCTTGTCCAGACTGCCGATAAACGGATTGCCTGCCGTAAACGCCAGCGAATAGCCATAGATAAACCAAAGCACCACGCCCAGACTGAATACCAGCAAGGTCTGGGACAACATGGACAAGGCATTTTTTTGACGCACCATGCCTGAGTAAAACAGGGCCAGGCCCGGCGCGGCCATCATCAGTACCAGTAGCGTGGAGACCAGCATCCACGATAGATCAGCGTTGTTCATGAGGGGTTCTCCGGTTACAGGGCTTGCTCATCGCATTCGCCGGTGCGGATGCGGATGACATGGTCCAGCGGCTGGACAAAGATCTTGCCGTCACCGATGCGACCGGTGCGGGCACTACTTTGGATGGCTTCCAGCACGCTGGGTAACTGCTCGTCGGGAATGGCCAGCTCAATGCGTATCTTGGGCAGAAAGTCGACCGCGTATTCCGCACCGCGGTAGAGCTCGGTGTGGCCTTTCTGGCGACCGAACCCTTTAACCTCGGTCAGCGTCATCCCCTGTATGCCCAGATCGGAAAGGGCCTCGCGTATCTCGTCAACCTTGAAGGGTTTGACGATGGCGGTAATCAGTTTCATAGGTGTTCCTGAAGTAAGCACAGGCAAGCCAGCCAGACGAATGCAAAGGAACACCGAAGGGGGGTAGGAGACGGTTGAGAGGGGGCCGACCAGGATGGGTAATCCTGATGGATGGCTTGAGTGCAACCGGGCATGGCCGGTTTGAGCGACTCTCCGGCTGTCAGCAAGGTGTGTGACAGCGCGAACGCAAGTGGTAGGCAAGCGGACCTGTGTTGTAGGTTGAAGAGCAACACAATTCCGGCAAGGCGAGTAAGCTAGCTAGGCACGTGACCCCGGTCTTGCCTAGTCGGTGGGCAGCGAGATAACAGCAGCGCTCTGTGACGCCTGTCTCCGCTCATCTCACCACCGCAGGAACAACGACTATGGAAAAATAATATATGTTGCGGCGCAACAAGTGCGCATTGTGTACCGATTTTTTTTTTGAATAGTCTTAACTTTGCAACATTCGGTTTGAAAAAATGCCCCGCCCGCGAACAGGCACGGTAAGCCTGTTTGTATCGCGAAAGTGTCTGGTCTGTAGGGGGGAGAGCCTCGCGGCGTCACGATCTTGGTGAACGCGGCGAGCAGGGTCAGCCTGCAACAAGGACTCAGGAGAGGGCGGTTGACAGGGCAGCCAGCGTCTAAGCGCTGCCCGGGTACGGATGTGGCCAGTTCTACAACTCGCAAGAATCAGGAAAGCAGGCCGGGGCCGGGGTGCAAGGGGCTGTTTGCGCCCGATGTGCTCTTTGAGGGGAAGGTAAGTGGTACATGCCGTCGGTTAAATGCCTGCAGGCCTCCTTGCCATAATTTGAATCCCAGGCAGGCGTCCCATTTGTCACGTTGATAGAGCCAGTGGGTCTGGCAAACGGTGCAGTGGTAAAGACTTTCCGTGCTTTGTTCGTCGGCGTCGTCGACTCGTCGGATGGGTTTGAGGTAGGGATGTCGTTGGGCGTTAGGTTGCGAGAGTGGAAGGGTTTGGCACATGATGCACATGGTGCCGCGATCTAGCTGGGCCATACAATGCTCCTCAAATAATTTTGCGGTTGATGTAATAGCGTTTGCAATTTGGCAGGCCAATCATCGTGGAGTGATGGCTTGTAATAAATGTCACCACGATTCACTGTACTGCAGAAAATGTAGCAACCATTTCAGGCCGCATCTCAATGTAATGACATGCGACCCGTTGAGGATATGAGCGCAGGGCTCGAACGCAGGCGAAGCAGCCCGCCTCGAGCAAAGGTTTACGGTTTTTTCCGGGCCGGAGGCTCATTGCCCGGGATCTTTTTGGGATCAGGTTCGGGGTTGGGCGTCTTGCCTGGAGGCGTGGTGTCGGGAGCTTTGGTGGGATCAATCGCATTTAGCATGAACATCTCCTGGCTAAAGTGATCTTCCAGCGTATCGGATTTCTGGCGCAGACATCGTAAACAACTATGACGACCTGGAAGGTCTTGCCCGTTTTTTTCGGTTGCAAGTCACGGCAAGTCTGCGTGTCGAGAAAGACGATCAGGCTTCCGTCCCGATAACCCGGCTGTGTAGCGTTGACACATGGCGTGTGAGTTGGCTGATTGGGGGGGGCACCTTGGAGCAGCTCGACACTGGATGGTCTAAGTTGGCCTTTGAGGGTGAGGACGCAAAAAAGCCCGCTCTATGGCGGGCTAATTTACGAGTTTGCGGAGCAATGTGTGATTTGCGGAGCAAACGTTTACAGAGAAATCTTCTGTAAGTCGCAAGATACTTGGTGGGTCGTGACAGACTCGAACTGTCGACCAATGGATTAAGAGTCCAGTGCTCTACCAACTGAGCTAACGACCCCCGTTTCCTGCGAAGAAAAAGATTATAGAACGGAAATTATTCACCACAAGACATAGTTACATAATTTTACGTTTATCCAAGCTTCGGATCGGGCCGACTGAACGTGTCACACATTTTTAACTGACCGGTTTTATACCCTTCCATGAACCAGGCCATGCGCTGTTGCGAACTGCCATGGGTAAAGGAATCGGGCACCACATAGCCTTGAGATTGCTTCTGCAGCGTATCATCGCCTACTGCTTGAGCAGCATCCAGTGCGGAGCGAATGTCCCCCGGCTCCAGAATCTGGCGTTGGGCATCGGCGTGATTGGCCCATATGCCCGCATAGCAGTCGGCCTGCAGTTCCAGGCGCACGGAAGCCTGACGAGCCTGTGAGGCCGAGCCGCTGCGACGGGCTTCATCTACGCGACGCATCATGCCCAGTTGATTCTGAACGTGGTGACCAACCTCGTGCGCAATAACGTAAGCGGGCG
Source organism: Alcaligenes ammonioxydans (assembly GCF_019343455.1). NCBI lineage: Bacteria > Pseudomonadati > Pseudomonadota > Betaproteobacteria > Burkholderiales > Alcaligenaceae > Alcaligenes > Alcaligenes ammonioxydans. The sequence goes on along the minus strand of NZ_CP049362.1, from coordinate 2,494,454 downwards.
CAAAGTTGCCTTTGACCCCCATCGCGTGTTCCATCTCGGTAAAAAAGCCCAGGTCAATATAAAGCTTTTGATCGGCAGGACAGTAAAACGGTCCCATTGCCGATTGGCCTGCACCACAAGCCGTGGGAGTCGATCCACGATACAGAACCAGCACAGGATCGCGGTAGCTGCCATTGGTCTGCTTGGCAAAAATATCGCGCCATACATCCTCGGTTTCACCCAGGATTTTGGCAATAGTCTGTCCCTGCGCATCCGAGGCGGGAACCGGTTGAGATTGTGGGGCGGGAGTCGGGCCCTCGGCCAGGTTCAGCACCACGCTGGGGTCGACCCCGAAGTACATGGCCACCAGGGCCAGAACAATGGTCCCCAGGCCGATCTTGCCGCCGCTCAGGCGTGGCCCATTGGCACGGCGGTCCTCGACATTACGGCTGGAGCGAGACTTATCCAGACGCATCACGCTCTCCTTGAATTTGAAAACGTCAATGTACTCTGATTTCGAGGCTGTGGCCGACTCGTTTTCGATTCTTGTCATCGGTTCCGAGCAGCGGGGCGTTCCTTACCCCCTGATGACAAGTTATTGAATTACCGAGATTAATGGGACTTGTCCAAAGGCTATCCCCGTGCTTGCCCACTGAAAATGTGGATAAGTGGACAAGTGGTTCAGGCAGACACTGGGGTATGCTAGTTTCTTCAGGCCGTAGCCTACGGGAGACGCAGTATGTTGGGAGGAACCTTATTGGCCTTGCGCGACCATGCACGAGTCCGTGCCATTGGAGCAGTCATTGCTCGATATGGGATTGGCGATGTGATGCATCGGCTGGGCTTATCGGAGCTGTTGCCCGGCAGCAAAACCCCGATGGCGACGGAGATGCCTGAACGTTCGGCACCGGAGCGCCTGCGACGTGCGTTGGAGGAACTGGGGCCTACCTTTATCAAGCTCGGTCAGATATTGGCCACGCGCAATGATTTGTTGCCGCTGGAATGGACCCAGGAGCTGGAAAAGCTACAAGGTCATGCCGCGCCCGTGCCTTGGGAAACCATGAAACCCGAGCTGGAACGGGCCTTGGGGCAAACCGTGGAGCAGGCCTTTGCGAGTTTTGACAGGCAGGTGCTGGCTTCGGCGTCCATGGCGCAGGTGTATCGCGCCTGCCTGCGTGATGGTGCACAGGTCGTGGTGAAGGTACAGCGCCCCGGTCTGGAGCCCTTGATCCAAGCCGACCTGCGTTTGTTGAAACAGATTGCCCGCCTGGTCCAGCAGCAGGGCTTGCTGCCCGAGTATCGTCCTTACGATATTGTGCGAGCCTTGGCGGAGGCGATTGCCGATGAACTGGACTTTACGCGCGAAGCTGCCAATACCGTGGCGGTGCGCGAGAACATGCAGCCCTTCCAAGACATTGTGGTTCCGCGTGTCTATATGGAGTGGACCAGCGCGACCGTCATGGTGCAGGAGTTTGTGCCAGGGGTCTCGCCTATTCAAGAGGCACAGTTGCAGGCCATTGAGGCGGATCGTCCTTTGTTGGCCCGCCGTGGTGCACTGGCTTTTCTGCATATGGTCCTGGAGGATGGGCTGTTTCATGCCGACCCACACCCCGGCAATATGATGGCTTTGCCGGGCAATAAGGTCGCCTTTATTGACTTTGGCCTGGTGGGTCATTTAACAGAGCGTCGTCGTCAACAACTGCTGATCTTGCTGCGTGCCATTGTGGATGGGCAGGCAGAGGGAGTGGCCACCACCTTGCTGGATTGGTCGGGAGCAGAAGATTTTGATTGGAGTCGGCTGGAAGAGAGTGCTCAGCGTTATGTAGCCCGACAAAGTAAAGGGCTTCTGTCCATCTCGGTTGCTTTGCTGGATTTCATGGCTCTGGCGCGTGAAAACCATTTGATTTTGCCGCCTGACCTGGCCTTGCTGTTCAAGGCTTTTATTACCGCCGATGGCGTACTGAAACGCCTGGACCCTCAATTTGATGTGGTCGAAGTCGCGCAACCGGTCATCTCGGCCTTGATGCGCAAACAGTACTCGCCTGGCCGGGTGTATGCGGACTTGCAACGCAGCCTGCTGGAGTCTCGTCAATTGGCTATGGACGCCCCCCAGTTGCTGCGCCTGCTGATGCATCGGGTTCGGCAAGGAAAGATTTCAGCGCGCATTCAAGTTGAGGGGATGCCCCGTCTGGCTGCTTCACTGGAAAAGGCGGCAACGCGTTTGGCAATCGCCATAGTAACGGCTGCTTTTGTCTTGATTTTGGGGCCGGTGCTGGTGACGCGCGGCCCCGCCTGGCTGGGGCTGACGATTTTCAGTTGGGCAGGCCTGCTGGCCGCCTTGCTGGGTCTGGTTCTGGTTTTATGGGGGTTTTGGCGGCGGCGTTAAACAACACCGACGCCGATTTCAGGTCTTTTGTGCATAGAGTGCTCAAGCGGCTAGTCACCGCCCAGTTTAAAAGACGGCCAGTAAAAATGCGGCTCAGCCCAAACAGTCCCCGCATTATCCCCAGGTTTATTCACAGTTTCTGGGGATAAGTCGAGCTTACATAAAGTCATCCATGCCACCCCCTGTGGGGGCCAGACCAGTCAGCCAATACACACCCGCGGCGATCAGTGCGGCGATGATCAGAGCGAGCAAACGGGTTTTCCAGGTGTCGGTACTGGCAGGCAGTGGGGCTTGAGCCGGAACAGGCATAGTGCCTTTGACCATGACACTGGTTAATTTCTGACCACGCAGCACGCGATACAGGAAAATGGCCAGGACATGCAAGCCAATGATGGCGAGCATGATGCCTTCGTTAGCTTTGTGCAGGCCTGTCAGTGTCTTGGACCAGTCGCTGCTCAGATAAGCCAGCGGGCCGGCGGTGAAGATGTCGTCATTGGCAAACAATCCAGAAACCGCCTGGAAACCAAAGACGATCAGCATGATCCAGACAGACCAGGCGCCGACAGGATTGTGGCCCGGATAGAGGTTTGGTTTGTCACGCAGGTAGCGCAGGCTGCGGGACGGATTGGGCAGGAAGTGGCTGAAGCGGGAGTAGTAACCGCCGACCAGGCCCCAGATCAGGCGAAAGGCCAACAGCCCCAGCGCCAGCAGACCAAAGCGTACATGCCAGTCCATCCACAGACCGCCAGCCTTGATGGTCACAAAGCAGCCCACAATGCTGATTACCAACAGCCAGTGGAACAGACGGGTGGGTAAGTCCCAGATAAGTAAAGGGCGAGTCGAGGAAGCGTGCATAGGGAAAATCCGCAGAGACAGAGACACCTGATTATAGTCAGTGTTGCTCTGAAATCTGCGTGACCCCGCCGCCTGCTTTAGGGTTTGGGCTGACGACGTTTGCGCAAGCTGATTTTGCGACCGTCGTAGCGATACTCGTCGATGACGCCGGGAGTATCTTGATTGGGGGTTTCCATGATCAAGGTGCGACCATGATTGCGAACCCGTATTTGCGCACTGCAGGAACCAAAGGCAGGCGAGACGTTGTAGCCCTTGGGTGAGACGGTCACCCAGTGGTAGTTGATGGAGCAGCCCCCCAGGCCCTTGTCGACTGAGATCAGCGCGGTTTGCTCGTTTGGCTGTCGGAACGCGTAGGGGATATTGATCAGGCCTTTGAGTTCAGGGGCGATGATCTGAGCGTCCAGTTGCAACTGGGCCTCATAAATATAGTCGCTTTGACTGACATGCAATGTTCCGTAGGGGCTGTCCAGGCTCAATTGCGAAGGCGGTTGCGGCCAGGTCTGGCTTGCCGCGCTATGGGCGACAAACGGTTGCAGGGCTAAGGTCAGCCCAATCACAACATGGCGAATAAAGACCGTAGAGGCGGGCATGATCGATCACGGTTGAGGATGATCCGGGCTAGGCGAGCAACACAAAGCGCCATAGATCATCTGTATTTGTAAGTTTCATAACATTTTATGTATTTACATGCTGCGTAGAATACCGGATCGCAGAACTTTTCGCTATAAGGATAGGCACATAAGGTCAGTCTTGCTTTGTGATCTCCTGGGTAAACAGGCTCGATTAGTCCTGAAAAGCATCGAGTCAAAGACATAAAGAAACAGGCTGAATTGGGCTATGATTGATAAGTTGCCCTGTATGGGGTTCAGCCGCATTTCTTCGTTGCAGCAGAGACTTATTATGCAATCCATCCCGGATGCCGCACTGGTATCAGAATCGGGCTCCACGCTTGCCGCCCCGCAGGCCAAACCCGGCGATTTATTGGACTATGTCAGTTCCAGCCGTTTGCCAACACCTTGGGCTGTTTTTCAGATTCATGTGTTTGTTGAGCGTAGTAACCAAAAAGAACATGTCTTGTTAACCCTGGGCGATGTAGCCGATGGCGAACCCGTCCTGGCCCGTGTCCACTCCGAATGCCTGACGGGCGATGCCTTGTTCAGCTTGCGCTGTGATTGCGGGCCGCAGTTGCAGTTGGCTTTGGAACGGATTGCCACTGCAGGCCGTGGCGCCTTGATGTATCTGCGCCAGGAAGGGCGCGGTATTGGACTGGTTAACAAGATTCGCGCCTATAACCTGCAGGATCAGGGGGCGGATACGGTCGAGGCCAATGAAAAACTGGGCTTTCCGGCCGATATGCGTCGCTACGATATTTGCAAGGATATGCTGTCCCATGTGGGCATCCAGAAACTACGTTTGATGACCAATAATCCCCGCAAGGTGAAAACCCTGCAGGAAATCGGGATTGATGTGGTCGAGCGTGTGCCACATCAAATTGAAGGCAATCCTTTTAATGCCAGTTATCTGAACACCAAGCGCTTGCGCCTGGGCCACTGGCTGGAAACGGACGAGTAGCGCAGTGCCAGTCTGGGCGCTGGCGCTTTGGCTTCAGCCTGGACGTTCTCGCTTGGAAAAAGGGCCCTTCACAGGCCCTTTTTTTGTGGGCGCCAGCCTACGATGACCTGGGTGGTGCGCCGGAGACGGATCAATAGGCTGGACGCTAGAGACACAAAGCAGGACTGTGACAAAAGGCCAGACGCTATAAAAACAAAGCCAGACGGGACTGGGGTCGCCGTCTGGCAATGGGTCGGGTTAGCCTGAACTTTGGGGGGTGAAACAAGCCCCCGTTTCCGGGCGATGCCCTGTGGCGGTCCTATTGGCTTGGACCGCGTTTGTTTTTAAGCCGTACTCTTTTCCAGCAAGGCGCTGACACTGGCTTTGGCGTTTTCTATAATCTGCTCTCGCAGCTCCGGAGCCTTGCCCAGACCTTCTGCGTACACGATGCGCAGATCTGTCACACCCATGAAGCCAAACATCACACGCAGGTAGCTTTCCTGGTGTTCCATGGCCTGGCCCTGCTCCGACTCGGAGTAGATGCCGCCACGGCTCAAGACCAGATAAACCGTTTTGTTACCCGCCAGACCTTCTGGGCCATTGCTGGTGTAGCGGAAGGTGAGACCTGCCTGGGCCAGGCGATCCATCCAGGCTTTAAGCTGGCTGGGAATGGTGAAGTTGTAGAAGGGGGCGCCAATCACAACCACATCCGAGGCCAGGAACTGGCTCAGGTATTGTTCGGTGATCGCGTTCTCGGCGCGCTGACGTTCGGTCAGGGTGGCAGGGTCCAGGCCCAGGCGCATTCCCAGTGAATCAGCCGAGAAGTGAGGAGGAGGGTTCAGGGCCAGATCCACATGCTCCACTTCTACCTGCTCATTTTGCTGGCGCAACTGATCCACCACAAATTGGGAAAGTTCGCGGGAAACGGAGTGGGCGCCGGTGATGCTGGAGTCTACGTGTAGCAGTTTCATAATGTTGGAATCCAAAGCGATGAAGGAATGCTTGTCATTATGTTGGATGACCCTGCCTTTGATAAGCCGGCTTTTCTGAGAAAGATTATTCTACTTTTGTCTGTAATCCTGGAAAACTATCCTGTATGTATGACTTAAATGACATGGTGCTGTTCACCGAAGTGGTGCAACGGGGCGGCTTTAGCGCGGCTGCCCGGCACCTGGGCATGCCCCCGTCGCGTGTATCGCGGCGCCTGAGCCGTCTGGAGGCCGAGGTGGGCGTGCGCTTGTTGCAACGCACGACTCGTAGCCTGTCGCTGACCCCGGCCGGCGAGGTGTTCTTGCGCCATTGTCAGGCCATGCGAGATGAGGCCGAAGCCGCCTATGCGGCCGTCGCGCAGGTGCAGCAGGAGCCACGCGGGCTCTTGCGGATCAGTTGCCCGGTTACCCTGGCACATACGGTGCTGTCGACGGTGTTTGCGCAGTTTCTGGTTCGCTACCCCCAGGTCGAGCTGGAGGTGGAGGTCAGCAATCGCGTGGTGGACCCGGTAGCCGATGGTATCGATGTGGCTTTGCGGGTGCGCAGCACCTTGAGCGACAGCGCCAGCTATATCGTCAAACGTCTGGGGGAGACCGGCTCCATTCTGGTTGCTCAGCCTGCGTTGCTGGCGCTTTTTGAGCCGGTGCGTGGGCCGACAGATCTACTCAAGTTGCCCACAGTCGCGATGTCGGCCCGGCAAGGTCAGAATGAATGGGAGCTGTATGGTCCTGATGGCGCCAGTCTGACGATAACGCATCGGCCCCGTTACATGGCTTCCGATTTGCTCACCTTGCGCGAGGGGGTGGAGCAGGGAATAGGCGTGGGCATTTTGCCCGACTATATGTGTTGCGAGGCCTTGCAGGCCGGGCGTTTGGTGCAGGTTCTGCCCCAGTGGGCGCCATTGCCGGGCATTATTCATGCCGTATTTGCCTCCCGCCGGGGCATGGCCCCGGCGGTACGGCATTTCCTGGATTACCTGGGTGAGCAACTGCCGGTGCATCATCCCCAGATTTGACAGACTTACCGCTTGGGGGTGCTCAAGTGGCAGCTGGGTTGGGCAGGCACAATGGCCCAGTTCAGGTCGATCATGGGACTGCGCTCGGACGACCAACGCTGTTGCGCCAGCCCTTTGATGGGGGCCTGCTCGTATAGCTTGAGCAAGGCTGCCGGTGGCTGTCCGCGGGTTTGCAGGCTGTACACGACGAGGGCCCCACACGCCATGTCCCGAGGCAGGGTCAGCCAGGGCGAGGCGGCGGGATCGGCATCAATGAAGACCATCACGTCCTGTCCGGCATGGACCGCAATATTTCCGCCCAGCCACGTGTCGGCAACCACGACTTTCAGAGGGATGCCGGGCATATGTTCGTTCCAGATGGCCTGCATTTGGGCAGATATTTCAGGACCCGGAAAGGTAGAGCGTGAATCCCGGCCTTTGTACCAGGCCAGCGGGCCTCGGGCCAGCGCGTAGCCGGATGCCAGCAAAATCTGCAGCACGATCACAATAATGGCGACCCGCCGCAATTGGACCTTGTCCTTGCCGCGCATGAACCACAAGGCGAAAAAACCGTACAAGACAAAAAAGGTCGTGGCCCAGGAGGCGACCAGACGTGTCCCCAGGACGGCCGAAACCAGAACCGTGCTGACAAACGGTGTCAGACCTACCCACAGCAAAAACTGTTTGTCGCGCTGGGAAATATCGACAGCGTAAGACGGCGTGCCTGGCAGGCCAGGATCAGACGAGCTCCGCTGTTTTTGATCACGGCGATTCCAGATGCCCAGGGCAATCATGGCGACCAGCATGGGGCTGAGCCGACCGAGCTGATCCAGGCAGAAGGAGAGTAATTCCTTGTAGGCTTCCCAGCGGGTGTGGGTCTCCAAGGAGCCGTCCATATAGCGAAACGGCGCGAAGTCATTCTTGAATAACCAGTACAAATGGGGGGAGAGCACCACCACATAGGCGAGCAGAGCCAGACCCAGTCCTGCCCAGGTCTGCCGCTGTCGCCACATACCGCTGCGCAAAAAATACAGGAAAAATGCCGTGAACAAAATAACGGCACTGTACTTGGTGACCGTAGACAGGGCCGCGACGGCACCTAGCCATAACCAGTCAGCCGGTCTCTGGTCTCGCCCCGCCCGATAGAAAAACCAGGTGGCTGCGGTGACGGACCATAGTTGAGCGGTGTTGTGATTGAAAATGGTTCCGCGCAAAGAAAAGTAGATGCTGACCGAGCTGATGAGCAGCACCATAAAAGCGCGCTCGGGGTTCAGAAACTCGCAGGCCAGTTTCCAGATGAACCACAGACCCAGAACAGAAGCGCTCATGCCGGCGGCGAAGCTCAGCCAGGCAGGGCGCCCGACCACACTGGTCAAGGCTGCCATCACCCAGGAGGGTAAGGGGGGGTGTTTCAGGTAGCCCAGCTCGAAGCTGGCCGACCAGACCAGCTCTTCCATGCCGTCCAGGTCTGGTGCTTTGTGGCTGATGGCCATCAAAATGGTCCACAGCAACACCATAAACAACAAATACAGCAATACGGAGCGCTGATAGGCGTCGGATCGGGCAGATGCTGGGGTTTGGACAGTCATGCTTGGAGTGCGTAGGTGTAAATCAACAAGTGTACTGTGTCTACGTTGAAACGCTTCAATTGGACAGGGACGATAATCTGGGCTACGATGCGCTTCGTCATTAGGGAGTAGCCGCTTCGACTTATCGAAGATCAGCGTCAACATACTTGACCTACACAAGGTCATGGCGCTGGTAGCAACTTAGCCTGGCAAGACTTTTGACCATAGACCTTCGCGTTTGGCCGGGGGGGTTTGTGGTCATCTGTCTCTTATCCGGCCAGGAGTTGTTATGGAAGCGTTGTTTATCTCCACGGGTGTGGTTGCCTTGGCAGAAATTGGGGACAAAACCCAGTTACTTGCCTTTATTCTTGCGGCCCGCTACAAACGCCCTTGGCCCATCATTCTCGCCATTTTCATCGCAACCCTTGTCAATCACGGTTTGGCAGGTGCCATTGGAACCTGGGTTCCTGCGCTGTTGGACCCGAACGTATTGCGCTGGGTGCTGGGCATTTCCTTTCTTGCCATGGCCATCTGGATTCTGATTCCCGACAAGATCGATGACGCTGAAGCGACACGGACACGGTTTGGCGTGTTTGGAACGACCTTGATTACTTTTTTTCTGGCCGAGATGGGCGATAAAACCCAGATCGCTACGGTTGCCTTGGCGGCTCAATATCAGCAGTTCTGGTGGGTTGTGCTCGGGACGACCTTGGGCATGATGCTGGCCAATGCGCCTGCTGTTCTGTTTGGCGAGCGCATCGCCCGCCGTTTGCCCACCCAACTGGTGCACCGGATTGCCGCCTGTATCTTTGCTGTGTTGGGCCTGGTAGCCTTGCTGGGCGGAGTAGAAAGCCTGGGTTTCCAGGCCAGCTAGGTCCCTGATGCCCGCTGTCGTGGCCGGCCTGGGGGAACGGGCTGGCGACGAGCGCTTTCCAAGGTGACAACGGGTGCCAGAGCACGGGAATGGGCGGGAACAGGGGCATGGTGAGCCTTTTCCTTGTCACCATGATTCAGAACGCTGATGGCTTCCTGCAGCTCGGCGCCGTTCAGGTTTAATTCCCGGGCGGTTTCACTCAGATCCTGGACCAGCACGGCATTATCGCTGGTAATTTGGTCCACCTGCCGCAAGGCCTGAGTCAGTTGGCCCAGACCGATACTTTGCTCGCCGGTGGCGGCTGAAATCTCGCCCATTAAATGTGCGACCTCGGACACAGAGGTCAGAATTTCCTGCATGGTCTGGCCCGCATGGGCGGCATGGTCTGCACCTTCAGCACTCAAAGCCTGGGTTTGCGTCACCAGTTGCTTGATCTCATCAGCCGCTTGTGCCGCTTGCTGGGCCAGCGAGCGCACTGCTGAGGCAACCACCGCAAAGCCTTTGCCGGCCTCGCCAGCTCGGGCCGATTCAATAGAGGCATTGATCGACAGGATGTTGGTTTGAAAGGCGATGTTGTTGATCATCGCCACGATCGTGCCAATATGTTGCGAGCTCTCCAGGATCTGCTGCATGGACACGGTCACCTTCTGTACCGCCTCGTTGCCGCGACTGGCAATATCAGCGCTGCGGCTGGCCAGCTCATGGCTGGCTTTAGCGTTTTCCGCTGTCTGCAAAACAGTTTGACCAAAGGAGCTCATGCTGGCCGTGGTCTCTTGTATGGACGCGGCCTGCTCGTGCGTGCGGGCCTCCAGCAAGGTGCTGTTGTCGGACAGTTGCCGGGCCACTTGTTGATTGTTTGCACAACTGTTGTCGACATCCGTGCTGATGCTCATCAGGCTTTTGCGCATCAAATCCAGGTTTTGCCCCAGTGTTTCGAGCTTGCTGACCTCGGGCCCACGCGTATTGACGGTCAGGTTGCCTGCGGCAATCTGTTGGGCAATGTGGGTGGCGGTTCTGAATGAGCCCAGAACGCGCCGCATCAAAAGCGCCTGGTAGCCCAGGATCACCAAGGTTCCTGCACCTAGTGCACCGGCCAACAGAAACATGCTGCGCTCAGGCATCTCCGTATTCAGGATCATGGCGATGATGGTGCCGGTAATGCCCAGATTCAACAGGCCTTTACGTAAGAACGCTGCCAGCAGACTGGGGCCACCCAGGAAACGAAGGGCGGCAAAAGGGCGCCGCCAACTGCGGGCGACGATCTGGCCAGCACGCAAGGCTCGCGAACCGAGGCGACCTTGACGCAACTCCTGGTAAAACTGCTCAGCCGTTTGAATATCCTGAGATTTGGCTCGCACGCGCACTGAAGCAAAGCCGGTCAATTCACCTTGTTCAATAATCGGACTGGCATGGGCCATGACCCAGTAAAAACCACCATCTTTACGGCGATTCTTGACGATCCCCACCCACGAGCGCCGTTGCTTGAGCGTATGCCATAAGTCGGCAAAGACTTCGGCAGGCATGTCAGGATGGCGCACGATGTTGTGCGGAGCACCGATGAGTTCTTGCCGACTGAAACCGCTGACTTCCACAAATGCCGGGTTTGCATAAACAATGCGTCCCGCCAGATCGGTCTTGGAAATCAGGTATTGTTCGTCCAGCAACTCGGTCTCGATGCCGGTAACGGGCAGATTCTTGCGCATGGCCTTCCCCCTTGCACTTTTGGATCAGAAACAGACTCCAGATGGAACTGATCAATTTCTTGTTGCGTTTTTTCGTGAATAGTATCATTTGAATCATTTTCTATGTCAAAAAATAAAAAAATGATAATTAAATGAGGTTTTTCACCATAAAACGATATAAATTGAAATAATTGATCCGTGTGGGTGCCGGGAAGGGGGTGCGGTCAGGATGGCAGATACTGGGCGTGGAAGGCTTCGCTGAGCAGCTGCAGCAGCAAGGCAATAGGGATGGGCTTGGACAAAGCGGTCGCGTTGCTGGGCAGACCCCCGCGGGCATGGATGTCAGCCGCACTCAAAGCGGAAATGACATAGATCTGGGTGTGTTCGGTTTCACGAGCGTCTGCCAGGGCTTTGAGCATGGCAAACCCATCGAGCTTGGGCAGATTCAAATCCACAATCAGAACATCGGGATGAAAGTTGCCGGCGGCGATCAGACCCTTTAGTCCGTCTTGCTCACAACGTAGTTCGATCGGAAAGGGCAGATGCTCCATAGCCATACGGTAAATCGCCAGCAAATCCGGGTCGTCTTCAACGACCAGCACACGCAAGCACGGCTCACCGCTGCAAGCGGGTGCATCGGGGGGGGGTGGGGGTTCGGCGGCTTGCACCCCGGTGTGCCCCTGTCGCTCTTGCAAGACGGCTTGTACGGACGCACGGTCAATGCGTCGGTGCCCGCCTTGGGTTTTCCAGGCCTTCAGGGTCCCGGCTTCTACCCAAAGTTGTACGGTGCGTACAGACACACCCAGTAAATCAGCAGCCTGCCGAGTGGAGTAAACGGCGTCGTTCATTGAGTCAAATAATTGAAAGCAGGCCAGACCGGGGCAGTCCAGTCAATGCGCCCCGATGTAGCAGTGCAGAGTGTAGAGACGATATTAGTAAGTAGAAAAATACTAATAATGGCAATGGTAAGGGGCCTGTTCATGCCAAGTGATAGGCAGAGTATTCGACACACACGCTTCTAATATCTCCGTTTTTCAGATGTTCATGCTTCTTCAGGGAGCCACTTCAATCTGGCGGGTCTGTGAACCTGGACTCGCCTTGCTGATTTTACGCGTAACCCTTGCGCTGTCGTGTTACCGGACGAACCCAGTGTGGGCCGCTGAACACACTTGGAGTGTGACGTCGTGCTTGGGTTCCAGCGCGTAGCTGGCCGCAGGAGAGCAGCCCGAAAGGGTGTTAGCACCCTAGCATTTATTTTGGATGCTAACCTTGATTCTAATCAGTGTTTATGAAATAAATAGGGCGATATTTTGTCCAAGACTGCTGTTTTTCTCAAAGAAATTTTATGCGCCTTATGGTACGGCTGTTTACGTTTCTGAGCAGTAGGACGGGTTCGTCTGGTGCCGATCTTTTTAAAAATACAGATACCTTTCCCATCGTCGCGCTTAATTGTCATAAATTAAAGTTATTAGGCGCTTAATCGTTAATTTCACCTTAGCCGACACGAAAGCATCGGCATGTCACTCATCCCATCGAAAAAATGTCTGGCTCCTGGCTTGGACCTGCTTTTTTGCTGCATGGTGATGACAAATGCACTGAGGCAGGCGCAGTGCTTGTTTTGGGACGGAAATAGGGGATTGGATTGTTGCTCACACTATTTGCGAGTTTTTTGATCGGGCAACGCTCGTTTAGCAAAACGGCGGTACCCGTACGGCCCCGGCTTGCTTATACAAGAGTACGCCGCTCTGAACAGATGCTCGATGCCTTGCCCGACGCGGTCATTATGTTTGACTCCTGTGGACATATAGAAGGTAGCAATCGGGCCATGCGCGATTTGCTCGATCAGGCGGATATCAAAAAGGGGGTCTCTGACTTGTTCGATTTTTTTCAGGGACTGGAAAAAAGTTTGCGGGTGGACTTGACCTATCTGTTGCCCGGCATTAGCCGGGTAATTCAACGGATTCAGAATCCTTTTTTTTATCTTCATCAAGACGGGGAAGGGGAGCAGGTACGGGCCTTGGAGTTTCATGCTTACGCCGCGCCTGCGCCGGATAAGGCTACCTTGCTGATGATTCGCGATGTCAGTGCCAAAGTGCAGCAGGAGCGGGAGCGTGCGGACTGTTTTGCGGTGGCAGCCCATGAAATACGCTCTCCCTTGGCCGCCATTAGCGGCTATATCCAGTTGCTGCAGCTGGAAACTCCGCCCACGGCGCGAACCAACAAAATTTACACACAATTACATGAAAAAGTTCGCGGTGTGGATGTGCTGCTTAATGATCTGGCGCGCCTGAACCGTCTGGAGTATGAGGCAGGCGACGGCAAAGAGTGGCGCGAAGCAGATTTACGGGCCGTGTTGCGTTTGAGTCTGCGTGCTTTTCACGATCAGCGCCACCGCCTGCGTCTGGAGCTGCCTTCGCATGGCTTATGGGCTCGTGTGGATATGGTTCCTTTGCAGGTGGGTTTGCGCAATGCCCTGGAGAACGCGCTTAAGTATTCCGCCCCCGATACGATGGTGACCGTGCGTTTGCAAGTTGGAGAACCCGGATGGGCCTGTATTGAAGTGCTGGACCAGGGGCCGGGCATTGACCCACTTTATAAAGAGAAGGTCTTTGACAAGTTCTTTCGTCTACCCGGTCAGCAGGTGCAAGGCAGTGGGCTCGGCCTGTCTATCTTGCGATCAGTGCTGCGGCATCATGGTGGCCGAGTCTATTTCAAGGAGCGCCCCGGTCCCGGGGCTCATTTGGTCATGGAGTTGGTTCTGCTGCCTTCCGCAGCGTATATACCTTAATCTTCTCTAAAATAGGGTTATTTTCATATATTTAAGTTTGATATAAGGTACAATTTGCGCTCTTTTCGATGAAGCGAGGTGATCGCCATTCCAGGTGCACCTCGCTTTACAGTTTTTACGTTGCGGTCATCTCGTTGGTAGGGAGCGCAAAATCCGTTAAAGGAGCACACGATTATGCAAGGCTTGCACTTGACCGCAGACCTTTACCAATGTGCATGCAGCCCCGAGCTGCTGATCGATGCCCAGAAACTGGCTGATTTTTGCCGCCAGCAAACTGTTGATGCTGGGCTGACGATCGTGGGTGAGGAGTGGCAGGCATTTCCCGAGTTCGAGGGGCAGCCCGGCGGAGTAACCGGCGTCCTGTTGCTGGCCGAGTCTCATTTGGCCATTCATACCTGGCCCGAGCGGGGTGGCGTGACGCTGGACGTTTATGTCTGCAACTTCATGCAGGACAACTCCGGCAAGGCGACCCGTCTAATTAACGGGATTGAACAGGCTTTCAAGCCAGGCCAAGCCCAGCGCAACCGTTTGTGGCGTGGTGAAGCGGATGGCCCGGCTCATGCGGGCGAGCTGCTGACTGAAAACCTGAACAAAGACGCCCTGTATGGCTTTCGCTTTACCGAGCGCCTGCTCGAGCGCCAGACCGCCTTTCAGCGCCTGGAGCTGCTGCGTTCCGAAACCCTGGGTACCACCTTGCGTCTGGATGGCTGCATGATGACGTCCGAGGCCGAGGAATTTTTCTACCATGAGGGCCTGATCCACCCGGCCGCCATGGCACACCCTGAACCCCGTCGCGCCCTGATCGTGGGTGGCGGTGATGGCGGCGCATTGGAAGAGCTGCTGAAATACCCCAGCCTGGAGCATGTCTCTTTGGTGGAGCTGGATGGCGAGGTAATCGAGGTGGCTCGTGAGCACCTGCAGTCCATTCACAAGGGGGCGTTTGACAACCCGCGGGTACGGATTCAGATTGAAGACGGCGCTCAGTTCTTGGCTAATACCCAGGACCGGTTTGATCTGATCTATCTGGATCTGACCGATCCGGAAACACCGGCAGGCCCCTTGTACACAACAGCATTCTTTGAGTCCTGCAAAGGTGCGTTGGCCAGTGGTGGAGCCTTGGTACTGCATCTGGGATCGCCGTTCCATGAAAGCCAGCAGGTCCAAGACCTGAGCCACTCGCTCGCCAGCGTATTTGCTCAGGTTCATGCTTATGGTCTGCATATTCCGCTTTACGGCTCGTACTGGGGGCTGGCGATTGCATCTGACGAACTGAACCCTCGTGCTTTCTCTGCCGAGCAGATCCAGGATCGTCTACAGCAGCGCATGAGCCGCGATAATCAGGATTCGCTGCAGTTTTACAATGCCGATGTGCATGGCGCCTTGTTTGCACTGCCAACGTTCTACCGCCGTCTGGTGCCGGTCAATGAAGTCAAGCTGGAAGAGGTCTGCTAAGACGGTTCTGTACCGTTAGGGTCTGACGACGGGCAAACTCTGCAATGGAAAAAACCCCTGATCGTGTGTCGATCAGGGGATTTTTTTTGTGCCGGCAATACACCTGCGTTGAACCGACCCAAGTCCTTGAACGCTTCGTCACGGGATGGGCACCCCCTGACCGGGCAGGCTGTGCCCGGGTTTTTCTGGGGTGTTTGGCCGGGCTGGCATCCGTGCAAAGCCGTGTATGGGACGCAGACTGTCCTATTCTTTATCGGCGCCACGATAGCGCTGATAGGGCAGTACGTTCCAGGTACGTATGCTGAGCTGCTTGGCAGAGATCACCGCCGGAATATCATCGAGCAGGCTGCGGGCGGAATGCAGCTCCCGCACGACTTCGTGTTTATCCTGGTACATGAATTCGTCCGAGGCTTCCTCCGGCGCCTGCTGCTGTTTTTCTTCCAGGTCGCCGATCAGACGTTCCTGTTGCAGGCGCAGGGCAGCGCGTGCGTCCTCAATCCAGGCGGCCTGCATGCTGCGGTTGTGATCCATGACGGCACTGTATTCGGTGTACACCCCGTTGTAGATATCGGCAGCGTGATGCCGCACATCGTGGTTGGCTATTTCCAGATCGCGCACCGTCAGTTGGGTCGGGTCCAGGGGTTCGCTGCGCTTGGCCCCGCCCAGACGCGTATAGTGCGTGTAGTAGGGAAACATGCTCTGGATCAGCTTGCCCACGGGCTGGATGGCTTCCCCTTGTTCGCATAGCCCTTTGGGTTGAACACCCTGCATGGCGGGCAAGATGGATTCGGGGCGGCAGATCTCTTTGGGCGGCATGATGCCGTGACGCAGCATCTCGCGAATGCCGGTGCCGGAGATGGTCAGTCTGAAGCGCTCGTCATGTGGACAGGTTTCGGAAGTGGCGTGGCAGGCGCAGCGCGTGCAATAGAACACCTCGTGAAACAGACGCACATCAATGCCCATTTCCTGCGGACTGAACTGGTCAAAAATGCTGTGGCTGGCGTACTTGTCGTAGTAGCTGCCAATGCCGGCGTGATCGCGGCCAATCAGCGCATGCGTACACCCATAGTTCTTCATGATCAGGGCATGCAAAATGGTTTCGCGCGGACCGGCAAAAATATAGGTGACGCGCAGCGGCGAGAGGATGGCGCGGTCTTTGGGATAGTAGGTATCCAGCACATTCCGGTAGGCCATCATGCGGAACTCATGGCGCACGTACTCACGCTTGGCCATTTCCACCAATGGCTGCAGGAACAGGCCATCAATCCCTTCCAGCGCATTGCGGTGTATGTATTCATGGCCCCGGTGCAGCGGGTTCGCGCCGGTGATAAAGCCGGCCACGGAATTGAATTTCTTGTCTTCGTAGAACAGGCGCCAGGTGTCTTTGGGTTCGCGCCGCAGCTTCTCGAACGGGCCCCAGTCCACACGCTGCAGCAGGTGCAAGGTGCCACCCAGGGACACGTCGCCCATGCGCCGGTAAATGGAGTCCACGCCGGGATGGTTTCTGTCCGTGGTGCCAAACAGTTGCTGGGCGCGTTGCTCTTTGTCGTAGGAGAAGATGTCCTCGACGCTCAGGATGGCTACCGGCTCGTTGTCGCTATTGGTCAGCGCCACTTCAGAGCCGACCGAAAGTCTTTTAATAATGTCGCGGTTGCGATCGCCAATCGGGGCGAAGCTCAGCGGCACAGGCCACACCACACCATTACTCAAACGACCCTCTTTGAGCACGGAGTTGTAGTCGGCCTCGTTCATGAAGCCTTTGTTGGGGGACAGCACACCCGTGGCGATCATCTCTATGGTGATCACCGCCTCCAGATCCACGCGGATGCTGGGCAGGGAGCGCGCACGTTCAATCTCGTTCTTGACGCGATCTTGCGGGACGACCTGGTTGACCAGCGTTCCACCGTGCGGTTGCTGTGGGTAGCGATCAAAATTCAATGTGGAATGGTTCATATTGCCTCCTTTAAGGTGCCCCGCGGTGACGATGAGAGATAGTTTTTTTGTCGGGGCGTTTTCGTTTGCCAGTGATAGATGAGTTGCAGGCCGCGGGACAGGCCCCTGGATTGCAAATGCTCTATTTCTTCTTGGGATGTCGAACGAAAAATCCTCGTCCGAACAGGTGATGCCGCACTGGTTTGCATGCCGTATGCGCATCGTTGTGTTGCGGTCGTTTGATACGGCATGACGACAAGGAAACAGGCATCGTGCCGGGCTGCTTGGCCGGTGGGGTGATCGTTACCCATGGCTCATGATGCTGCTGCTTGCCCCAGGAAAACCGCCTTGAAAATCAAATTGGGTATAGGTGATAAGCCCTAGCTTTCCATGAGCAGATCCCGCCGGAACTGCCTTAGTATTACTCACAATCGCGAGAAAAATCATCGCGTTATACCAAAGTAGGAGACAGTGCAGATGACGCCGGCTTGGGTGGTGTTGGCTTCCTTGATTTACGCTGCGATTTTGTTTGCGATTGCCTGGTTCGGGGATAGAAACCCCTTGTATACCCAGCGCCCCTGGCTGCGGCCCATGGTCTATAGCCTGGCTTTGGCGGTGTACTGTTCCTCGTGGACGTTTTACGGCGCGGTAGGGTCGGCGGTCCGGTACGGCATCGGTTTTCTGCCTATTTATCTGGGCCCGATATTGATGCTGCTGTTTGGCTGGCGAATCATCGAACGTCTGGCGCTGGTCGCCCAATCCCAAAATACCGTGTCCATTGCGGACTTTATGGCCAGTCGTTACGGACGCTCTCAACGTCTGGCGGCGATGGTGGCAGGTATTGCCGTGGTGGCGGCCGTGCCGTACTTGGCCCTGCAGTACAAGGCGGTGGCCCTAAGTCTGAGCGTGCTGGCCGGGACCGAGTTTCATGCAGGCCTGTTGGGCGACCCGGCCCTGTACGTGGCGATCCTGATGGCCCTGTTTTCCATTTTGTTCGGAACGCGGCAAGTCGATGCCACCGAGCACAGACCGGGTCTGATGCTGGCCGTGGCGTTTGAGTCGGTGGTCAAACTGGTGGCTTTGCTCGCGGTAGGCCTGTTTGCGGTGCGCTGGTTTGCCCACACGGAGCTCGATATGGTGGGGGCGGTCAGCACCTTGTTCGAAAACAGTCCACCGGTGGGATTCGTCGGTCAAACCCTGTTGGCATTTGCGGCGATCATTTGCCTGCCCCGGCAGTTCCATGTGGCTATTGTGGAGTGTGGAGACGTGGTGGACATACGGCGCGCACGCTGGCTGTTTGGAGCCTACCTGATCGTGGTCAGTCTTATGGTCTTGCCGATTGCCGCGGCCGGGGTCAGCTTGTTTGGTACTGGAGCCCAGGGGGTGGCGCCGGATAGTTTTGTGCTCGCCTTGCCCTTGTCGCAAAACCAGGTGGGACTGGCCCTGATGGTGTATATCGGTGGTTTCTCGGCGGCGACAGGCATGGTCATCGTGACCAGTGTGGCGCTCTCGACCATGGTGAGCAATGATCTGGTGATGCCCTTGCTGCTGCGTCGTGGCTGGGCGCAGTATCAGCAAAGCACAGTGGCTTCTACGGTTCTTTGGATTCGGCGTGTCGCCATTATGGTGCTGGCCGGCGTGGCTTACGGCTATTACATGCTTAGCGGCAGCGATACGACCTTGGCGGCCTATGGCTTGATGGCGTTTGTGGCGGTCGCCCAGTTCGGGCCTGGCCTGATAGGAGGGCTGTATTGGCGAGGAGCCAGCCGACAGGGCGTGGAGGCGGGGCTTTTGCTGGGCTTTGCCATCTGGGTCTATACCTTGCTGTTGCCTACCTTGGCCGAGGTGGGATGGTTGGCGGCTGACTGGCTGCACCAAGGGCCCTGGGGATTGGCCTGGCTACGACCTTATCATCTGTTTGGCGTTGAAGGGTGGGACCCCTTAACCCACGGCACTTTCTGGTCCCTGCTATGCAATATCAGCGCATTCTTGTGGGTGTCCTGGCGCCGGCGGCCGGGCCTGGGCGAGCGCCTGCGCGCCGAGCCTTTCCTGAATCCCTATGCGGAGCGGCAAACCCTGGCAGCTCGTCATGCTTATGGGGATTTGTCGGTGCAGGATCTGCAGGTGTTGGCTGAACGGATTGTTGGTAAAAAAATGGCAAGGCGGGCGTTTGAGACCCAGGCACGGCAAATGAAACAGCCGCTGGAGCCGGGACTGCGGGCAGATAGCGCCTGGGTGCATTTCACGGAACTGTTGTTGGCGGCAGCGGTGGGGGCGGCCTCGGCGCGTCTGGTTTTGACCAGTGCCTTGCGCGGTTCAGGCATGGAGGTGGCCGCTATCATGGCCGTGCTGGATGAGGCCGGTCAGGAGTTGCGTTTTAATCGGGATATCTTGTTGGCGACGCTGGAAAATATTGATCAGGGCGTCAGTGTGGTCGATGCAGATATGCGTCTGGTCGCCTGGAACCAGCGCTACCAGCAGTTATTCGATTACCCGCCCAGTATGTTGTATGTGGGACGGTCCGTGGCCGACCTGATTCGCTTTAATGCCGAACGGGGCAAGGTCGATGGCGTAGAGAGCATCGGGGTGGAACAGGCCATTGCTCGCCGGATTCAGTTTATGCGCGAGGGTTCCTCTTATGTGACCCAACGCATGCTCAATGACCGGCAAGTGATCGAACTGCGAGGCCGGCCCCTGCCCGGCGGCGGCTATGTCACCAGCTATAGCGACATCACCCATTACAAGCGGGTCGAGCGTGAGTTGCGGGAGATGAATGACAGTCTGGAGCAGCGCGTCGCCGTGCGTACGCAAGAGGCGGAAAAAGCTCAGGAGTCCCGAACCCGTTTCTTGACGGCTGTCAGCCACGATGTCCTGCAACCGATTAACGCCGCACGTCTGTTTGCTTCGGCCTTGCGCGATACACACGATCTTGCCGAAATGCCCAATCTGGCCGAGCGCGTCGATACATCTTTGCGTACCGCGGAGGAATTGCTGGAGGGTCTGCTGGATATTTCCCGTCTGGATGCCGGAGCCTTGAAGCCCGATCTGGGGGTGATCAATGTTCAGCACTTGTTGCAGCATCTGGCGGATCAATATGCGCCCATGGCGGCTCGGCGCGGCATTCAATTGCGGATTCACGCCCGTCCTTTGTCGGTGTATAGCGATCATCGCCTGCTGCGGCGGGTGCTGCAGAATTTTCTGGCCAATGCCTTGCGCTACACACAGGAAGGCCGGGTGGTGTTTGGCGTGCGGGTTCGGGGCGAAGAGCTGGAGTTCCAGGTCTGGGATTCAGGCCAGGGCATTCCGCCGCATCATATTCAGCAGATTTATGCGGAGTTCCATCGTTACGAGCAAGCCTTCGACTGGGATGGCCGGGGCCTGGGATTGGGCCTGTCCATTTGCCAGCGTATTGCGGTCTTGCTGGGGCACACGCTGGATGTGCGATCCGAGGTGGGGCGCGGCAGCATGTTCTCCATTCGCGTTCCCTTGAGCCACGCGACGCAAGCCAGCAGTCACCCAAGTAACGATTCCAGCAAGCCTGCCGATGGCTTGCCGTTAAAGGGCTTGCGAGTGCTGTGTCTGGACAATGATCTGGATATTATCGCGGGCATGGAAGTGCTGCTGGGCCGCTGGGGAGCGCAAATCATTACCGCCAATACGGTAGATCGTGCTTTGGAGACCATCTCCTTGAACCCCGATGTCTTGCTGGTGGATTATCACTTGCATGATCGGCTGGACGGTTTGCAGGCACTGCAATTGTTGCGCCTGCATTTGCCTCATGCGCAAGGCGCGTTGTTGACGGCGGATGGGAGTGATGAACTGAAAGCAGCAGCTCGACAATATGGCTATCTGGTGTTGACCAAGCCGGTAAAGCCCGCTTCGCTGCGAGCTTTTTTGACCGCGCAAATTAAAACGTATTAGCGTCCTGGGATTCGTCCTGGTTCAGGCCAAGATGGCTGGCCATCAAGACGGCCTGGGTGCGATTGGAAGCACCCAGCTTGCGCAAAATGGCCGTCATGTGTGCTTTGATGGTGGCCTCCGAGACATTGAGCTCGTAGGCGATCTGTTTGTTCAGTTGCCCGGTGCTGAGCATTTGCAGTACGCGAAATTGCTGAGGGGTCAGCTCGCGCAACTTCGCGGCGACTTCACGCTCGTCCAGGCTGATGCCGGGGGCGGAAGAACCGATTTCCGGCAGCCAGGTGCCGCCATCCAGAACGACTTGCAGGGCGATACCCAGCGTTTGCGCATCAATGGATTTGGGAATGAAGCCCATGGCGCCGTGATCCATGGCGCGGCGCATGAAGCGGGCCTCTTCATGGGCCGTGACCAGAATGATGGGCAGGCAGGGGTAGGTCGCACGCAAATGGACCAGTGCACTGAAGCCGATTGCCCCAGGTATATCCAGGTCCAGCAAGAGCAAATCGGCGTCAGGATGGTCGTCGACCAGCGGATATAGATTAGAGATGCGATCCGCTTCGTAGATGGCCGTGCCGGGAAACAGACTGGCTACGACACCTCGTAACGCTTCCCGAAATAGCGGGTGATCGTCCGCAATGAGCAGTTCATTCATGTGGGGATTATGCCATGTTCAAGTATCTGCAAGGATGCCCGCCCGGATGAGCTGTGTATCCGTAAAAACAGGGCACCGAAATGCCCTGTTTTTTCTTGCATGCTGACTGAATCAGCGTCAAAGCCTTAGTGAGCGCTGGCGCTGGCAGCCCCAATACCGGTTTGACTGCGTACGGTCAGGGCCTCGAACGCGGCGCGCTCTTTGACTGCGCGTGCGCTGTTATCCAGTGTTGAGAACAGCCAGATCGAGAAGAAGGCCAGCGGGATGGACAAAATGCCTGGGTTGGGGAAAGGGGTGATAGGCTCGGCAAATCCGAAGACATCTACCCAGACGGTGCTGCTCAAAACGACCCATGCGGTGGCGGTGACCAGCCCCAGAAAGCCGCCAATGGTGGCGCCACGGGTGGTGCAGCCACGCCAGGCGATCGACAACACCAGAACCGGGAAGTTGGCGCTGGCCGCAATCGCAAAGGCCAACCCCACCATAAAGGCCACGTTCTGGTTTTCAAAAATGATGCCCAGCAAAATGGCCAGTACGCCCAAGACCACGGTGGAGATGCGCGAAATGCGCATCTGGTCTTTCTCGGTGGCTCGTCCCTTGGCAATGACGTTGGCGTACAAGTCATGCGAAATCGCGGCAGCGCCCGCCAGCGCCAGGCCGGCCACCACGGCGACAATGGTGGCGAAAGTGACGGCGGCCAGAAAGCCCAGCAGCAGGTTGCCACCGACAGCATTGGCCAGGTGGACCGCGACCATATTGGTGCCGCCAATCAGGTCGGTCAACATATTGAAGGAACCGTCAGGGCCGGTATGGAAGTACTCGGGGTGTCTGACCAGCAAGGCAATGGCGCCAAAGCCGATGATGAAGGTCAGCAGGTAGAAGTAGCCAATGAAGCTGCTGGCATAAATCACCGATTTACGGGCTTCCTTGGCGTCGGCCACGGTGAAAAAGCGCATCAGGATATGCGGCAGGCCGGCTGTACCAAAGGCCAAGGCAATGCCCAGGGACAGCACGTTAAGTGGGTTGCGACTGACCGCCGCGCCCGGCTCCAGAATGGCATGGCCGGTCGGGTGAGTGGCAACGGCCTTCGCCAGCATGGTATCCACGTCCCAATGGAAAGCAGCCAGCACCAGAACCGTCATCAAAGTGGCGCCAACCAGCATCAGTACGGCCTTGATGATCTGTACCCAGGTCGTGGCGGTCATGCCGCCAAAGGTCACGTAAATCATCATCAGCGAACCGACAATGACCACCGCCACGTTGTAGTCCAGCCCGAACAGCAGCACGATCAGTTTGCCAGCCCCCACCATTTGTGCGATCAGGTACAGGGCAATAATCAGCAAGGATGCGCTGGCCGCCAGAATGCGCATGGGATTTTGGGACAGACGAAACGAGGTCACGTCGGCAAAGTTGTAGCGGCCCAGATTGCGCAGTCGCTCGGCAATCAGAAACATGACGACCGGCCAGCCAAACATAAAGCCGATGGCATAGATCATGCCGTCAAAGCCGCTGACGTACACCATGCCCGCAATCCCCAGAAAAGAGGCGGCGGACAGATAATCCCCGGCAATCGCCAGTCCGTTCTGAAAGCCGGTCAGGCCACCGCCCGCGGTATAAAAGTCCGATGTGGTGCGGGTGCGTCGTGCGGCCCACCAGGTAATGGCCATGGTCCCGGCAATGAAGATCAGGAACATGACAATGGCAGAGGTATTGGCCTGACCGGGCGAGGCAGCCATTGCATGGCTGCTGGCCAAGCTGAACAGGCCCAAGCTCATGAGTAATGTTTTCATGTCACGTCCCTCATGATTTGCGCCAGCAAGGGGTCATAGACCTTGTTGGAGATGTAGACGAACAGGGCCACCAGAACAACCGCGCTGAGCAGCACAATGGCGGCGCTCAGCACGCCAATCGTCATTGTCATGGAGCCGACGGGACGGCTGAAAAGCTCGGGGTCAAAAGCCAGTGTCAGAATAAAGCCGGCGTACACAATCACGGTCAGACCAAAGAAGATCAGGCTCATGCGGTTGCGTTTTCGAAGCAGCTCTTGATAGGCCGGGTGTTGGGTCACTGCCGTGACGGCAGGATGGGCTGAATTCATGGTTGGTGTCTCCTTATGGGGTTTGATGATTCTTGGCATCGAGGCTCTCTACCTACAGGACGTACAGAGAGTGGGCGCTTGAGGGCGCTCTGTGTACAGCATGTATAAAACGAATCAGCTTTTCCCGACAGGCGACTTTGGTCGTAGAGGAGGGGGGGCAGGGCGGCGCGTTGGGCGACTTCTTGGGTGCCCCTGCCCGTGTCATTCAAATACTGTCTCGGCCGGTGATGGTGCTTGTTTCGACTCATCCCGATCAAGGGCGTTGCATACGTTCGCGATCTCGGACAACAGCAGATGAGATAGGCTTGCCGCCGCCAGCGCATTGTCAGGCGTCTGTTCAGAACCGGGCTGACAGGGCAGGGGCCAGCGGCTTTTGGGGCGTTCCTTGTAGTCCTGGTCGGTGATCAGCACGATGTTTGCGCAGCGTGTTTCCAGGCGAAGCATGAGCGCTGGCATGCCCTCAGCTCGGGGATGCAGGTTGAAAATTATCACGACATCCTGGTGCTGAATGTCCGCCAGGTATTCGCAGACCGTCTGACCGGCGCCCGGGATCAGCCGCACCCCGGGCATGAGCTTGGACAGATGCCAGTAGAAATGCCCTGCCAGAAAGTAGTTTGCCTGCAAGCCCAGTACCCAGATTTGTCGTGCGCCACGGATGGCCTGGCTGGCCTCTTGCAGGACGGAATGGGACAGATGACGATACGTGTTGCTCAGCTTGTTGTAGCCATCTTGCAAATGGGATTGCAGGCTTGCCTCACCCACAGACAGTTGGGGGCTCGGCGAGAGAAGAGTGTCATCGGCTTTTTCCGTGCGAATCTGCCTGCGTGCCGCCTCGTAGTTGGCGTAGTCCAGGCGACGAATGAGGCGCGTGACGGTTGCGTTGGAGACTTGCGCCAGGCTGGCCAGTTCCGAGGCGTTATAACTGGACAGATCACCGGGGAAATCCAGCGCGAACTGGGCCAGACGGCGCTCGGAGGCGGGTAGATCAGTAAGGATGGCGCGGACGCGGTCAAGAAAAGAGAGTGGGCGCTTGTCGGGCATGGTGTGGGGCGAGGCCCTGTTTTGGAGTTGCGAAAAACGAGCCTGCAGGGAACCGCGGGTTGGGTTCGTCTTGTTTGACGGCGCGTGATTGATTCACAAGGTAAACCGGTAGTTTGTTCTATAGAAAGTCAGCTGATGGCTTTGAAGTAATCCTGTGCGGCAAGCAAGGCATCGCTCAAGGAGCCATGCACAAATTCCGTGCTGATCGCGACCATCAGGTTCGCAGGCAGACCGAAGTCCTCGATCAGGGCGCCGTTGCGGTCGCGCCAGGTCTGGCTGGCAGGGTCCAGAACGACTGGGCTGTAGTGCTCGCGCACCAGATCCAGTACCGTATCGGCTGTGGAGCGGTATGTGAATACCGGCAGGCCCTGAGCTACCGCGTAGCCGATTTCAAAAGCCGTGCCCGTGTCGATCTCCGCGCCCCTGAACGCCGTGATATTGGCCACGACTGCATCGGCCTGATCCAGTAGGCGGATATTGTGGTGATAGATGGCAGAGGCCTCAATCTCTTCCTGATCAACGGGGTGCAGAGGCTGAAAACCAAAGTCTCGCACCAGTTGCTTGTGCAGTTTGGCACGCTCGACAGCGTCGCTGAAAAACACATCAGGACCCGCTAAATAGATACGCTTCATCGTGGCTCCTTGTCGGTTTTGGGAAGGCAGGCAACCAGGGGCCGCGTGGCCCCGGACGCTGATCTGCAGCGGAGGCACAACGAGGCCCTGTAGTGTCGGTCATGATCTACGTGATGATATACGATTCAAACCGTGGGAGCAGAACATCGGCGAGAGGTTTTCCGGCCACCAGGACTCAATCGGATTCGCTGCGGCGGTACACGCTAAGGGCAAGCCCCAGCCCGGCCAGCATGCCTGCACAGCCTCGGTTCAGCCAGCGCATGGCCTGGCCCGAGAGCAGGCGCATGGCGTGATGTCCTCCCAGGGCGTAGACACTCATTAAGGCAATATCAATCAGGGCGGTGACCAATGCCAGCGTAATGTATTGAATGGCGATCGGGCTTTCAGGCCGGATGAACTGGGGTAAAAAGGCCGAAAAAAACAGCAAGGCTTTGGGGTTGGACAGAGCCACCAGTAAAGAACGCAGGAAGGCGGCCCGACCCGTACGGACTTTCTCTGTGGAGGGTTGCGACGGGACGGCGCTCACAGGGGCATGCCAAAGACCATAGGCCAGATAAAGCAGATAGCCCGCGCCAATCCATTTCACCAGCGTGAAAAGCTGCTCGGAAGCCAGCAGCAGGGCGCCCAGCCCCCCGCCTACCGCGGCGATCAGAATCAGATCCGAGAGCGCGGCACCCGCAATTCCGCAGGCGGCAATGCGTTTGCCGCCGTGGGCGCCATTATTCAGGGCGAGCAGCATGGTCGGCCCAGGCATGACGGTGACAGCGGCCACGGCAACGACATACAGAGACAGACTGGTTAAATCCACAAAGACTCCTTGAAAAGAACCGGGCGACAAAAGTGGGCGGTAAGAGGGGCCACGCGGGAGCAGGGCCGGGTTTTGAATGGATGCAGTCGTTCAGCAGGAGTTAAGCATAAAAAAGGCCAGCCTGAATGGCTGGCCCCCGTTGCATTAGGCCCTCATTCAATCAGGCCTGGCCTGGTTCGAGCGTTGCCGCAGCCGTGAACAGCACGTCGGTAGATGAGTTCAAGGCAGTCTCTACGGAGTCCTGCACCACCCCAATCACAAACCCGACTCCGACCACTTGCATGGCGACATCATTGGAAATTCCGAACATATTACATGCCAGAGGAATCAGCAGCAAAGAGCCACCAGCCACACCGGAGGCGCCGCAAGCGGCAATGGTGGCCACCAGGCTCAACAACAGCGCGGTAGGCAGGTCGGCGGGGATTTCCAGCGTATGTACCGCAGCCAGGGTCAGAACGGTAATGGTGACGGCTGCGCCGGCCATATTGATGGTGGCACCAAGCGGAATAGAGACCGAGTACGTGTCCTTGTGCAAGCCCAAGCGCTCGCACAATGCCATGTTCACCGGAATATTGGCGGCGGAGCTGCGGGTGAAAAAAGCGGTGATCCCGCTTTCACGCAGGCAGGTAAAGACCAGTGGATAGGGGTTGCGACGCAGTTTGGCAAACACGATGATGGGATTGATAATCAGGGCAACAACCAGCATGCAACCCACCAGCACGATCAGCAGCAGGCCGTACTGGCGCAGCGCCTCAAAACCGGACTCTGCAATGGTGACCGCCACCAGCCCAAAAATCCCCAAAGGCGCAAAGCGGATGACCAGACGCACCAAGGAGGAGACGGCATTGGCCATATCAGTGAGCAAATCACGTGAGCCTTGGGAGCCGTGCTTCAAGGCCAGGCCCAGCGCAATGGCCCAGGCCAGGATACCCATGTAGTTGGCGTTGAGCAGGGCATCGACCGGGTTCACGACAATGCTGGTCAGCAGGTCGAGCAAGACTTCAACAATATTGCCGGGCGGGTTCAAGGTAGAGTTGGCCAGATCCAGTTTCAGCGTGACGGGAAACGCGAAGCTGGCGATGACGGCCACCAGAGCGGCCAGAAAAGTTCCCAACACATACAGCACCAGGATAGGACCCATGCGGGTAGAGGACTGGACCTTTTGATTGGCGATGGAGGACATCACCAGCACGAACACCAAAATGGGCGCGACCGACTTCAAGGCAGAGACAAACAACTGACCGAGCAGGGCGATGGAGTGCGCAGCGTCCGGCGCAAAGCGCCCCAGCAAAATGCCGGCGATCAAACCGATCACGATTTGCGTTACAAGACTGCCATGCAGGATAAAGCCTAGTAGGCCTCTGGCTTGATGGGCGGGGTGGGCCATGAAAAGCGACTCCAGACAAAAGGGGCGGGGTGAGGTACGTGAAAAACGCCCTGGCGAGGACTCAGCCAGAGCGCGAAAGAGGTTTATTCTAGCACTTTGGGCTATGCAATTTGTAGCCAATGTGGTATGGTTACTAATCCACATGGGGTCGACATGGCTTCGACGTGGGTCAAGAAGCAGATCAGGGCGTGTCGAGCACCAGTACGCTCGTAAATCCACTGGAAAACTACAAACGCCAACGACGAGCGTTTCGCTCTAGCCGCTTAAGGCTGGGCCACTGCACTAATTTGTCTTTGGGTTAGGTAGGGCAACCTACAGCAGTGTTATTTACAAAGAATCGAATCGGGCTGCGCCACGAAGTCCGGTTCTAAAACTTAGTGGATCGCCAAGGAAAGGCCTGTCAATTGGCATAATCCAAGGTTAAAACTTAAAGTTAATTGACTACACATGTAGAACTGTCTGTGGACGGCTTGCGGACGGGGGTTCAATTCCCCCCGACTCCACCAAGAAATCCTGAAAAACCAATGACTTAGCGGTCATTGGTTTTTTCTTTTTGGGGCTGTTTTAGCATGGGCTGGGCACGATCATCAGATGACCTTTTTAATAGCAGATCCAGCAATGGCGGGACTGAATGCTTGTTCGGCCCTGGACTCTGTCCCAATGTCCGCGTCCGGCATCCATCTTCCATAAATTCTGGCGATCATTGTTCAGTCACTGCTGCCCATCTGACTGAGCACCCACAACGGGTGCTCACCCGCCGACAGCATCATGGAAGCATAGGTGTGGCGGGTTTGGTAAGGGCACCTGTAACGCCCATCTGCTTTTTTCAGAATTGATACCCACACTTTCCGAAACTGCTGGTCGCCAGTCCAGCGTGGCCAATTCTACGGCAGCCCTGGTTTTTCAGTGCGCTCGACCCCGTAGACGCCCCGGTGTCGGTCTATATAGGCATTTACTTCTTGAGCTCGCGGTCGAGTGCCGCCTGGTCAATAAAAGCGCTGGCCGACTCCAATAACTTGTTGGTCCGGCGTAGCGCCCTGTTTTCGCGCTCCATGCCTTCCTGCGTTCGCGTTCGCTGCTGGTCATGCCATCACGCCTGCCGCTGTCGATCTCGCTGCGCTTGACCTAATCGAGCAAAGCGGACGGTACGCAACCGATTTTCGGCGCAATAGACTCAACACCCGCCCACAGCGACGGGTACTCACCACGGTGTGCTCCTGTACCAAGCGCACGACACGCTCACGGACTTCAGGGGGAGCTTGTTCGTGCCCCATTCCCTCGACGCTTGGAGCCTACTCTAAACCTGGGGCGATTCATTTCATGCGATGGAAAAGCCCGTAAGTTTCCAAAGGCTTAAGCGCTCGATAAACCTGCGTTGGGGCCGTTTGGACATGTTCCCGCAGTTTGTCTAGGAGGGCATCAGCGATTAAGAGTGCGTCTGACTGCTCCAATGCCATAACGACTCGTTGCTGATTGATGGTAGGTTGCATCCCAAGTACACATCATTATATAAAAATTATGTTATAACGTAGCAATTATGGCGCGAAGTTATGTTCTCACAGGGATATAAACGGACATTAAGTAGGTGGACGAGGAAAAAAATTGCGGATAGAAAGTTATTGTTCAGACGAAGCGGCCCAGAGGTGGCTAAAATTCAAAGAATAACGTTTTGAATAAAAACTCTTTCTACGGCTTATGTTGAATGGATTCATGATTTCGATTTGAAGATATGCCAGTCAGTGCACATGCCTTAGCGCCGACACGTTCAATAGCAAAACGATATTTTTCATTAAACGGATAGCAGCATGATATTCGTAATGCGTTGTTATATCGAGAGTTAGGTGAATATAATGCGCCTGGAGTAAGGCAAATATTTTCTTTAAGCATCTCGATATGTAGCTCAACGGTATCTATATTTCCAGGTATTTCTACCCAGAAAACAAATCCACCTTGTGGTTTTGTGGTGCGGGTTCCTGCAGGGAAATAGTTCGCTATTAGCGATTGTGCTTGAGCCATATTTTGTTGGTAGCGTTTACGTAGTTTTCGCAAATGATGATCGTAGCCACCAGATTCTAAAAATAAGGCGATGGTCTCGCACAGTAACCTAGACTCGGTCATTGAAAGCTGGTTTTTAAGACGCTGTACTTCTTGATTGAAGCGTCCAGCGCAGATCCAACCAATTCGGAAGTCTGGGGCTAGGGTTTTAGTGAAACTTGAGCAAAAAATAATCCAGCCATCGGAATCAAATGCCTTAACCGCTGGTAAGGTCTGATCAAAATGAAGTTCACAATACAGCCCATCTTCAATAAGTGGAACCTGATATTTGTTCACTAATTTGGCCAACTGTTGCTTGGATTTGAGAGGCATGCTGCAACCAAGAGGATTGTGCAAATTAGGCATGCAGACAATGGCCTGAATTTTATGGTCCTTCATTAATAACTCTAAAGCTGTAAGGTCTAAGCCGGTCTCAGCATCCGTGGGAACTTCAATTACATTCAATCCTAATGTGGCTAATAAAGGTATTAAATAAAAATAAGTAGGGGACTCTAGGGCAACGCAATCACCAGATTTGGTGGTTGCCAAGAGCGCCAAATGCAATGCATCTATACAACCGTGTGTAATAGTGATTTCGGTGATATCAGTAATAGCACCAACATCGAGCATCCGCCTGGCTATCTGGTGTCGTAAATTTAAGCTACCAGGTGGCAATGCGTACTCACAAATCATATTGTGTTGGCGCCGGACGATCTGACTCATGATTCTACTCAGCTTTTCACTTGGATAAAACTCAGAGTCATGCTTTGGGCAGGCTAGAGAAATATTTGTGAAAGCTGGATTTTGTTGAGTGGCAAAAGTCGTTTCAATTAGCTGCAATACGCCTTGAGTAGGAGGTGCGCTGGCACTTTCTATAGGAAACGTTTGTTTAAGGCGAGGGACTTGTTCACGTACATAAAAACCTGATTGTGGCCGTGCCTGTATCAGTCCTTGGTCTTCTAAATGGCGGTATGCGGCAACAACAGTGTTGGCACTAACTGAGTAAGTTTTTGCGGTTTGCCTTACCGACGGAAGTCTTGAGCCGGCTTTAAAAGTTCCTGAGCTAATCGCCTGGTTTAGCTTATTACTCAAAGTCAAATACAGTGATTCATCCATAGAATACTTCCTGTAAATATAGGGTTGTATAGGCACGCTCGGCCATTTTTTTGACTTCCGGTCTATCTATAGTCAACTGTAACCATAACAATAGCCTAGCACTGCTGCTATATCAACTAAAAAATTTAGATTAATCTTAGGTGGATGGATATAAACAAAACTGCTTAGGAAAAATTCATTTTTATTATGTTTATCTAAATAATGATTGGGCAGAAAAGTATTAAGGGCTGGCTATGACTGAGTTGCTAAACTATGTGGGAAATACTCCAATTATAAAAATAGAAAATATATTTAATCCAGATAGATCTGGTGTTTATGTAAAGTTAGAAGAGTTCAATCCTGGTGGGAGTATTAAATCTAGACCTGGAGTGCATATGGTATTAGATGCACAAGAAAAAAAATTATTAACGAAAGACAAAATAATTCTGGAGCCGAGAGGCGGTAATACTGGTTTGGGAATTACTATTGCCGCTATAGCTTTGGGGTATAAAGTTAATTTAGTAATTCCTGATAACTTCAGTAAAGAGAAAATAAAAAATTTAGAAAGTTATGGGGCCAAAATTATATTGTCTGACCACAATACTGGGCCAGGGTCGCATGTTAGGCTGGCGAGAGAAATATTGAATTCTGATAATAATTATATTTCTCTAGATCAGTTCTCTAATCCAGCTAATCCTTTGTCGCATTATTTGACTACCGGGCCAGAAATTATAAATCAATTGAAAGTGCGTAAAGTGGATGCTTTTGTCGCTGGAATTGGAACTGGCGGAACTTTAATGGGAGTGGGTAGGTATTTAAAAGGGATTAGTTCGGACACAAAGGTAATAGGTGTTCAACCCAGTGGATGTGATTTTAAAAATAATATTTTTATTCCATATAAGATTGAAGCTATAGCGGTGGGTTTTATTCCTCCAATAGTAAATTTTAGTCTTATTGATCATATGATAAATGTTGATTTCAATGAGGTAATGGAATTGAGGAGTTGGTTAAGTAAAAATAAAGGTATTTTTGTAGGTGTGTCATCAGGAGCAAATATTCTTGCTTCTCTTAAAGAGGCCAAAAAGTATAAAAAAGGAAAGATTATTGTTACTGTTGCCCCTGATAGTGGTAGGAGCTATATAGGCTATGAGTAAATGTAAAAATATGCCTATGCTTGCTATTTCAGATGAGGGGATAATTCTTTCAAAAGTGGTTGGGGTGTTAAGTAGATATAGTATTTATTATTTGAAAAGGAGTGAAATTCTTGGTTTATGTTCAATGTTAATTATGGATATGAACGCGTTTCTTGAGAAAGATCCATCTGCAAATAATGATTATAGATTTCTTTTGCTGTCTTATTCGTCATTTGATGCGGTGATTGGATACCGGATATCAAATTATATTTTATTTAATTACGGAAAGGTTATCGAAGCAAAAAAAATATCGGAATATTTTAAGGTTAGAACAGGGGTTGAGATACATCCCGCAGCCAGTATAGGTCATAGTTTCGTGATTGATCACGGGGTTGGTACGGTAATTGGAGAAACTTGCGTTATTGGAGATAATTGTTATTTTTTACAGCAAGTTATTTTAGGCTCTTCTCATATTGCATTTAACGAAAAAAAAAGCCGCCACCCTATTGTTGGGAATAATGTTGAAATTGGAGGGTTTGCTTGAATTTTTGGTAAGGTCCGTATTGGCAATAATGTTAAAATTTCACCTCACTCTATAATTAGAGCTGATATTCCTGATAACTGTTCAGTAGTAATGGAAAGTAATGAGCAGAAAATAATTTTGAGAAATTAATGAAAAGTCGTTCGTTTTTTTTAACTATTTTTTTTGTTTCATGTCTGGCGACCGGAGGGATATTTGTAAAATTAAGTGATTTGGGGCCTGTTGCAACTGGGTTTTATAGGGTTCTATTTAGCATTCCAATATTGTATCCATTACTTAAGTTTGAAAAAGGAAATCATTTATCTATAAGAGATAAGTCGTTGGTATTTGTTGCTGGTATGTTCCTGGCAGGAGATTTAATTTTATGGAATATTTCTTTTCATTATACAACGGTAGCTAACGCAAACTTATTGGCTAACTTAGTTCCATTTACTATTGTTCCGGCTGCTTATTTTATTTATAAAGAAAAAATTTCTCGTAATTTTTTAATTAGTTTGCTGGTTACATTAATTGGGTTAGTGGTTTTGATAGAAGGGAAGGGGGATTTATCGAACGGTAGCTTATATGGTGATATGTTAGCGTTCGCTACATCTATTTTCTATGCTATTTTTTTGCTTATTGTTTATAAGGTCAGAGAAAAGGCAAGTGCTATTCAGGTAATGTATTACAGTGCATACGGATCTATAGTGGTACTTCTTATAAGTAGCCTTCTCATGGAAGGAGTTTCCTATCCTAATGATTTTGAAGCTTTGTGGCCATTGTTGGGTTTGGCCATATTTTCTCAGATATTAGGGCAAGGCGGTCTTAGCTATGTTTTAGGTGGTATATCTGTCAACTTAGCTGCTGTTCTCGTTCTGATGCAGCCTGTAATTTCAGCGATTTTATCTTATTTTATTTTTTATGAAACATTAACTGCACAAGAAATGTTTGGAATTTTTATTGTATTGACAGGTATTTTTTTAGTAAAAAAAGAAGGTTAAAAGATATTGAAAGGTAAATAATGCGTACAACAATCAAGCGTTATTATGAAAAGCCAGAAGAATTAGAATGTAAGGCTAGAATAGTGGGTATCTATGATTTAGCAATTGAGCTTGATCAAACTATAGCGTACCCGGAGGGTGGGGGGCAAGAAGGTGATCATGGCAAGATTCGATTGATTGAGAACCCTAATATAGCTATCGAATTTAATGATGCTCAAATTTGTGATGCTATACCTATTTTTATTGATGGGTTTTCAGGTATTAAAACTGGTGGAATAATATTGCATAAAGTTGAAAATAGGGGTGGGTTAATTAATTTTAACGTTGGTGATGAGGTTTTGTTGAGAATTGATCGTGATCGTAGAAGAAAAATGTCTTTAAACCATAGCGCAGCGCATATTTTGTACTGGGCTATTGATCTATGTCGTCCTGGGGTAGTTGGAAATACGATTGGTTGCCACATTAAAACTGATGGTGCCAGATTAGATTTTTTGGTTGAAGACCGTTTCAATCAAGAGGAAATAAATAAGATTGAAGAGCTTGCTAATGAATTAATCAGAGGGGGGTGTTCGATAACGATGAGTTCACGAGAGGACTGTCCGGATGCCCGTTATTGGGAATGTAATGGATATGTAATACCGTGTGGCGGGACGCATGTAAAAAATACTAACGAGCTGCCTCTGCTGAAAGTGCAGAGGAAGAACATTGGTAAAGGTAAAGAAAGATTGATTTTAGAGCCTATAAGCCAATCTTCTTAAATGAGTTTTCTTCTCTGGTTTCATATGAATCACTCCAGGAGTCGAGGAGCTGTTTGGTTAAAATACGGCCTTCACCGGCACAGCGCGCTAGAGTGGGTACGGTGATAGAGTTTCTTCAGCGCGCTTGACGATGGCTCCGCTCGACCCCGTAGACGCCCCGGTGTCGGTCTATATAGGCATTTACTTCTTGAGCTCGCGGTCGAGTGCCGCCTGGTCAATAAAAGCGCTGGCCGACTCCAATAACTTGTTGGTCCGGCGTAGCTCCCTGTTTTCGCGCTCCATGCCTTCATGCGTTCGCGTTCGCTGCTGGTCATGCCATCACGCCTGCCGCTGTCGATCTCGCTGCGCTTGACCTAATCGAGCAAAGCGGCCGGTACGCAACCGATTTTCGGCGCAATAGACTCAACACCCGCCCACAGCGACGGGTACTCACCACGGTGTGCTCCTGTACCAAGCGCACGACACGCTCACGGACTTCAGGGGTAGCTTGTTCGTGCCTCATTCCCTCGAAGCTTGGAGCCTCCTTAAAACCTGGGGCGATTCAACAGGGCGAATGAGAGCCTGTTTGTGATGCTCCGTGGTCCAAGCCTCGCATCATTTTTCCCGAACCCGGGATTCACAGCGTCATAATGGCCTCTTTAACGACAATAAAAGAGGAGCACAAGATGGCACGTTGGGTGTTTTATTCCGCAACAGGTACCTGTGCGCTGGCAACACACATTGCCTTGTATGAGGCAGGTGCGGATGTCGAGGTGGTCAAGCTGGATTTCGCGGCTAATCAGCAGCAAAGCCCGGAGTTTTTGCGTATCAACCCCAAGGGGCGTGTCCCGGCGCTGGTGACTGAACAGGGGACATTGACTGAAACTCCGGCTTTGCTGGCCTTTGTGGCACAACGCTTTCCGCAGGCACAGTTGGCGCCTCTGGACGACCCTTTTGCTTTTGCTCGTTTGCAGGAGCTCAACAGTTATCTGGCATCGACGGTGCATGTCGCCCATGCACACAAGCGCCGGGGTGCCCGCTGGGCCGATGATCCCGCGGCCCACGAGGCCATGCGCCTTAAGGTTCCACAAAATATGACGGCGTGTGCTGCCTTTCTGGAGTCCCTTATTGTTGGACCTTGGGTGATGGGCGAGCAATTTACCGTTTCCGATGGCTATCTTTACACCGTGGGGAGCTGGCTTGAAGGCGATGAGGTGGAGATGAGCAGATTCCCCAGGCTGGTAGCCTATCTTCAGCGGGTTGGCGAGCGTGAGGCGGTGCGCAGAGCCGTGGCCGAGGCGGCGGCCTGAAGGCGTCGTGCTGGATCGAGCGTGCCGCGCACGACCAGACTGGGGCCGATCAGATCAGATCGGGATGGATCCGATCCGTCCTTGATCAGTCCTGTACAGGGCCTAAAGAGCTGCTGGCGGCGTTTTGCAGCGCGGCACCTATATTACGCAAGGTGTCAGACCGGATCGCGGCATGCTGCCAGTACAGGGGGACATCCAGCCAAAGGCCCGGGGCGACCAAGGCCAGTTCCCGGGCTGCCAGAGCGTCGCAAACCATGGAGTCCGGGGCCAGGCACCAGCCCAGCCCCAAGGCTGCTGCCTTCACAAAGCCGGTCGAGGTGGGCAGATAGTGGATGGGGGGGGGCAAGCGTCACATCGGTGATCTGACGTATAAAACGCCATTGCAACTCGTCTTTGCGATTAAAGACAATCATGGGGGCTTGAGCCAGTGAGTCTGCCTGTGCTCCTTGACTAAAGTGTCGGCTGACAAAGGCCGTCGAGGCAATGGCCTGATAACGCATGATGCCCAAAGCCTGAACCTCACAGCCTTGCAAGGGTGTGGGCTCGGCAGTGACCGCGGCCAGCACAGAGCCATTTCGTATCAGCTCCAGCGTATGGTCCTGGTCATCAACCCGTACATCAAACAAGTAGCCGTGTGCCTGACTGAGCTGGGCCAGAGCTTGAAGGAACCAGGTGTCCAGTGAATCGCTGTTGACCGCAATAGCGATGGGGCGGTTCGTTCCATTTTTCTCGGGCAGGAAATCGGCGAGGGCCTCTGCTTCCAGAGCCTGCATGGGACGGACACGACGCAGCAGCAGTTCGCCTGCCGGTGTGGGGCGACAAGGCGGTTGGCGCAGGACCAGAACCTGCCCCAGCCTGTCTTCCAGTGCCTTGATCCGTTGTGAGACGGCAGAGCTCGTGATGTGTAGCCTACGTCCAGCTGCCTCGAAACTGCCTTCCTCCAGGACTGCTGTAAAGGCTCTTAGCTGTGGGTGCAGTAAATCCATGACAAGTCCGGAGTGATTAGTTTTGCTTAACTATGTAAAGAGTAATTAGCTTTTCTTAATAGCTAAAGGATAGCACTATAAGGCGGTTTTCAAGTTCCGAGAGGGGAGCGGTATGTTTTTCTCTGTTGCAGCGACGGGTTTTTTGAGCGGAGCTGGCCTGATTATCGCTATTGGCTCTCAAAATGCCTTCGTGTTGCGGCAAGGTCTGGAGCGTCGCCATGTGGGGCTGGTGGTCGGTATTTGTGCGCTGGCTGATATTGTCCTGATTCTGGGAGGCGTTGCTGGTATTGGTACCTTGGTGCATGAGTGGCCAGGTCTGTTGCAAGTTCTGCGTTGGGGGGCCGCAGTCTTTCTGGCCTGGTATGGATGGAGGGCCGTCCAGCGGGCCTGGGCGGGCACGGGCAGTTTGCTAGCCGGTCAGGGAAGCGAGCGCAATCGCCGCCGT
Source organism: Alcaligenes ammonioxydans (assembly GCF_019343455.1). NCBI lineage: Bacteria > Pseudomonadati > Pseudomonadota > Betaproteobacteria > Burkholderiales > Alcaligenaceae > Alcaligenes > Alcaligenes ammonioxydans. The sequence goes on along the minus strand of NZ_CP049362.1, from coordinate 2,457,606 downwards.
ATAGTGCTAATGTGTCTGGCGTTTACTTTTTTGAATCCCCACGTTTATCTGGATACGATGGTGCTGTTGGGTAGCTTGTCCATGCCCTATCCGGGTCATTTGCAATGGGCGTTTGCCTTGGGCGCCTGTGCCGCCAGCCTGTGCTGGTTCCTGGCCCTGGGCTATGGGGCACGTTTGCTGCAGCCGGTTTTTCGTCAGTCCTTTGCTTGGCGAGTACTGGACGCCTGTATTGCGTTTTTTATGTGGGCCTTGTGCGCTTTATTGCTGTTGCGGCCGTTGTGAGAGTGAGCCAGGTTCTGCCCAGGCCCGATCTTTTTGTGGAATCCAAGAGTGGGGCTGCATCGTGGGACAGCTTTCTGAGATTCGATCGGCCCTGGCAAATGGTGTCCTCCGTCAAACAGACGTGCGGACGAGTCCTGATGCAGACACCTTGCCTCCCACCCTGAGATGGTCGAGAGGGGGGAGATGGCCGAGGTGTCTACCGTTCGCGCCGAGAGGTCGGGATGGGGTTTGCTGCCCTGCATTGCCCGGCCTCTATTCACCCTGGGGAAGCTGGGCTACCACCTTGATCTCGAACTGAAAACCCGATAGCCAGGGCACGCCGAGGCCGGTCAGGGCCGGGTAGGGCGCATCACCCCAGTAATCTGGCAAGACTTTCCACAAGGTGTCCAGATTCTTCTCGGGGTCGACCAGAAAGAGGGTCACGTCCAGCACATGCGCGAAGGTGCAGCCAGCGGCCGCCAATACGGCACGCAGGTTCTCGAAGGCCAGACGCATCTGTTGTTCCAGATCGGGTTCGGGCGTGCCATCTGGATGGCTGCCCACCTGCCCTGATACAAACAAAAAGCCATTGCAGCGCACCGCAGGCGAATAATGAGCACGTTCATACAAGGCGTGGCGCTCAGAAGGAAATACGGCTTGGCGTAAGGGAGTCATTCGGGGTTCCTCTACCGGCTTGAGTGGCTGAAGTTGATCAAGTCATTTACTGTAGGCGTTGGGCGTGGGCGGATAAACCCTGGATGACGAACCACACTGTTTCTATAATCAAAACAATGACCACTACGCTTTGGAGATAATGCGTGGACCGTTTTGAAGCGATGCGCACCTTCGCCAAGGTGGTGGAAACCGGCAGCTTTACCAAAGCGGCTCAGGCCTTGCATATCAGCCGGACACGGGCCACGCATCTGGTGCAGCAACTGGAGGCCCACTTGCGGGTGAGTCTGCTCAATCGCACGACGCGCAAGGTCAGTCTGACCAGCGCAGGCGCCTTGTACGTGGAGCGCGTGCAGCAACTGCTGACTGACCTGGACAATACAGAACGGGATCTGGCGCACGTCTTGGCCTTGCCTGCCGGGCGTTTGCGAGTCGATGTGCCCAGCTCGTTGGCCAGTCGCGTGCTGGTGCCTGCCTTACCGTCTTTTTATCAGCGTTACCCTGATATTCAACTGGATATGGGGGTGGGTGATAAAGCTGTGGATCTACTCGATGAGAGTGTGGATTGCGTGGTTCGAGGTGGCCCGATTCAGGATCAGGCTTTAGTAGCCAGGCGAGTGGGGAGCTTGCGTCTGGCGATATATGCCGCCCCGGCGTACCTGAAGCGGTGTGGGACGCCAGTCCATCCTACCGAACTGGATAGCTCGCAGCATTCGGTGGTGGGCTATCTTTGGGAGCATCAGAACAAACCGTTTCCGTATGCCTTGCGTCGTCACAAGGAAAGCGTAGTTGTGCGGGGATGTAGCGGGTTGGCTGTCAACGATGGCAATGCCTATCTGGCAGCGGGTGAGGCTGGTCTGGGACTGGTTTGTCTGCCCGACTATCTGGCTAATGCAGCTGTGCAGGAAAACCGCTTGGTAGCCTTGTTTGCTGACTGGAGCATGGACCCCATGCCTTTGCATGTGGCGTTTCACCGTAACAAGCATACGAATGTGCGCTTGCGGGCGTTTATTGAGTGGGTTGGGGAACTGCTCGCGCCGCTCTCTTGAAAGCCGCAGCGGCGCATATCCAGGCAGGGGCGCTGTCGCTCCTGGGGTTGCGCCCGAATCGAGTGCGGTTGCTGATGCGTTTTTCCTGAATTGAAGTGGCTTATAAAAAAACCAAGGATGGGTCATCCTTGGTTTTTGGGCGAGTTCTCGCTTAGGAGGCGTCGGTACTGTCTACAGCGGCCAGCGGGGTTTGAGAAAACTCGGGGCGTTCCGTGCCGTGCTTTATCCGATACTCTTTCAGGAACTTGGCGATGCGGTTGATTGCCTCGCGCAAGTCGGGCTCGTGCGGCAAAAAGACCATGCGAAAGTGGTCGGGGTGGGGCCAGTTAAAGCCGGTACCCTGAACCAGCATGACGCGAGTGGCTTCGAGCAGTTGCAGGAAAAATTGACGATCATCCTTGATGGGATAAATTTCGGGGTCCAGACGGGGGAACATATACAAGGCAGCGTGAGGCATGACGCAGCTGACTCCCGGAATGGCCGTAATCAGCTCATAGGCCAGATCGCGCTGACGACGCAGACGGCCGCCTTCGCAAACCAGGTCATTAATGCTCTGGTAGCCGCCCAGCGCAGTCTGGATAGCCCATTGGCCGGGAACGTTGGCACACAGCTTCATATTGGCCAGCATGCTCAGGCCTTCGATGTAGTCGGCACCGGCTTTCTTGTCCCCGGAGATCACCAGCCAGCCGGCGCGGTAACCACAGGCGCGGTAACTCTTGGACAGGGAGTTGAAGGTCAGTGTCAGTACGTCGGAGGACAGGCTGGCCATGGCGGTGTGCTTCATGTCGTCGAACAGGACCTTGTCGTAGACTTCGTCCGCCAGCAGCACCAGATTGAACTCGCGTGCAATGTCCACCAGGGCTTGCAAGACCGAATCAGGGTAGAGCACGCCAGTGGGGTTGTTGGGGTTGATGACCACCAGGCCTTTGGTCCGCGGCGTGATTTTGGCGCGGATGTCGTTCAGGTCCGGAATCCAGCCATTGGATTCGTCGCACAGATAATGAACGGGTGTGCCGCCTGACAGGCTGGTGACAGCCGTCCATAAGGGATAGTCGGGCATGGGCAGAAGCAGCTCGTCCCCATCGTCCAGCAGCGCGTTGGTCGCCATGGCGATCAACTCCGAAGCGCCATTGCCCAGGTAAATATCTTCCAGCGTCACGCCCTTGATGCCCTGTTGCTGGGTGTAGTGCATGACGGCTTTGCGCGCGGCAAAAATACCTTTGCTGTCCGAGTAACCCGCCGAGTTGGGCAGGTTACGAATCATATCGAGCTGGATCTCTTCCGGGGCATCAAAACCGAACACCGCCAGATTGCCGATATTCAGTTTGATCAGTTGCTGGCCCTCGTCTTCCATTTGCTTGGCCCGGTCCATGATGGGGCCGCGAATATCGTACAAAACATTCGCCAATTTGCTCGATTTCTTGATGCTGTTCATGATGCTAGTAAACGGATTCCATGTGTGCTGCTGATGATCGGTGGCTGCCCGGAGCAGATCCTTATCCCGATGCCGGTTCAATGCCTTGCCTGTTCCGCCGGGGGCGGTGGGGCGGGTGCGGGGCTATGTCTGCAAGATGGCGTGTCATAGTCCGGCCAGCCTTATACCTTACCGCATGCGTGGGCCTGTCTTGTGCGCATCATCCTTAAAATTTGGCATTGTCGAGTTTTGGCGACACTCTGGAGGCAAAAAGTTTCCTGTTGGGGGGGGCAATGCCGAGCTTGGCGAGCCGGGGCGGCCGTGCCAAGGAAAAAGAGGGGGCCTGACGCTGGCACCGTGGAATCGTCTTTGTTATTGGGCTTGTTTTTGATGGAGTCAAACATTAAGATTCGATATCAAACTATTTGATATCGAATTATGAAACTGGACGCCAAATACCAAGCTCTGCTCTCTCATGCCCGGCAGCAAAAGGGCATCAACATTCAGGGTATGGAGCTCTGTTTTCAGCTCTTGTCTTTATCGGCCCGGATTGATCGGGATTGTGCGGCCTTGCTGGCCCCTCACGGTTTGAGCGAAGCGCGTTTCGTGCTGCTGTTTTTATTGGAAAACGCCCCCGAGGGCATGGCCTCCCACCGATTGGCCGAGCGGGCCGGAATTACGCGGGCAACGGTGACAACCCTGGTGGATGGCTTGCTGAAAGCGGGTTTGGTGCAGCGTTTTGCAGCCCAAGCGGATCGACGTTCTGTCATGGTGAAACTCAGTCCCCAAGGTGCTGAGCTGGCGAAACAGCTGGTGGCAACCCACGCCCGCTGGATTGGTCAATTGTTCAGCCATTTGTCGGCGGCGGAGTGCGTCCAGCTTGGGGCCCTGTTGAGCAAGGCAGCGGGTGGAGAGCAGTCATCATGAACACAGAAAATCGCATTGGCTATGCCAAAGTGGCGGATATACCGGCTGAGGTTCTCCAGGCTTTATCAACAGGAGAAATGCCGGCCGCTACCCTCACCGAGTCCTTGGCTATTGATCAGCGGGTGTTGGCGGCCGTGGTATTTCCTGAACTCGATGAGCACGCGGTCCGGCATATTCAGTCGCTGGCCCAGCTGGGCATACTCAAACGCATGAAAGGCCTGGGCGAGTATCTGTGGCAACGCTACGGCGAATGGGCCTGGAAGCGCTGCCTGGGTCATCGCGCCGATGTGGTGCGAGGTTGGGCCTGTTTTATGGTGGGCGCGCGTGAATCGCTAAGCGTGCCGGAACGTCTGGAGGCGTTGCGTCCCTTGGCGGACGATCCACACTTTGGAGTACGCGAATGGGCCTGGATGGCGGTGCGTCCCCACTTGGTAGCCGAGCTGGACCTATCGATCCAAACCTTGCAACGGTGGGCGCACGAGGACTCAGCGTATTTACGCCGTTTTGCCTGTGAAGCCCTGCGCCCCCGAGGGGTGTGGTGCGCACATATCGCCGTTCTGAAAAAGGAGCCAGAGCGTATGTTGCCCATCCTGCAGGTGTTGCACCGGGATGATAGCGTCTATGTGCAAGACTCGGTCGCCAACTACCTGAACGATGCGGCCAAGGACCAGCCGCAGTGGGTAAGGTCGTTATGCGTTCAATGGCAGACGCAGTCGCCGCAGGATAAGGCTGTGCAGCGCGTGTGCAAACGGGCGCTGCGCAGCGTGTCCTGAAAAGGGAAAGGGTTGCGGTCGGTCTTAAGGGGCGCGCAGGGTAATCAAGGTGATTTCTGATGCGCGTCCCAGGCGTAGCGGAAAGCCGGCCCATAGTCCCGCTCCGTAACTGACATACAGTTGCATGTTGCCGACTTGATACAGTCCACCTACATAGCCGTCATTGGCCATCTGCACGATCTTGTGCATGCCCAGAATATGACCGCCGTGCGTATGGCCGGACAGTTGCAAGGCCACGCCTGCCGCAGCACTTGTTTTGGCGGTGTCTGGTCGATGGCCCAGCATAATGATGGGCATGCCAGCCGGAATACCGGCCACGGCAGCACCGACATCCGGCATGGGCTGCCCGTGCACCGCAGCCGACTTGTCGGTAATCCCCGCCAAGGCAAAGGCTGCGCCATTTCGCTGAATAATGCTGTGCTCGTTCAACAGCAAACGTAGCCCCAGACTCTTGAAATGCGCTATCCAGGGCTGGTACTGAGTGTAGTACTCGTGGTTACCGGCAATGACCCAGACTCCCTGAGGGGCTGACAAAGCGTGCAAGGGAGCCACATCGTCCCGACGTGCATCGACAGTGCCATCGACCAGATCCCCGGTAATGGCAATCAGATCTGGATTCAAGGCCTGTGTCTTTTCCACGATCGCCTCAATCCAAGGACCTTGCAGCAGGCGGCTGGCGTGCAGATCCGTTAGTTGAACGATCCGGAAACCATCCAGATCGGGTGGCAAGTCCTTAATGGTCACCTCGACCGTTTTCACCTCGGGTACTTGCACGGCTTGCCACACTGCTAGTGCGGACAAACTCAGCGCCGTGATACCCAGAGCGGCGCGCAGTGTTGGCGAGCGCAGCATTACCAGGCCAAGTGGCTTGTAAAGAACACGCATCAGCAGGCCGGTCAGATCCGTGAACAGGGTCAGGCTGGCGGCCAGCAGGACACTGCCAAATGCCCAGCCCAGGACCATGATAAGGGCGGCAGGGATCTCCGGCGAGGCGCGCGTGCCCCAGAACAGAGCAACCGTATAGTGATGCAGGGTGGCGGCCAGCGCCAACGCGCTGAGCAGATATTTGATCCAGGGCCGAAGTTTCAGAGGTTTGATCAATCGCCAGGCGACGTACAGGGCAAAACAGAGAGCAGCGACTTGAAACACAAGGTTATTCCAAAAAGAAACCGAGGCCGCGCAGACCGCGCGGCTGTAATGAGGGGCCGTACAGAGCGACAGCACGTGCATGATGCCAGAGCTCAGCCTTTCCGGGCCGAATGCTCGCATAAAAAAATGTGGACATGCTTGATTACGTTTCGAGAAATCGATTCGCACATGCCTTGTGCAAAGCCTCTAGGCTCTTTTAAGACTGCCCGCTTGGTCAGGGTAGCGGTCCCGAGTGACAAGTGCCTTGTTCCGTCAGGAGCAAAGATCGTTTGCCAGCCTCTGGCCAGTTATGCGAACGCGTGGGCGTAGCAATGGTCATGCCATGCAGACCGGCTAAGGCCGCTTCTGAAGGAAGAGGTTTGTTGTGTGATTCGATTGGAGGACATATGGTGACGAAAAAATCAGCGGCGACGAACAATCAGGACTCCCTGGGTCAGGGAGGGGAGTTGCATCAGGCGGGCCATACCGCCTTGACCAGCAATCATGGCATGCCGATTACGGATAATCAGAACTCCCTGCGCCTGGGGGCTCGCGGTCCTACTTTGCTGGAAGATTTTGTCCTGCGAGAGAAAATATTTCATTTCGATCACGAACGCATTCCAGAGCGCATCGTGCATGCTCGTGGCACGGGGGCGCATGGCTATTTTGAGTGTACACAGGCGATTCCGGAGCTGACCCAGGCCTGTGTGTTTCAAAAGGAAGGGCATCGGGTGCCGGTGTTTTGCCGCTTTTCAACCGTAGCGGGTTCCAAGGGATCCAAGGACACGCCGCGTGACGTGCGTGGTTTTGCGGTCAAGTTCTATACCGAACAGGGCAACTGGGATCTGGTCGGCAACAATATGCCCGTGTTCTTTATTCAGGATGCCATCAAGTTTCCGGACCTGATTCATGCCGTCAAGCCCGAGGCTGACCGCGGTTTTCCCCAGGCGGCCTCTGCCCATGACACGTTCTGGGACTTTGTCTCGCTGATGCCCGAATCGTTACATACGGTGATGTGGCTGATGTCGGATCGCGCCTTGCCTCGTTCCTTTCGCATGATGCAGGGTTTTGGCGTACACACCTTCCGTTTCGTGAATGCGCAGGGCAAGTCGCATTTTGTGAAGTTTCACTGGAAACCCAAGCAGGGATTGCAGTCGACCTTGTGGGATGAGGCCGTCAAGATTTCAGGTGCGGATTCGGACTACCTGCGACGTGATTTATACGAAGCCATTCAAAGCGGCGCTTTTCCGGAGTGGGAGCTGGGCGTGCAGGTGTTTGATCAAGAGTGGGCGGACCGGCAGGATTACGATGTGCTGGACGCCACCAAGCTGATCCCCGAGGAGAGTGTACCCGTCAAGATTGTGGGCCGTATGGTGCTCGATCGCTACCCCGACAATTTCTTTGCAGAAACCGAACAGGTTGCTTTCCTGCCTTCCAACGTGATTCCCGGCATCGACTTTACCGACGATCCTTTGTTGCAGGGCCGACTGTTTTCTTACCTGGATACCCAGAAATCTCGACTGGGAACAGTCAACTTCCATCAGATCCCGATTAATGCGCCACGTTGCCCCTTTAGCAATATGCAGCGCGACGGCATGATGCAAATGCAGGTTCCCAAAGGCCGTGCGACCTATGAGCCCAACAGTCTGGATGAGGTCGGTGAGCCGGGTGGACCTCGTGCCCAGGCTCAGGGGTTTCGCAGCTTTCCCAGTACCGTGGAGGACGGGGCGAAACTGCGTGTCCGGGCAGAGTCGTTCGCTGATCATTACAGCCAGGCACGCCTGTTTTACCGTTCCCAGACGGAGGTGGAGCAGGAGCATCTGATTGCGGGCCTGGTCTTTGAGCTGTCCAAGGTCCAGCTCAATCATGTTCGCCTGCGCGTGCTCTCGCATATGCGGATCATTGATGAGGATCTGGCCAAGCGGGCTGCCCAGGGCTTGGGCCTGACGCTGCCGGCAGCGGCCAAACCAGCCCGCCCGCCAGTAGACATGCCACCGTCCAAGGCTTTGTCGATACTGGCTCAAAAGCCACCCGTCGCAGGCCGGATGCTGGGCATTTTGCTGACGGATGGAGCTGACAAGGAATTGCTGCAGATGCTGCTGACCGGTGCGCAGGAGGCGGGAGTGGCGGTCAAGCTGATTGCGCCTCAGGTAGGAGGCGTGACGCTGTCAGACGGGACGGCGCTGGCTGCCGATGAGAAGATTGCTGGGGCACCGTCGGTCCTGTTTGATGCGGTGGCCTTGTTGCTGGGACAGGGACAGGCCTTGAAACTGTGTACCAACAAGGCGGCGGTTGATTTCGTGGCCGATGCTTATGGTCACCTCAAAGCCATCGGTCACGATGGGGGGGCGCAGCCTTTGCTGGATCGGGCAGGCGTGTCGGCAGACAAGGGGGTATTCGTGATCAAGACGGGAGAAGACCTGCTTGGCAAGGTAGCCACGCGTTTCTGGGAGCGCCGTCATCAGGTCGATGGAATGGCCTGATAGCGGGGAAAAGGGGCGCTTTCGAGCGCCCCTTTTCCTATTTTCCTAGTAACGCCAGCTCAGACCCAGCACCGGACCGGACAGGTGTGCATCAAAGACTTGGCCGGATCGGCGGTAGTTCACATCCAGCATCTTGTATCCGGCCGTCAATGAAAAGTTCTCTGACAGATCGTAGTTCAGGGTCAGGGTGGCCTGATAGCTCAGACGTGAGCCCACGTTAAATCCGCCCACGTGAATTTGCGCCTGCGTGGAGAGCTCCGGGTTGAAACGATAAAACGCGCGCAGTCCCACCATGGGGTCTACCCAGTTGAAGCTTTCCTGATGGTGACGGCTTCGGCCCGCGATGCGCAGGTGGGCACGGCTGCGGATGTCCCAGAAGGAAAAGCCGGCCAGTGCGTCCAGGCTGGCTTGCTCGGAATCATAGAAGCGATAGCCGCCTTGCAGGGTTCCCATAAAGAGACGCGTGTCCATCGTTCCTTCTGCCGCACTCACCAAGGGCAGCCCGCCCACCACTTCACTTTCACGGGTGTTCACATAAAGCAGGTCGCTGTTGAGCACATAGCGGTCGCGACGCAACCAGGTATTGAGAAAAGCAGCTGCGCGCAGACTGTGCCATACATCCGAGAACGACTTTTCAATATCCAGTGAAGGGGCGCGTTTGAAGGGAGAGCTCTCTCCAGACAGGCCGGTGATCCAGGCGTAAGGGGTGATCTGCACGGCGTAGCGGGATGAGGGGGGGCTATCGTGCAGGGGTTCTGGTTGCTGGGCGTTCACCTGGGTATGAAGCAGGGCGGCCAGGAGCAAGGCAGCCAAGTGTTCATAGCGCAAATGAGTGGGTGTCCATGTCATTGTTCTGAGGCCCTTTTTAGCGGTAAGCAGTGACGGCGCACTGGCGCCTGCCGTGTTTCTTTCGGTATGCTGGACAAGTCGATCACCAATTTGTGGAGAGCGTGTGATGCATGTGTTTTACCTTAGCAAGCAAGATATTGATAAGTTGTTGCCCTTGGTGCAAGCGGCGTTACAAGCTGATCGTGGTGGACAAGTCGGCTTCACGAATGAGGAGTTGGCCTTGCGTTCAGCGCTGGAAAAGCTGCCTGACCCCAAATTGTCCGAACTCTTGGCCGGCGCGTTGGTGGACCCAGGCCGCAGTGCAGTTGGCCTGGCTGATGAGGATTATCGGGAAAATCTGCTGGCCTTGGAGACGTTTGACAGCACCTATGTCCTGGCTCAGTTAATGGATAACTATGCACGCTTGCCTGGTTTTTTTAACTGTCTGGAGTTTTAGTCCGATGCGCAAAAATGGCCCTTTGAAGGGCCATTTTTTTGGGGGGGCTCTTTATGACCGTGTTGACGCTGTCAGCCTGCGTGGCTCCGTTTGCGGCCCTGTTTTTGTCGGACCCGTACCACAAGCACCCATGTTGCTTGACGTGGCGCCTTAATCCTGTTTTTGTTACGTCCATGTCCAATGTGTCGACTGTGGAAGCAGTCGGTTCTTTGTTTCATTGATTGGGCGGCTCGCCGTCTCTGGAGAAAAAGATGTTGTTAAACAAATGTCGTCGTACCTTGGTGGCGTGTGCGCTTGGTCTGGCTTTGGCGCCGGCAGTTTCCCAGGCCTGTACTCGCGCTGTTTTTCTGGGTGACAACGGGCAGGTGATTACGGGCCGTTCCATGGACTGGAAAAGGGACGTCGGGACCAACCTCTGGATCTTTCCGCGTGGTGCCAAGCGTACTGGAGAGGCTGGGCCGGCTTCCATTGAATGGACATCAAAGTATGGCAGTGTGATTGCCTCTGGCTACGATATTGCATCGACCGACGGCGCCAATGAAAAGGGCCTGAACGTCAATCTCTTGTGGTTGCCGGAGTCGCAGTTTCCCACCCCGGCAAAGGGCGACAAGACCTTGAGCTTGTCTTTGTGGGGGCAGTATGTGCTGGATAATTTCGCAACGGTGGCAGAGGCAGTCGCTGCGCTGGAGAAAACCCCCTTTGTTGTGCTGACCGACTCCCTGCCCGACGAGGATCGTCTGGCGACCTTGCATCTGTCGATGTCGGATGCCTCTGGTGACAGCGCAATTATCGAATATATCGATGGCAAGCAGCGCATTCATCACAGTCGCCAATATCAGGTCATGACCAACTCGCCCACCTTTGACAAGCAATTGGCGATCCGGGATTACTGGCAGGACGTGGGAGGGCTTAATTTGTTGCCCGGAACGAGTCGGGCGGCCGATCGCTTTGCACGCGCGTCGTTTTACATCAATGCAGTGCCGCGCAATCTGAGCGATGACAAAGCGGTTGCCAGTGTCTTGAGCGTGATTCGCAATGCCTCGACGCCTTACGGTATGACGGTTCCCGATCAGCCGAATAACTCATCGACCCGCTGGCGCACGGTGTTCGACCACCAACGCAGCTTGTATTATTTTGACTCGGTTCTGTCGCCTGGCGCTTTCTGGCTGGATATGAAGAAGGTGGATTTCTCCGCCGAAACTGGCAAGGTGATGAAGCTGGATCTGGGGCCTGAGCAAAGCACGGTTTACATGGGTGAAGTGCTGGAGCATTTCAAGCCTTCCCAGCCTTTCCGTTTTCTGTCCGTGAAAGCACCTGCTATTTAAGACGGTTGGACACAGACTTCTGTGTCCAGCTGAGTAGGCGGCACTAGAAAAAAGGGGTAGGGCATGTAGGACATGAAAACGAGTCATGTTCAGCTGTTATGCTATGCCCCGTCTTGATTTGTTAAAGCTGTTGTTGAATGACCTACGTAGTAACGCAAGCCTGTATTCAGTGCAAGTACACCGATTGTGTGACGGTGTGCCCCATGGACTGTTTTTTTGAAGGCCCCAATTTTCTTGTTATTCACCCTGATGAGTGCATTGATTGCTCCATCTGTGTGGCAGAGTGCCCAGTGGGGGCGATTGTCAGTGATCAGGATGTCACGCCCGAGCAGCAGGTGTATGTGGAACTGAACCGCAGCTTGAGCGCACATCCAGCCTGGAGGCGCATCACTGAACAAAAAGCGCCGTTGCCAGACCATGAGTATTGGGCAAGCCAGCCCGACAAGTTGGCGCTATTGAAAAAAGACTAATCGGCGTGCGAACGCCCGGGGGAGCGCTGAAAGTACCAGACCGCCAGCGCAGCCATTGCCAGTAGCACAGTACAACTGGCCAGCACGGCGACATAGCCTCGGTCGAAGGCATCGCGAGCCAACTCCGCCAATCCGAAGGCCTGCTCTTGTGGCAGGTTCTCCGTTATCAACAGGGCCTGATCCAGGCTGTCGTAGGCCAGGGGATGAGCGCTCAATGTCTCGGGCAAGATCAGGCTGGCGCTATAAACGAACGACAGCAGGCTGCCCATGAGGGTCACGCCCAAGGCGCCGCCCAGTTCATACGACATTTCTTCGACAGAGGCCACCATCCCGGCACGTGAGGGGGGCACACTTTGCATGATGGTGCTGGAGGCGGCAGTCATGGCCGCGCCTATACCCAGACCCAGCATGACCAGGCTGATTACCTGCAAAAACTGGGCACTGTTGTGCCAGAGCAGGTAAGCCGCCATGCCTGCCGCTGCCAGGCTTAGGGAGCCGATCAGCAGACGCTTGCTGCCAATAACCATCAGCAAACGACCTGCCAGGGGACCGGCCAGGAAGGCGGCCAATGGCAAGGGAATAATGGCCAGACCCGCCTGCAGCGGCGAGAAGCCCAGTACCAGTTGGAGGCGTTGGCTAAAAACGAGCTCCATGCCAATCAGGGCGGCCGAAGCGCTCAGGGCGGACAGAACAGCCGTACTGAGCGTGGCATTTTTGAACAGGGCAAAATCCAGCAAAGGAAAGGGACTGCGATTTTGCTGCCGGACAAACCAGCCCAGAAAGAGGACGCCGACCACCAGGGCTCCCGCTGTCAGTCCCCAATCGGTATAGAGCTTGCCCATTTCCTTGATCGCCAAGGTACTGGCAACCAGCCCCACCATAATCAGCACGGAACCTTTGATATCCCAGGGTCGGGAACTGTCCGGCGTGGAACGCGGCACCAGCAGCCAGCCCATGGGCAGGGCGATCAGTACGATAGGGACGTTGATCAGAAAGACCGAGCCCCACCAGAAGTGCTCCAGCAGAAAGCCCCCCAGGACCGGTCCAAAGGCCGCGCCGCCCGAGGCGATGGAGGACCACACACCAAAGGCCACTGCGCGTTCACGCTCATCGTGAAAAGTGATGCGAATCAATGACAACGTGGCGGGCATCATCATGGCGGCAGCCACGCCCAGAAATGCCCGTGCCGCGATCAGAAAGGCCGGGTTGGGGGAATAGGCCGCTGCTACCGAGGCCACTCCAAACATGGCCAGACCAGACAGAAACAGGCGCTTATGGCCGAGACGATCTCCCAGCGTGCCCATGCCAAGCAGCAGGCCAGAGACGACCAGCGCGTAACTGTTAATGATCCAGAGCTTGTCGGAGGCCGACGCCTGCAGGTCATGGGTCAGCCGGGGAAGGGCGGTGTAGAGCACCGTCATGTCCACCACAATCAACAAGAGTGCCGCCGATACAATGGCCAGAATCAGCCAGCGACGGCCGGGGGACAAGGGAACGGGTGAGAGGTGACGGTGAGTCGGACTGTGCAGCATAACAACGCAAAGGAGTGGCAAAACCCGTATGATCCATCAATATTATCAACCGACAAAGTTGATTAGCATCGATGGAATAGATACATGGACTGGACACTGGAACGTATTCGACACTTTGTGGCCGTAGCAGAGACGGGCTCCATGACGCAGGCGGCCAAAGACCTGGGCAAGGTGCAATCAGCGGTCAGCACCTCTATCGCCTTACTGGAGGCAGACCTGAATCTGGCCCTGTTTGACCGTTCGCGCAGAACCTTGAGCCTGACCGTTCCGGGTGAAATCATGCTGTTGGAGGCCAAAGCGCTGCTGCGTCAGGCCGACGTGCTGAACCGGCGTGCGCTGGATTTGTCGCAGGGGCAATCTGCCCGGCTGGAGATCAGCCTGGATGAGGCCTTGCCCCAGGAGCCCCTGCGCCTATTGCTCAAGGAGCTGGCAGAACGTTGGCCGGGCTTGGAGTTGACGATCTGGAATGGCACCGCCTCTGAAGTGATCGACTACATGAATGAGGGGCGCTCGGATGTAGCGCTTCAATTTGATCGCGGCGCTGACGTGACATCCTTTGCGCAACGGTATATTGGGGCTGTCCCTCAGGCAATCTGCGTGTCGCGAACTCATCTCTTGGCGGGTCAGGACCAGGTCAGCCGCAAAGAGCTGACTGCGCACAGACAGTTGCTGATTCACATTGAAGGCATGGAGCAGACGGTCGTCAGTCCCAGCGTCTGGCGTTCAGACAGCTTTTACGTGATTGCCGATATGGTGGCGGATGGTCTGGGCTGGGCGATATTGCCGCTTAATATTGCCGAGTATGAAAACCTGCGCAACAAACTGGCGCAATTGCATTGCCAGGAGATGATGCTGCCCCCCTTGCCAGTGCGAATGTTGTGGCGGCAAGGGCAATCTTTGCCGCCTGCGGCCCTGTGGATGCAGCAGCGCCTGTCGGAGCTGCTGCCGTAGTTTTGCCTAGCAGGTGGCCGAGTGGCTGGGGTGGGAAAGTTGACCCGTGGCCCAGCGTTGTACGCCGTCCCAGATATCGTTGGCATGATGAACGGTCAGATCCGCCTGCCAGGTACCGATGCTGTCGTCACCTGCGCAATAGCCGTAGGCAGCAATCATGGTTGCCATGCCGGCAGCCCGGCCTGCCTGAATGTCACGTAGATCATCGCCTACATACAGACAGTCTGCAGGTGCGAAGCCGGCCTTGCTGGCGGCATGCAGCAAGGGCTCCGGGTGCGGCTTGGTGTGTTGCGTGGTGTCGCCACCTACTGTGACTGCGCAAGTCTCTTCCAAGCCCAGATGACGAATCAGGGGCAGAGCCAGGTATTCGAGCTTGTTGGTGACAATACCCCAGGTATAGCCAGCTTGTTCTAGCTGGCTGAGCATGGGAGCCACACCGTCGAACAAATAGGTCAGCTCCGTCATGTGATCGTGGTAATCCTGCAAAAACTGTGCCCTCAGTTGCGCATAGTCCGGATGATCGGTGTTGATATCCAGTGCTACCTTGAGCAGACCACGGGCGCCGTGCGAGGCGTAGGGTCGCAGGGCATCGTACGGCAGTTCAGGCAGGCCTCGTTCCTTGCGCATGCGATTGGCGGTAGCCGCCAGATCGGGAGCAGAGTCGGCCAGGGTGCCGTCAAAATCGAATAGAACCAGTTTATTCATAAGGGCTTAGCGTTGGCGGCGGCTGGCCAGCAGGTAATTGACGGAGGTGTCGTCCGACAGACGATAGTGCTCGGTAATCGGGTTGTATTCCAGGCCTTTCAGGGCCAGTGCGTCCAGGCCGCTGCGACGGGCCGAGGAAATCAGTTCGCTGGGCTTGATGAAACCTTCGTAGCTGTGCGTGCCTTTGGGGATCAGGCGCAGCAGGTATTCGGCCCCCACGATGGCAAACAGAAAAGATTTGGGATTGCGGTTAAGGGTCGAGAAAAACACCCAGCCACCGGGTTTGACCAGCTTGGCGCAGGCCGCAATGATGGAGCCGGGGTCTGGGACATGTTCCAGCATTTCCATGCAGGTGACAACGTCAAAGCGGCCAGGATGCTGATCGGCCATGTCTTCAGCGCTGATCATCTCGTACTTGACCGGCACACCCGACTCCAGGCTGTGCAGACGGGCAATTTTCAAGGAACGCTCAGCCAGATCAATGCCGGTGACTTCGGCGCCCGACTGGGCCAGGCTTTCGGACAGAATCCCGCCTCCACAACCGACATCCAATACCTGTTTGCCAGCCAGGGAGCCGGTGTAGGACAGAATCCAGTCCAGACGCAAAGGGTTGATGGCGTGCAGCGGTTTGAATTCGCTGTCAGGGTCCCACCAGCGAGATGCCAGTGCACTGAATTTATCGATCTCTGCCGGATCGACATTGACGTTAGTGACGGTGGAAGCGGTCATGGCTCATCCAAAAAAATTAA
Organism: Alcaligenes ammonioxydans; assembly: GCF_019343455.1. NCBI lineage: Bacteria > Pseudomonadati > Pseudomonadota > Betaproteobacteria > Burkholderiales > Alcaligenaceae > Alcaligenes > Alcaligenes ammonioxydans. Next base: position 2,441,882 of record NZ_CP049362.1, on the reverse strand, counting down.
GGCCCCGCAAAAGCGGAGCCTTAATTGTAGCCTTAGCTACAGAAATACGTGGTGCAGCAAGAATTACTTGCGGTTGCCCACGATTTCGATTTCTACGCGACGGTTTTGAGCGCGGCCTTCGCGGGTCTTGTTGGACGCCACGGGGTTAGCTTCGCCCTTGCCTTCGGTGTAGATACGGTCAGCAGGAACGCCCTTGTTGACCAGGTATGCTTTAACAGCATTGGCACGACGCTCGGACAACTTCAGGTTGTAAGCTTCGGTGCCGATCGAGTCAGTGTAACCGGTAGCAATCAGGGTTTCCAGATCGATGGACTGAACAGTGTCAGCCACTTGATCCAGAACCTGGCGACCTTCTGGCTTGATGGTGGATTTATCAAAGTCGAAGAAAGTGTCAGCGTTCAGAGTCACTTTAGTGACGGTAGGAGCGACGACAGGAGCTTCGGGGGCTTGGGCAACGGGCACACCGTCACAACCTGGAATACCCGTAGCAGGGGTCCAGAAGTTGTTGCGCCAGCACAGTTCGTTGGTGCCGTTTTTCCAAACGTCGCCAAACGGGTTGCGCCAGTTGTTAACTTCGCCGGACTCTTGTGCGGAAACTGCACCGGTAGCCGATGCGGCGGCAATGGCGAGTACAAGTGCGATTTTGGAGGGTTTGTTCATATTTCTCCTCGTTGAGCTGATGCTGTTAAGTGACCGCAGCGAACCCCTGCCGCTGATTAACGGAACCAGTATAGCAATCCTTTGCACGGAACAAAGACTTGCTTGCGCTGGGTTTCATGCGTGTTAGGTCGAATCTTAAGACATTTCGGCCACATGCGTGAGGGGGACGGGGAACGATTCGCGAACTTGCGTGGAATTAGGCTTGTTCTTTCCTGTTATTGTTGGTTTTAGGCAACAGGATAAGGGCTGGCCGGATGAGCGGATCGGTGGCCGATACGATTCATGAATGACGGTTTTTTGATGATTCACCGCTTTCAATCGCTGATCGCCGGGCCTGTCGCCGCGCCACGCTGCGTCCCCCTATGTGAAAGTGCTAGAATTTCCTCTTGTCCGTTTACGGCTGGCTTACTGCTTAACCCATATCTATAAAGAATTGACCTATGGATTCCTTTGCCAAGGAGACGCTTCCCGTTTCGCTTGAAGAGGAGATGCGCCGCAGCTACCTCGATTACGCCATGAGCGTGATTGTGGGCCGTGCTCTTCCCGACGTGCGAGATGGTTTGAAGCCCGTGCATCGACGTGTTCTGTTCGCCATGCATGAACTCAATAACGACTGGAATCGTGCCTATAAGAAGTCGGCTCGTATCGTCGGTGACGTGATCGGTAAGTACCACCCGCATGGTGACTTTGCCGTCTATGCCACTATCGTGCGTCTGGCGCAGGACTTTTCCATGCGCTACACCCTGGTCGATGGGCAGGGCAACTTCGGTTCCATCGACGGCGATAACGCCGCGGCCATGCGTTACACCGAAATCCGCCTGGCCAAGATTGCTCACGAGTTGCTGGCTGATATTGACCAGGAAACCGTGGATTTCGTGCCCAACTACGATGGCAGCGAAAAAGAGCCGGCCCTGTTGCCTTCCCGCCTGCCCAATCTGCTGGTTAACGGCAGCTCCGGCATTGCCGTGGGCATGGCGACCAATATTCCGCCGCATAACCTGGCCGAAGTGGTCAACGGCTGTCTGTACTGCCTGAGTCATCCCGAGTGCACAGTAGATGAACTGATTGAATACATACCGGCTCCTGACTTTCCGACCGGCGCCATCATCTACGGCATGTCCGGCGTGCGCGAAGGCTACCGTACGGGCCGTGGCCGCGTCATCATGCGCGCCAGCACGCACTTTGAAGACATGGAAAAGGGCAACCGTCAGGCCATCGTGGTCGACGCCATTCCTTATCAGGTCAACAAGAAGTCGCTGCAGGAACGCATTGCCGAACTGGTCAATGAAAAGCGCATCGAGGGTATCTCCGATATTCGCGACGAGTCTGACAAGGACGGGATGCGCCTGGTGATCGAGCTCAAGCGTGGCGAAGTGCCGGAAGTGGTGCTGAACAATCTCTACAAGAATACGCAGCTGCAAGAAACCTTCGGGATGAACATGGTGGCCCTGGTCGATGGCCAGCCCCGTTTGCTCAACCTGAAGCAGTTGGTGGATTACTTCCTGAGCCACCGCCGTGAGGTGGTCACACGTCGTACCGTATTTCAGTTGCGTAAGGCACGCGAGCGCGGCCATGTGCTGGAAGGCCTGGCTGTGGCCCTGGCCAATATTGATGAGTTCATTGCAATCATCAAGGCCGCCCCGACTCCTCCGGTCGCGCGCGTCGAACTGATGGCTCGCTCCTGGGATTCCGGTCTGGTGCGCGAGATGCTGGCGCGAGCCGACACCAGCGCCATTGTGGGTGGCCGGCAGGCTTATCGTCCTGATGATCTGGGCGACGAGTTCGGCATGAGCTCGGACGGCCTGTATCGTCTGAGTGACGTGCAAGCTCAGGAAATCCTGAACATGCGCTTGCAGCGCTTGACGGGCCTGGAGCAGGACAAGATTGTTCAGGAATACCGTGAGGTCATGGACAAGATTTCTGATCTGCTGGACATTTTGTCCAACCCCACCCGTGTGTCCGCCATCATTGGCGACGAGCTGATCGCGGTGCGTGACGAGTTCTCGGCCACCGGCAAGGACGTTCGTCGTTCGCAAATCGAACACAACGCCACCGAGCTGGATACCGAAGACTTGATTACCCCTATGGATATGGTGGTTACGCTCTCGCATACCGGCTATATCAAGAGCCAGCCGCTGTCCGAATACCGGGCACAGCGTCGTGGTGGCCGTGGCAAGCAAGCTACCGCCATGAAAGAGGACGACTGGATCGACAAGCTGTTCATCGCCAACACGCACGATTACCTGCTGTGCTTTTCCAATCGGGGCCGTGTGTACTGGCTCAAGGTCTGGGAAGTGCCTCAAGGTTCGCGCAACTCGCGTGGCCGTCCCATCGTCAATATGTTCCCTCTGGAAGAGGGCGAGAAGATCAACGTGGTGCTGTCCGTCAAGGAATTCAGCGAAGATCAGTTCGTGTTCATGGCGACCTCGCGCGGCACGGTCAAGAAGACCCCGCTGTCCGACTTCTCCAACCCTCGCAAGGCCGGCATCATTGCTGTGGGCCTAGACGAGGGCGACTACCTGATCGGTGCTCAACTGACCGACGGTGTTCATGACGTCATGTTGTTCTCCGATGCAGGCAAGGCGGTCCGCTTTGATGAAGGCGATGTGCGCCCAATGGGCCGTGCGGCTCGCGGTGTGCGCGGCATGACGCTGGAAGAGGGCCAGTCTGTGATCGCCTTGCTGGTGGCCGAAGACGAAACCCAATCCGTGCTGACTGCCACCCAGAACGGTTTCGGCAAGCGCACCCCGATTGGCGAATACACCCGTCACGGCCGTGGCACCAAGGGCATGATTGCCATCCAGACCTCGGCTCGTAACGGCAAGGTTGTGGGTGCCGTGCTGGTCCGTGAAACCGACGAAATCATGCTGATTACCAATGCGGGTGTGCTGGTCCGTACTCGTGTGGCGGAAATTCGCGAGATGGGTCGAGCCACTCAGGGTGTCACCTTGATCAGCGTGGATGACGACAGCGAACTCTCTGGTGTGTATCGCGTGGTGGAGACCGATGACGAGGTGGACGCCGAACTGGCCGATCAGGCTGAGCAGGCGCAGGCTCCAGACAGTCTTGAGCAGGATAATCAATCTGATGCCGCCCAAGACCAGGCGGACTCTTCCGGCGAGGAAAACGAGTAATGCGTGTATGGAATTTTTCGGCGGGCCCCTCGATGCTGCCGTTGGAAGTGCTGGAGCAAGCCGCCGCTGAAATGACGGACTGGCATGGCACGGGCATGTCCATCATGGAGATGAGTCACCGCAGCAAGGACTATATGGGCGTGCGCGACGAGGCGGAAGCCGATTTGCGTGCCCTGTTGTCCGTGCCGGATGACTTTGCGGTGCTGTTTGTTCAGGGCGGGGCGCAGGGCCAGAATGGCCTTCTGCCCTTGAACCTGATCCAGCGCAATGGCAGTGGCAAGGCTGACTACGTGCTGTCGGGCAGCTGGTCAGTCAAGTCCTGCGAGGAGGCCCAGCGCTATGGCGACATTCATGTTGCCGGCACCAGTGGGCAGGCCTGGCAGGATCAAGGCAAAGAGTGGGCTCCCTGGACCTGGTTCCCTGAGCCCTCTCAATGGGATGTGCGCCCCGATGCCGCTTACTTGCACGTCTGTACCAATGAAACCATTGGTGGCGTGGAGTTCAACGATATTCCCAAGCTGGATGTGCCCGTTGTTGCTGACGTGTCCTCCAATATCTTGTCCTGCCCGATTGATTTCTCGCGTGTGTCCGTCGCCTATGCCGGCGCGCAAAAAAATGCAGGCATGTCGGGCATCGCCCTGATGATGATACGCAAGGACTTGCTGGGGCACGCCATGGATCTGTGCCCGTCGGCGTTCAACTACGCCAATATTGAAAAGCAGCAGTCCATGTTCAACACGCCGCCCACCTACTCGATCTATATGGCGGGCCTGATGTTCAAGTGGCTGGAGCGCCAGGGCGGCGTAGCTGCCATGCAGGCGCGTAATGCAGCCAAGGCTCAAGCCCTGTACGGTTTTCTGGATGCCTCCGAGTTCTACACCAACACCGTGCATCCTGCGTACCGCTCACGCATGAATGTTCCGTTCCTGTTGCGTGATCAGTCTTTGGATTCCCTGTTTCTGGAACAGGCCACGGCCGCGGGTTTGACGTCCCTGAAAGGACACAAGAGCGTGGGCGGCATGCGTGCCTCGATCTATAACGCCATGCCGCTGGAGGGCGTGCTGGCACTTATCGAATTCATGACTGATTTTGAACGACGGAATGGCTAATACCTTAACTGAGCGCCTGCTCCCTTGGCGCAATCGTATTGATGAGCTGGATCGCCAGATCCTGGAGTTGCTTAACGAGCGTGCTCGTGCGGCTTTGGAAGTGGGCAAGATCAAGCAGGACTTCAATACCGAGGAAGTCATCCTCAAGCCCGAGCGCGAAGCCCGTATTGTGCGTCGTCTGCAGTCTGAAAACGGTGGGCCTTTTACGTCCGCTGCGGTCGAGGCCGTATGGGGACAGATCATCTCTGCCTGCCGGGGCCTGGAAAGCGTATTGCGCGTGGCCTATCTGGGGCCCCAAGGCTCTTTTTCGGAACAGGCTGCCTATGAGCATTTCGGTCATGCTCTGGACGGCCTGCAATGCGACTCCTTTGATGAGGTGTTTCGCAGTGTGGAGGTCGGTCAGGCGGAGGTAGGCATGGTGCCGGTTGAGAACTCCACCGAAGGCGCCGTGAATCGCACGCTGGATCTGTTGCTGAACTCGCCCCTGCGTGTTTTGGGTGAGCGCTCGATTCGCGTCCACCACAATTTGCTGACCAAAAGCGGCACGATGGAAGGTGTGACGCGCGTCATGGCGCACCCCCAGGCTTTGGCCCAGTGTCAGAACTGGCTGCAAAAGCACTATCCGCAGCTTTTGCGCGAGGCAGCCTCCAGCAATGCCGAGGCCGCCCGCATTGCGTCCAGCGATCCTACCGTGGCCGCGATTGCCGGTAATACCGCCGTCACTGCCTGGAATCTGGGTGTCGTGGAGGCGGGCATTCAGGACGATCCGCATAACCGCACGCGTTTCCTGGCAATTGGCAACATCGAGTCCTTGCCCAGCGGCAATGACAAGACCAGTATCATTCTGGCCGTACCCAACCGTGCAGGCGCCGTTTACGACATGCTCTCTCCCCTGGCCGTGCATGGGGTGTCCATGACCCGCCTGGAGTCGCGTCCTGCCCGGACAGGCCAGTGGGAATATTATTTTTACGTAGATCTCATTGGTCATCGCGACGAGCCTGCCATGGCTGCTGCGCTGGCAGAGCTGAAGAAACAAGTCGCTTTTTTCAAAATTCTGGGCTCATACCCTGTAAACGACTTTTAAGCATCCAAGACACGACGGGTCTGGGCGGGGAAGCGTTCCCGCCCACGGTCAGCTTGCCCTGATAGGGGGGGCGGCTTGTTTTAACAAGGCATGGGACCGGCTGTGTCATTAGGGCATAACGATACAAAATACCGAGCTTGCAGGTCGCCTCGCTCTTTCGTCGATGGTCGCGCAATAGTCTGGCAGTATCTGCATTGACACCCGGTTTTCCAGCGGCATTGCACGTAATACGCCAAGCATGGACGGTCTGGGAGGGAACGTAATTAATCATGATAGCGTCATCAGAAACTATGGCGTCTGCGCCTTTGGTTCCGGTGCTGGCAGTTGTTGGGGTCGGTTTGATCGGCGGCTCCCTGGCATTGGCACTCAAACGCTACGGAGCGGTAGGCAAAGTGCTGGGCGTCGGTCGACAGCTCAAAAGCCTGCGGCGAGCCCAGGAACTGGGCTTGATCGATGAGGTCGCCACGCTGGAGCAGGCCGCTCAACAAGCGGATTTGATCATGTTGGCCACGCCTATCGGTGCAATGGCTTCGGTGTTGAAAACGCTGCGCCCCCATTTGCGTGACAGCACCTTGATTAGCGATGCGGGCAGCACCAAAGCGGATGTGGTTCGCGTGGCGCGTGACGCGCTGGGCGATCGTATTGGACAATTTGTTCCTGGTCATCCGATTGCCGGTGCGGAAACGGTAGGCCCCGAGGCAGCCCGTGCCGATCTGTACGATGGTCGCAACGTTATTCTGACACCTCTGGAAGAGAACCCAGCCAGTGCGCGCGAGCGTTTGATCGCTGTCTGGGAAGCCTGCGGAGCGCGGGTCATGCTGATGGACCCGGCTACGCATGATGAGGTGCTGGCCTCGGTCAGCCATGTGCCGCACTTTCTGTCCTCGGTTTTTATGTGGCAGGTTGCCTCCAGCGCCAACTCGGACCAACGCTTTGCCTTGGCCGGGACGGGTTTTCGCGACTTCACCCGTATCGCTGCGGGCTCGGCCGAAGTGTGGCGCGATATTTTTCTGAGCAATCGCCAGGCCGTTCTGGGCCAACTGCAAGAAGTACGTCAGGCCCTGGATCAGGCTGAACAGGCTTTGCAGGATCAGGACGGCCAGGCTTTATACGAATTTTTAGAGCGTGCTGCCTTGGCGCGCCGTTTTTGGGCAAGTAGGAGTGGTTTGCAATGAGCCAGAGCGACAGTCTTGTTTTGAATCCCGTCAGCCGTGCGTGTGGCGAGCTGCAATTGCCGGGGTCCAAGAGCATTTCCAATCGGGCCCTGTTGTTGGCCGCGTTGGCTCAGGGGCAAACGCGACTGGAAGGCTTGCTGCATTCGGACGACACCCGCGTCATGATGGCCGCGTTGCAGCAAATGGGCGTGACCGTACAGGACCTGGGTCAGGGCGTGGTGGTGATCGACGGCGGAGCGCCGTTTGCGCATCGCGACGCCGATCTGTTTTTGGGTAATGCCGGTACGGCGTTCCGCTCCTTGACCGCGGCCTTGGGCCTGATGGGAGGGCGCTTCAATCTGAGCGGCATTGCCCGTATGCATGAGCGTCCTATCGGGGATCTGGTCGATGCGCTGCGCAGTCTGGGTGCAGATGTGCAGTATCTGGGAGCGGAGGGTTATCCACCCCTGGCAATCGGGGAATTGGCCCAGGTGGATCAACAGCGCGTGTCGGTGAAAGGCTCGGTGTCCAGTCAGTTCCTGACCGCACTGCTGATGGCTGCGCCTTTGTTGACGGCTCGTACTGCTCAGCCCTTGCGCATCGAGGTCGAAGGGGAGCTGATATCCCAGCCTTATATCCACATAACGCTGGCCATGATGGCGCGTTTTGGTGTGCAGGTCGAGCGGGAGGGCTGGAGCAGCTTTACTGTGCCAGCCGATGCTGCCTATCTCAGCCCCGGCACGTACTCGGTGGAAGGAGACGCGTCATCTGCGTCGTACTTCATCGCGCTGGGGACAATCGGCGGTGGCCCGCTACGTATTCAGGGGGCGGGCAGCGACAGTCTTCAAGGCGATATTCAGTTTGCCGATGTGGCAGAGGCGATGGGCGCCCGTATTGAGCGTCATGCCAATGAGTTGATTGTCTCCGGTCTGTGTGTGGCGCGCGGCGACAAGCTCAAGGCGTTCGATCTGGATTTCAATCACATACCGGACGCGGCCATGACGGCCGCGGCCATGGCCATGTTTGCGGATGGTCCTTGTACCTTGCGCAATATTGCCAGCTGGCGCGTGAAGGAAACGGACCGTATTGACGCGATGCAGGCCGAGCTGCGCAAGCTCGGTGCCCGAGTAGAGTCAGGCCCAGACTGGTTGACCGTGCATCCCATTGCGGCAGATCAATGGCGTTCGGCCCGCATCGCGACGTATGATGATCACCGCATTGCCATGTGTTTTTCACTGGCCAGCTTCGGCCCGGTGGCGGTCACCATTCTGGACCCCGCCTGCGTCAGCAAGACATTTCCCGATTATTTTTCTGTTTTTGAACACTTGGTGCAGGCATGACAGCGCAGAGCATTCCCGTCATTACCATTGATGGCCCGACCGCCTCAGGGAAGGGGACGATTGCTTCCCTGGTCGCGCAGCGCTTGGGCTGGCACACGCTTGACAGTGGTGCCTTGTATCGCTTGACAGCGCTGTCTTGCCTGCGTCGCGGCGTAGATGTGCAGGATCAGGCGCAGGTCCAGCAGGCCGCCCAGAATCTGAATGTCCGTTTTGACTACCCCCAGATTTACATGGACGGTGAGGATGTCACGGACGCCATTCGCCAGGAAGAGGTGGGTAATCTGGCTTCCCGGGTGGCGGCCCTGCCGCTGGTGCGTGAGGCGCTTTTGCAACGTCAGCGGGATTTTCGCGTCGCTCCTGGACTGGTGGGCGATGGACGCGATATGGGCACCGTGGTGTTTCCGGACGCACCCTTAAAGATATTTTTGCTGGCAGACGCGCAGGTGCGTGCCCAAAGACGCTGTAAACAGTTGAGCGAAAAGGGTATTTCTGCTAATCTTACGAGTCTTTTGGCGGACTTGCGTGAGCGCGACGAGCGAGATCGTTCCCGAACTCATGCGCCGCTTGTGCCTGCGCCGGGTGCCCACATCGTGGATTCTTCCCAGCTCAGCATTCAGGAAGTTGTAGATAAAGTGCTCGACCTCTGGTCGGGCATCGCGGTCCCGACAGCCTAATCCCGTGCTGATCGGGCTTTGTTCACTCCACCGGGTTCTGCCTGGTGTGTTTTTTTTAACGGCCATTTTGGCTGACGGATTGATTTAATGTCCACTAACCTTCACACAGACGCAACGGGCGGCGAAAGCTTTGCCGATTTGTTTGCAGAAAGCATTAAAAACCAAGACCTCAAAAGCGGCGAAGTTATCTCCGCCGAGGTTCTGCGTATTGACCACAACTACGTGCTGGTCAATGCTGGCCTGAAGTCCGAGGCACTGATTCCTCTGGAAGAGTTCCTGAACGATCAGGGCGAACTGGAAGTTCAGGCAGGTGACTTCGTTTCCGTGGCTATCGATGCCTTTGAAAACGGCTACGGCGACACCATTCTGTCCCGCGACCGCGCCAAGCGTCTGTCGGCCTGGTTGTCCCTCGAGCAAGCGCTTGAGTCCGGCGAACTGGTCAACGGTACCATCACCGGTAAGGTCAAGGGTGGCCTGACGGTCATGACCAACGGCATCCGTGCATTCTTGCCCGGTTCGCTGGTTGATCTGCGCCCTGTCAAAGACACCACGCCATACGAAGGCAAGACCCTGGAATTCAAGGTCATCAAGCTCGATCGCAAGCGTAACAACGTTGTGTTGTCGCGTCGCGCCGTGCTGGAAGCCTCCATGGGCGAAGAGCGTCAGAAACTGCTGGAAACTCTGTCCGAAGGCGCTATCGTCAAAGGTATCGTCAAGAACATCACCGATTACGGTGCGTTCGTTGATCTGGGCGGCATCGACGGTCTGCTGCACATCACCGACATGGCCTGGCGCCGTGTCCGTCACCCATCCGAAGTTCTGCAGGTGGGTCAGGAAATCGAAGCCAAGGTTCTCAAGTTCGATCAGGAAAAGAGCCGCGTCTCCCTGGGCGTCAAGCAACTGGGCGAAGATCCCTGGATCGGTCTGGCACGTCGCTACCCACAAAACACCCGTCTGTTCGGCAAGGTGACCAACCTGACCGATTACGGTGCATTTGTTGAAGTGGAAGACGGTATCGAAGGTCTGGTTCACGTATCCGAAATGGATTGGACCAACAAGAACGTTGACCCACGCAAGGTTGTGACCTTGGGTGAAGAAGTCGAAGTCATGGTTCTGGAAATCGACGAAGATCGTCGTCGCATCTCCTTGGGCATGAAGCAGTGCCGTGCCAACCCATGGGAAGATTTCGCCATCAACTTCAAGCGCGGCGACAAGGTTCGCGGTGGCATCAAGTCCATCACCGACTTCGGCGTGTTTGTTGGTCTGCCAGGCGGCATCGATGGTCTGGTTCACCTGTCCGACCTGTCCTGGTCCGAGACGGGCGAAGAAGCCGTTCGCAACTTCAAGAAGGGTGACGAAGTTGACGCCGTGGTTCTGGGCATCGACACCGACAAAGAGCGCATCTCCCTGGGTATCAAACAGCTGGAAGGCGATCCGTTCAACAACTTCGTGGCTACCTACGACAAGGGCGCCGTGGTGAGCGGTGTTGTCAAATCGGTCGAGCCTAAGGGTGCTGTTGTAACGCTGTCGCTGGACGTTGAGGGCTACCTGCGTGCCTCCGAGATCTCCTCGGGCCGTGTGGAAGATGCCACCACCGCACTGAAAGAAGGTCAGGAAATCGAAACCATGATCTTGAGCGTGGATCGCAAGACCCGTTCGATTCAGTTGTCCATCAAGGCACGTGATACCGCCGAAACCGCTCAATCCATGGCCCGTCTGACCGAAGCCAGCGCTTCGTCCGGTACGACCAACCTGGGTGCTCTGCTGCGTGCCAAGCTGGACCAGCAGCAACGTGACGACGGTTAATCAGCGTGACAAAGTCTGAGCTGATCGCGTTGTTGGCCAGCCGCTATCCGCAGCTGGCTCTGCGCGATATGGATTTCGCCGTGAAAACGGTTTTGGATTCGATGACCCAGGCTCTGGCCAGTGGTCAGCGGATCGAAATCCGAGGGTTTGGCAGCTTTTCGCTTTCTACCCGCTCGCCGCGGGTAGGGCGCAATCCCAAATCCGGTGAAAAAGTGATGGTGCCTGGTAAACAGGTGCCACACTTTAAGGCCGGCAAGGAATTGCGTGAGCGAGTCGATTCTGTCTTTCTTGAGCAAGAGCACATCGAGGCAGATGACCAGTCCTCTGCCTTCGAGCAGCTCAATGCGAGAGTCCGTCACGGTTAAGACCTACTTGCACACTGATGACACAGGCCCTTTACAGGGCCTGTTTTGCGTGTGCGCTAAATTCCGCTTGCACGTACAATCAGACATTATAAAAACACTGTTGGAGCCCTAAAAATGCGCTATCTAGTCTGGGTATTGCGTCTGCTCGTTTTTGTGATCGTGCTGCTGTTCGCACTAAAAAACACCGAACCGGTGCAAGTCAGCTTTTTTGCCGAGCATATTATTCAAGACGTTCCCTTGATCGTCGTGATGCTGGCCGCGTTTATTTTAGGCTTGGTGTTGGGGCTGCTGCTGATGGTCGGTGCCGTGATGCGTCGCCGTCGCGAGGTCAACCGCCTGCGACGCGAAATGGATCGTCTGCAAGACAGGCTGGAACAGGCACAGCCTTCGCCTGGGAACACGGCGGCCGCTGTTGCGCCTGAGACCGTCGCCCCTCTGGCGCCTTTGTAAGCCCTTGGAGTAAACAGTGGATTTTGAAACCTGGTGGTTGGTTTTTGTACCCCTTCTTTTTGGCTTGGGCTGGGTCGCGGCGCGGGTGGATTTTCGGCAAATGATGTCCGAAACCCGCAGCTTGCCCGACTCGTACTTCAAGGGCTTGAACTTTCTGCTCAATGAAGAGCCGGATCGTGCCATTGATGCGTTTGTGGAAGTGGCCAAGCTGGACCCTGAAACCACCGAACTTCACTTTGCGTTGGGCAGTCTGTTTCGTCGCCGCGGCGAGATGGAGCGCGCCATCCGTGTGCATCAAAGTCTGCTGTCGCGCGCTGACTTGCCGGTGGCCGATCGTGAAAACGCACAATTTCAGATCGCCCAGGATTTCTTGAAGGCCGGTATGCTGGATCGGGCCGAAGCGGCGTTTGAGGCAGTACGTGAGACGCGCTTTGCTATTCCTGCCATGCGCGCCCTGATTCGCATTTACGAGTCCGAGCACGATTGGCCGCGGGCGATTGAGGCCGTGCGTCGTTTGCGGGCGCTGGTCGACGAGCCGGTCCCCCAACTGGTGCATTACCAGTGTGAGCAGGCTGAAGGCGCTTTGCAGGGCAAGCAGCCGGACTTTGACCGGGCTGCAAAAGCCTTGGATGAGGCGGAAAACGCCATCCGAAAATTGGGAACGGGGCAAGGCATGTATGCTTCCCAGGCGCGGGTTGCGGGTTTGCGTGCGCGTCTGGCTCGCATGCAAGGGCAAAACGAGCAGGAGCGGGCTTATCTGGTGTCCATTTTGAGCAGCGCCCCGGAGTATGTGGGCTTGTATGCGACCGAGTTACTGGACAGTTACCGTAAACTGGGACGGGCCGAAGAGGGGGTTGCCATGCTGCGCAGCCACTATCAGCAGCATCCCAGCCTGGATATTTTCAATGTGTTGTTCCGTGTTTTGCGTGAGCAGGAAGGCCACTTGCAGGCATGGGCCTTTGCCCGGGATGCGCTGCGAGCCCATCCATCCTTGCTGGGACTGGACAAGATGCTGGAAGTCGAGCTTCAGGATCAAGGTCAGGACAAAGAAGGAGGCGACGGGGGGCAAGCAGTTGGTGTGGACCAGATCATTGCGGGGGCCGATTTAAGCCTGTTGCGCTCTTTGATCCATCGGCATACTCAGCGCCTGGACCGTTATTCATGCAGTTCTTGCGGCTTTGAGGCGCGCCATTTCTACTGGCAATGTCCCGGTTGTAATTCCTGGGAGACCTATGCTCCTCGACGTCTTGAGGAGCTGAAATGATGAGCTTCCCAGCGCAAGCTGTTGCCGCCAGCCGTGTGCTGGTGGTGGGGGATGTCATGCTGGACCGCTATTGGTTTGGTGACGTGGACCGTATTTCTCCCGAAGCGCCAGTTCCTGTGGTCAAGATGGGACGGGTCGAGGATCGCCTTGGCGGCGCGGCCAACGTTGCCCGCAATATTGCGGCTTTGGGGGCACAGGCCAGCTTGCTGGGTGTAATCGGACAGGACGAGGCTGGCAGGACGGTGCAGGAACTGGCCAAAGCGGACCACGTGCAGGCTCATTGGGTGCAGGACCCGGTCATGCCCACTTCCTTGAAGTTACGCGTTCTGGGTCGGCAGCAGCAATTGCTGCGGGTGGATTTTGAAGAAAGTCCCGCCCTCTCTGCGCTGGATCAGTTGCAGCAAACCATGAGTGATTTGCTGGACCAGCATCAGGTGTTGGTCTTGTCGGACTACGCAAAAGGCGCGTTGGCGCAGGTGGAAAGCTTGATCGCCCTGGCGCGATCGAAGAATATCCCCGTTCTGGTTGATCCCAAGGGCAAAACGTACGAACGCTATCAAGGGGCCACAATCCTGACGCCAAACCGTTCGGAAATGCAAGAAGCGGTAGGTGCCTGGAAAGATGAGGATGATTTGATGCGACGCGCTCAGGACCTGCGTCGCAAACTGAATCTGGAGTGTTTGCTGATTACGCGCTCCGAACAAGGCATGACCTTGTTCACCGAACAAGGACGTGAGCACGTAGAGGCACAGGCCCAAGAGGTGTTTGATGTCTCGGGTGCTGGGGACACGGTATTGGCAACCTTGGCAGTGATGCGTGCCGCTGGCCTGGACTGGTTGCAAGCCATGCGTTGGGCGAATCGCGCGGGAGGTATCGTGGTCGGAAAATTGGGTACGTCGATTGTGACGGCAAAGGAATTGGCATGATTGTAGTGACCGGTGGCGCTGGTTTTATTGGCAGCAATTTGGTGAAAGGCCTTAACCAGCAGGGGATAAGCGACATTCTGGTCGTGGATGACCTGAGCGATGGCGACAAGTTCGTCAATCTGGTTCAGGGTCAGATTGCCGACTACATGGATAAGGATGATTTTCGTGCCCGCTTGGCGCGTGACGAGTTCTCCAATATCGAAGCCGTGCTGCATCAGGGAGCCTGCTCGGACACTACCGAGCGCAATGGCCAGTTCATGATGGACAATAACTACCGGGTAACCCTGGAGATCTTTGAATACTGTCAGGCCAAGCGCATCCCGTTGTTATATGCCTCCTCAGCGGCGGTTTATGGTGCCGGTCCGCTGTATGCCGAAGACCTGAGCAACGAAGCGCCGTTGAATGTCTACGGATACTCCAAGTTCCTGTTCGACCAGGTGTTGCGCCGCCATCTGGACAGCCTGCGCGCACCTGTGGTGGGATTGCGTTACTTTAATGTCTATGGTCCGCAAGAGCAGCATAAAGGCCGGATGGCCTCGGTGGCCTACCATAATATGCTTCAGTACCGCCGCGACGGTCATGTCCTCTTGTTTGGCGGCTGGGACGGGTATGTGAATGGCGGCCAGCAGCGCGACTTCGTTTTTATTGACGATGTCGTGTCGGTGAATCTGCATTTTCTCGGGCAGGACAAGCAGTCGGGTGTCTTCAATTGTGGTTCGGGTCGCGCCCAACCTTTCAATGATGTGGCACAAACGGTCGTCAACACCTTGCGCGAGCACGACGGCTTGCCAGCGCTTGAGCTGGAGGATCTGGTATCGCAGCAGTTTCTGCAGTACATACCCTTCCCGGATGATTTGAAGGGGCGCTATCAAAGCCATACTCAGGCAGACTTGACCCAGTTGCGCGCGGCTGGCTATGACAAACCTTTCCATGATGTGCAGACTGGCGTGGCCGAATACGTGCGTCGTTTATTGCAATCGGGTGCGCTGCGCTAAGCAGGCCAGGATGACGGTGTCCATGCGGACTGCCACGCATGGCTAAAAGCGGTTTGCGGGCCGATTTTTCCTTTCCATTGGCAGCACCATAAAGGCTTCTTTCCAAGGAGCCTTTATTATGTGTATTCCGCTCAATGTATTTCCCGTGTTCCATGGTCGTACGCGCCAGCAGCCCAGTTGGCGCAGTAGCGTGCTGCGTGTGTTAGTTGCGCTGTGGATGTTGGGTCCCTGGGGCCTGGCGGTCGCGCTGGATCTCAATACGGCCAATGCCCAGGAGCTGCAACAAATCAAAGGCATAGGTCCCCGCACGGCTGAACTGATCCTGGAGGAGCGCCAGCGCGGTGGGCCTTTTGACTCCTTGCAGGACTTGGCCGATCGGGTCAAGGGAATAGGCGCAAAAAAAATTATCACGATGGAGCAGTCAGGTCTGAAAGTGGAGACCGGCAAAGCCGCGGGCAAGGCGCTTGCCAATAAGACCGATGCGGATATACGAAGAAAGCCGTAGCTCTGGGCGTAGACTCGTT
Organism: Alcaligenes ammonioxydans; assembly: GCF_019343455.1. NCBI lineage: Bacteria > Pseudomonadati > Pseudomonadota > Betaproteobacteria > Burkholderiales > Alcaligenaceae > Alcaligenes > Alcaligenes ammonioxydans. The sequence continues at coordinate 2,426,397 of NZ_CP049362.1, read as the reverse complement.
TTAAGCTAGTAGTTTGTTTAGTCTGCAGGGGCAGCCAGTGTGAGCTGGCTGCTGTTTTGCGCAAGGTAAGAGATTTATTGATGAAAAACTATCCCACCATTGAAGATACCGTCGGTCAGACCCCTCTGGTACGGTTGCAACGCATACCAGGTGAGTTCGGACAGGCGCGCGGTAACGTCTTGTTGGCCAAGCTGGAGGGCAATAACCCGGCAGGTTCGGTGAAAGATCGCGCTGCCCGCTCCATGATTCAGCAGGCCGAGCGCCGCGGTGATATCAAGCCGGGGGACACCTTGATCGAGGCCACCAGCGGCAACACCGGGATTGCCCTTGCCATGATTGCGGCCGTTCGTGGCTACAAGATGATTTTGATCATGCCCGATAATCTGTCGCTGGAGCGTCGTGCCTCCATGACGGCTTACGGGGCCCAGCTGATTCTGACACCCGCCGATCAAGGCGGTATGGAATACGCTCGTGATCTGGCTTTGAAGATGCAGGCCCAGGGGCAGGGCAAGGTGCTGGATCAGTTTGCCAATAAGGATAATCCGGACGCGCACATACACAGTACTGGCCCGGAGATCTGGCAGCAGACAGATGGCCAGGTTACGCACTTTGTCAGTGCCATGGGGACCACAGGCACCATCATGGGAGTCGGCAATTATTTGCGCAGCCAAAATAGCGGCATTGTCGTGGTGGGGGCGCAGCCTGCGCCGGGAGCGCAAATTGCGGGCATTCGTAAGTGGCCGGAGCATTATCTGCCCAAGATCTACGACCCCTCCAAGGTGGATATGTTCGAGGAAATCGGCCAGCAGGAGGCCGAAGTCATGACACGCCGTATGGCGGCCGAAGAGGGGATCTGTGCCGGTATTTCGTCTGGCGGCGCGCTGGTGGCGGCCATGCGCGTGGCCCAGCGCGTGCAAAACGCCACCATCGTTTTTATAGTGTGCGATCGTGGCGACCGCTATTTGTCCACTGGTATCTTCAATTAATTAGGGTTGCCGTAACCCATCTGCCAGGCCAGTTCGGACGCCAGGTCGGCAACCGAGCTGGCATAAAAATAGCTGCGGTTGTAATGGGTAATGGCAAAGAAGTTGGGCGTGCCCAGACGGTATTCAGTGGTATTGCGGGGCTCGTCCACCAGGTTGACTACCCCTAGTTTGGCCTGCTGCCACAGGCCCGTGTTCTGGGCTTGGCCTTTGACACTGGCCCCGGCATGGTGCAGTTGCGCCCAGTTCAGCTTGGGGTAAATGCCGCCATCGACCATCTCTTTATTGGCCGTGCTCAGCGCCACCGGGGCAAAAACTGGCAGTCCAGGCTCCCAGCCATGGGCACGCAGGAAATTGGCGATCGAGGCCATGGCGTCGGCCGGATTGTTGCGCAAATCTATACGGCCATCGCCGTCTCCGTCCACGGCGTAACGTATCAGGCTGCCAGGCATGAATTGGGACATTCCCATCGCGCCGGCAAACGAGCCCTGGGCAATCCGTGCATCCAGTTCACCTTGATGATGCAGTTCGATCAGATCCGCCAGTTGATCCCGAAACAGTTGGCCGCGCTCGGGCCGACTGTTGTCCGGATAAGCGAAGCCTAGTGTAAACAGGGCGTCCAGTACCTTGAAGTCCCCCATGATTTTTCCGTAGACGGTTTCCACGCCCAAAATAGCGACAATAATGGAAGGCGGTACACCGTAGTCCTGGGCGATTCTGTCCAGTGTCAGACGATGCTTCTGCCAGAACTGAACCCCCCCTTGAATGCGTGCCGGATCGACATTGCGCTGCCGGTAGGTGACCCAGCTGCGCTTGATGCGCCCTTTGGTGGGGCGCATTAATTTAGCCGCGGTTTCGTTATATTGAGCCTGCTGCAGCAGATCGATAACCAAATCCTGGGGGATGTTGCGTGCGAATGCTACCTCTTGCGCATAGGCGGCGATATCCTCGTTTAATTGACCGTTTAATTGAAAAAACTGCGTCCGCCCGGAACGGGACTGGCCGGCCTGAATTGACCTCGGTTCGGGCAGAGCCTTGATGGTGATGGCAGCTGTTGCTGGGGATGGGGCTTGAAAGGTCGCGTTGTTGCTGGGTTTGGTGTCCGAAGACGGGGGCTGGGAAGTGGGGGTGGCGCAGCCGGCAGTGCTCAGCGCGATCAGTACTGCTTGCAAAATTCGAGTGGGTCTGAACATAATCCATCCTCATGGAGACACTATATTTTATCCATCCATCATGCCATTTGCATGAGATGGGGAGATGGCATCCGGAAAGTCCGCAGCGACTCGATGCCATAAACGATCAACTGCTCTCGAGCGGTCTGGCATCCTATCTGGCCCAGCGACAAGCCCGGCTGGCGACGGATGAGGATATCTTGCGAGTCCATGACCGCGCCTATTTGCAAAAACTCAAAGAACAGGTGCCGCGTCAGGGCTATTTCAATATAGACCCCGATACCTTGATGAATCCTCATACCCTGGAAGCGGCCTATGCAGCCGCTGGTGCGGGCCTGGACGCCGTCGACGGGGTCATGACCGAGGACGCGATTGGGGCATTTTGTGCCGTTCGCCCTCCCGGGCACCATGCCGAGCGGGCGCGGGCCATGGGGTTTTGCTTTTTCAACAATATCGCTGTTGCCGCGGCGTATGCGATGGAGAAGTATGATCTCAAGCGTGTGTTGATTGTGGATTTCGACGTACACCACGGCAATGGCACCGAGCAGATTTTTGCCGGTGATGAGCGCGTTCTGATGTGCAGTTTCTTTCAGTCGCCATTTTTTCCTGATTCCTTTCAGGACCCGGCAGCGCAAAACATGGTAAATATACCGGTTGAGGCCTACACCAAGTCTGCTCAGATTATCGATCTGTTCAAACAAGTTTGCTTGCCCCGCATCGAGGCATTTGCCCCAGAGATCGTCTTTTTTTCGGCAGGCTTTGACGCTCACCGTGAAGATGAGATGGGGCAGCTCAGTTTGGTTGAGGCCGATTATGCGGAATTGACCGCGATGGTTGTCCGGGCTTGTGCGCCTAGTGCCGGCCATCGTCTGGTCAGCATGCTGGAAGGGGGGTACGATCCCTCGTCCCTGGGACGCAGCGTGGTGGCTCATATCAAGGCACTCGCCGGGCTTTAGGCGAGCGGCCTCGGGCTTTGGAATTCTTCCCGAGCCCTATTTCAACAGAACAATTTTTTAATTAAGACTGCACTGGAGAACATTACATGAAGGTGTTAGTACCCGTGAAACGCGTAGTTGACTATAACGTCAAGGTGCGCGTGAAATCCGACCAAACCGGGGTGGACATTGCCAATGTGAAAATGTCCATGAACCCTTTTGATGAAATCGCCGTCGAAGAGGCCACCCGCCTCAAAGAAAGCGGTGCTGCCACTGAGGTTATCGCCGTCTCTTGCGGTGTGGCGCAAAGCCAGGAAACCTTGCGTACGGCCCTGGCTATCGGTGCTGATCGGGCCACTCTGGTGCAAACCGATGCAGAACTGCAGCCCCTGGCTGTGGCCAAGTTGATCAAAGCCGTCGTGGACAAGGAGCAGCCTCAGCTTGTGATCCTGGGTAAACAGGCCATTGACGACGATGCCAACCAGACCGGCCAGATGCTGGCCGCCTTGCTGGACTGGCCTCAAGCCACCTTTGCCAGCAAAGTGGAGGTGGCGGGCGATAGCGTTTTGGTCACGCGTGAAGTGGACGGTGGTCTGGAAACGCTAAAGCTCAGTCTGCCTGCCGTGATCACGACGGACCTGCGCTTGAACGAGCCTCGTTACGTGACACTTCCCAACATCATGAAGGCCAAGAAAAAGCCTTTGGAGACCCTGACACCCGAAGAGCTGGGTATTGATGTGACGCCCCGGATCAAGACTCTGAAAGTGACCGAGCCCCCAGCGCGGGCCGCTGGCATCATGGTGCCCGATGTGGCTACGCTGGTCGAGAAACTGAAGAACGAAGCGAAGGTGATTTAAATGGCTATCCTTGTTATTGCCGAGCACGACAATCAGCAGCTCAAGGCTGCAACACTCAATGCCCTGGCTGCCGCTCAGAAGATCGGTGGCGATATTCATGTTCTGGTTGCCGGTCATCAGGCCGCCGGTGTTGCTCAGGCGGCTGCCCAAGCCCAGGGGGTCAGCAAAGTGCTGTTGGCCGATGGCCCAGCGCTGGCTGAAGGCCTGGCAGAAAACGTGGCTGCCCAGGTGTTGGGCATCGCCTCCAACTACAGCCATATTCTGTTCCCGGCAACGGCCTCGGGCAAGAATATCGCCCCTCGTGTGGCGGCCAAGCTGGATGTGGGCCAACTGTCGGATATTTTGTCCGTTGAATCCGCTGATACCTTCACCCGCCCCATTTATGCAGGCAATGCGGTAGCAACCGTTCAGTCCGGCGACGCTGTCAAAGTCATTACGGTGCGTACCACGGCCTTTGATGCAGTGGCCGCTGAAGGTGGCAGTGCTGCTGTCGAGGAATTGACGGCGGTGGCTGACTCGGGACGTTCTGCATTTGTCAGCCGTGAAGTTGCCAAGAGCGATCGCCCTGAACTGGCCGGTGCCGGTGTGGTGGTGTCGGGTGGCCGCGGTTTGGGTAGTGCCGAGAACTTCAAATTGCTGGACGGTCTTGCAGACAAGCTGGGTGCGGCATTGGGGGCATCTCGTGCCGCCGTCGACGCCGGCTATGCCCCTAATGACTGGCAAGTGGGACAGACGGGCAAGATCGTCGCCCCTCAGCTTTATGTGGCAGTCGGTATTTCGGGCGCCATCCAGCACCTGGCTGGCATGAAGGACTCCAAGGTCATTGTGGCGATCAATAAAGACCCTGAGGCGCCGATTTTCGGTGTGGCCGACTACGGTCTGGTTGCAGACCTGTTCGAAGCGGTGCCTGAGTTGGAAAAAGCGCTCTAAGCGCCTATCGGCCTGCTGGATTTTTTTCCAGCAGGCTTTTTTCAGTGCGTATATTCCCAGGGGACTGCTTGCCGTGTCGGTCCTTTTCGTTTCTGTGTAGGAGTGTTCATGACGTATCGTGTACCCACCCAAGACATCCGCTTTGCTCTGACAGAGCTGGCTGATCTGCCTGGTGTGCTGGAATTGCCTGGCTTTGAGGATTTCTCGGCCGAGTTGATCGATGCCATTATTGATGAGAACGCCCGTTTCGTTGAGCAGGAAGTAGCGCCGTTGAACCGCGCCGGAGATCAGAATGGCGCCAAGTGGAATGACGGTGTGGTCACGACGACACCCGGGTTTAAGAAAGCCTTTGAGGAATTTGCAAAAGCCGGTTGGCAAGGACTGCAGCACGAAGCCGAGCTGGGCGGGCAAGGTCTGCCCAAGCTGATCGGTGCTGTGGCGTGTGAAAATATCAACGCTGCCAACCTGGCCTTTTCTTTGTGCCCTTTGCTGACCGATGGGGTGATTGAGGCCGTGTCCATGGTGGGCTCGGACGAGCAAAAAACCCGCTTCCTGCCCGCCTTGCTTGAAGGCCGCTGGACCGGGACCATGAACTTGACTGAGCCCCAGGCCGGTTCCGATCTGGCCCAGGTGGCCAGCCGTGCGGTTCCTCAGGATGATGGTAGCTACCGCATCAGCGGCCAAAAGATTTTCATCACCTACGGTGAACATGATATGGCCGAAAACATCATTCATCTGGTGTTGGCTCGTACCCCGGATGCACCGGCCGGTGTGAAGGGGATTTCGCTATTTATCGTGCCCAAGTTCCTGGTGAACGAAGATGGGTCTTTGGGTGCCCGCAACGACGTCTGGTGTGCCTCGCTGGAGCACAAGCTGGGTATCCATGGCAGTCCGACTGCCGTGCTGCTGTATGGGTCCGGTAAAGGCGAGGTGGGCGAGGGCGCGGTCGGCTACCTGGTGGGCAAGGAAAACGAAGGCCTGAAGTACATGTTCATCATGATGAATGCCGCCCGTTATGCGGTAGGTGTGCAGGGTATTGCCGTGGCCGAGCGCGCCCTGCAGCAGGCTATCGGGTATGCCAATGATCGTGTCCAGGGTGCCCCCTTGAGCGGTGGCAAGGCGGTTTCAATTGCCCATCACCCGGATGTCCAGCGCATGTTGATGCAAATGCGTGCGCTGACCGAGGGATCGCGCGCGTTGGCTTATTTTGCCGCTGGCGTCAATGACAAGGCGCGCCATAGCGCGGACGAAAACGCTCGCAAGCGGTATCAGGCCCTCTATGAGTTCCTGGTACCCGTGGTCAAGGGGTTTAGCACCGAGATGTCTCTTGAGGTGACCTCCCTGGGAGTACAGGTGCATGGTGGTATGGGCTTCATCGAGGAAACCGGCGCAGCTCAGCATTACCGTGACTCCCGCATTTTGCCCATCTACGAGGGGACGACCGCCATTCAGGCCAACGACTTTATCGGTCGCAAGGTGTTGCGTGATGCGGGTGCGGTTATTCAGGGCCTGGCCCCTGAACTGGGTGCCACCGTGGCCAAGCTGCGTGAGCGCGCCGCCCAGGATGGCGAACACAAAGCGGCGTTGACACTGATCGCAGATCGGCTGGAAGCCGGGGTGAAAAGTGTGGAGCAGGCTGCCACCTTTACCTTGATGAATGCGCAAAAAGATCTGGCTGCCGTTTTCCTGGGCAGTGTGCCCTTCCTGATGCTGTCCGGTTATGTGTTGACTGGCTGGCAGATGGCCCGTGCCGCGTTAGCGGCCGAGAAGGCATTGAGTGAGGGCAATCAGGACCCATTCCTGCGCCGCAAGCTGTCTACCAGCGTGTTTTTTGCCAGCCACTTGCTGCCGCGCGCGACGGCTCTGGCGCATTCCGTGGCGGATGGGGCGCAGTTGACCCCCTACCTGTCGCCCGAGCTGCTGTAAGCTCTCAAGGCGTGCAGTGCAAGGCCCGTTTAGTCGCTTTGGCTATCGGGCCTTTTTAGGTATATTGATATGACTTTTAATTATTTGAAGCGCTGTCTTTATACTGACAAAATCATCTGACTAGTCCTGATTATTCAAGTCGGTGATCCCTTGATCGCCACTGCATTTAGAAAGAGGAACATAATGGCTACACTTCGTCTGGGCGACCTGGCCCCTGATTTTGAACAAAAATCCTCCGTTGGCACCATCAAGTTTCACGAGTTCCTGGGTGATAGCTGGGGCGTCTTGTTCTCCCACCCAGCTGACTTCACGCCTGTTTGCACGACCGAATTGGGCTACACCGCCAAGCTGGCCGACGAATTTGCCAAGCGCAACGTGAAGGTGATTGCTGTCTCCGTGGATGATGTGGATTCCCACGGCAAGTGGATTGACGACATCAACGAAACTCAACACACCACGGTGAACTTCCCCATCCTGGCCGATGCTGACCGTAAGGTATCGGATCTGTACGACATGATTCACCCCAATGCCAGCACCACGGTGACGGTTCGTTCGGTGTTCATCATTGACCCGGCCAAGAAAGTCCGTCTGATCATTACTTACCCTGCCAGCACGGGCCGTAACTTCAACGAAATCCTGCGCGTAATTGACTCTCTGCAATTGACTGACAGCCACAGCGTGGCCACTCCGGTTAACTGGGAAGATGGCGACGACGTGATTATCGTTCCAAGCCTGAAAGACCCCGAAGTGTTAAAGCAGAAGTTCCCTAAGGGCTACACCGAGATCCGTCCTTACCTGCGTGTGACGCCTCAGCCCAACAAGTAAATATTGCGCTTAGGTTCCGACAAAAAGCCCTCGTGCCATTGCGGCACGAGGGCTTTTTTGTGGGTCTTGCAGGAAGAGTTGCCGCACAGAACGACTGTGTAAAGTGCTGGGTTAGCGTGGCTTGCGAGCCCCGAAAACTCGTGGGAGAGGTATGGCAGGATTGGTAGTGAATGGGCTGTGACTGGCGCCAGGACCAGGTTTCAGCTGCTCAGTGGGGCAGGCGCAACATCACTGCAAGCGCTGATTGCACTAAAGGCTGGTTTTAAGTACAGTGCTGTATAAGAAAACAGTAAACGGAGTTAGCCATGTCCCGTCCAAGCCGTCATTACCGTCCTCAAGCCACTCCTCGTTTCCGGGGCCCAGTACGCTCCGCGGCTTCGTCCAGCCCGTTCACCCAGCCTTTGTCGTTCAAGGCCAAGGTGATGGATGTGTGTTTGGTTGCCGTGTGGGGTGCCAGTATTCCCGGCTTGCTGTGGTTGGGCAGCATGGGTGGGTTTTAAGGCCACGCCCGTGTGCTGCTCCAAGGGGCGATCAGGGCACCAGCTGTGTCCAGTCGTTTGACAGGAAGCGGTCGCGGGCCAGTTTTTCGGCCTGTTCCAGTGTCGATGTATCCAGTGTGCTGGTTTTGAGGGCCGTTTTTTTACGAAAAGCATCCAGCATGGCCTTAATCACCGCTTCACGGCTCATGCCCGTTTGACTGCGGATAGGGTCCACCCGTTTTTTGGCACTGGTGGTGCCTTTGTCAGACAGTTTTTCCTTGCCGATGCGCAGGACTTCCAGCATTTTGTCGGCATCAATGTCGTAGGCCATGGTCACATGGTGCAAAACCGCATTGCCACGGCGTGCCTGGGCTGCGCCACCGATTTTTCCGCCTGCGCTGGTGATATCGTTTAGGGGCTGGTACCAGGCATCAATGCCAATGTCGCGCAGGGCCTCAATCACCCAGGAATCCAGAAACTCGTAGGATTCTTGAAACGTCATGCCGGCAACAAACTGCTTGGGCACGCTTAAGGAGTAGGTAATGGTGTTGCCCGGTTCGATGAACATGGCGCCCCCTCCGCTGATACGCCGTACGACTCGAATGCCATGACGGGTTGCAGCCTCAGCCTCAATTTCATTGCGCAGGGACTGGAATCGTCCGATGACAACCGCAGCTTCTTGCCACTCCCAGATGCGCAGGGTAGGGGCGCGGGTGCCCTCGCTGACTTCCTGGGTAATGATTTCATCCAATGCCATGTGCAGAGCAGCAGGCTGCGGCTCCATATGGATCAGTTCCCAGGGCAATTCGTTCCAACCTGTCATGCCAGGGCCCTCCGCACGACTACGCCAATAGCCTGTGGGTCCAGACCGAACATTTCAACCTCGGCAGGCAGAGCGCGGCTGACGTAAGCGGCAATTTCTTCGGCACTGCTGTTGACGGACAGGCCTTGCAAGGCCTGATTGATCAGACCCAATGCTTCGGGGGGTTCCAGAAAAAAGTCGCCGCTCAGTCGTGCTTGTTCGATCATATTGTCTTTGACATCCAGATCGACCACGACCAGCTTGCCGCCAGGAACTTTGTATTCAGCATGCATAGACGGTGTGTCCTTTGATAGGCGCGGACCCTTTTGGGCAAAAGGGAGGGCTAAGCGAGTAAGCAATCGCTCGTGCTGCGTTTAATACAGGGGCAGGATGCCCAAAGTGTCGTATTTTAGCGTAGTTAAACGCGCAGGGACGCATGGGCACGCTGTCAAAAAATTTGGTCATTCACAATATTTACTGGTAGAATCGTGGGCTAATCATTTTTCATCCTCTGTCAGCGCGATTCTTATAATGTGTGCGGCTGATACGATGGTTTTGGAGTCAATCGTGGATTTGATCGCTATTCTTGAGCAAGAAGAAATCCAGCGCCTGACCGGTGGCAAACTGCCTCCCGAGTTCGGTCCTGGTGACACCGTTGTGGTGAACGTAAACGTGGTTGAAGGTACGCGCAAGCGTGTCCAGGCTTACGAAGGCGTGGTTATTGGCCGTCGCAACCGTGGTCTGAATTCTTCCTTCATCGTTCGCAAGATTTCTTCTGGCGAAGCCGTTGAGCGTACATTCCAGCTGTATTCCCCTCAGATCGCCAGCATCGAAGTCAAGCGTCGTGGCGCTGTTCGTCGTGCTAAACTGTACTATCTGCGCGATCGCTCGGGTAAAGCCGCTCGCATCAAAGAAAAACTCGTTCGTCGTTCGGGCAATTAATTTCCCAGCGAACAGCGATGCAAAGGCACCCAGGCGGGTGCCTTTGTTTTTATGTGGGATCACATACCAGTTCTTATGGATAAGCCTCGTATCAGGCCCGTTATCGTTCCTGGATTCGACCCTCGCAGCCAACCCCTGGTTGCATTAGACCCTTTGCCTGATTTGCCTGCGCAAGCCCAGCAATTGGATTTTCTGCGTAGCGCTTTTTCCCAGCCCATACAGTGGCAGGTCGAGCCTTTATTTCGCAGTTCGTTTTATCCCGAGTTTTTGCCCGGTTCCATGAATGTGCGCTCCGCCGTCTGTATTGGCGTGATGCAGCGACCCGAGGGGCCTACCGTCATTTTTACGCGCCGGGCCATGCACCTGCACAACCATGCCGGGCAGATCAGTTTTCCTGGGGGGCGTATTGAGGCCTCGGACCTGGGGCCGGTGGAAGCCGCCTTGCGTGAAACCCAGGAAGAGATCGGTATTGAGCCGCGCTTTGTGCGTTATCTAGGCCAGCATCCCATTTTTGTCACCAGCACCCAGTTTGCGATGCGTCCTGTTATTGGTGAGCTGCAAGAGGGCTTTCAGGTGCTGCCTGACAGTTCCGAGGTCGCCGAAGTCTTTGAGGTGCCCCTGTCAGTCCTGCTGGACCCGCAGCGTCATCAATTGCATCATGCGGATTTGCCCGACGGGGCGGGTCGCTATTACTTTTCGATTCCGTGGGGGCCTTATTTTATTTGGGGCGCCACCGCGGTCTTGATTCGCAATCTCTACCACCATCTGTCCGCCGCCTGGGTGCAATTGTCTGCCGGCGGGGATACGCGCGACACAGGTCTGTAGTCAGGCTGGACGGTCGGTCGCTCCGACGCCGAATCCCGCTTTCACAAAACAGCGCGTTTTGCCTCTCCCCTTGTTCTCTTAGTAGCGGGGTTTGTTCTCGTGTTCGGCCAGCAAGCGCTGGTACAGCGCGTGACGCTCAGGGTGAATGCTGCCCGCCTCGATGGCCGCCAGCACGCCACAGCCTGGCTCATGCCTGTGGGTGCAGTTATAAAAGCGGCAGGATTCCACAGCTTTGCGAAAGTCGGGGAAGCCGTGAGCAATATCTTCTTGCGTCATATGCGACAGTCCAAAGGCCTGGAAGCCGGGGCTGTCGATCAGGTCGCCGCTATTGGGCAGGTGATAGAGACGGGTGCTGGTGGTCGTGTGCCGACCTGCCCCCAAGGCTTGCGAGTATTCCTGGGTCAGTGCGCCTGCATCCGGAACCAGGGCATTGAGCAATGTGGATTTGCCCATGCCACTCTGACCGAGCAGTAGCGTGCGTTTGTTCGCCAGCCAGGGAGCCAGTGCTTCCCGGGTCTGTTCGGGTTCCAAGGCCACCATTTCTAAAATAGGCACCCCCAGCGCGGCAATCGGAGCCAGTTTGCGTCGGGCGCGCTCCAGATGCGTGCCCAGGTCCGCCTTGTTCAAGATAATGACCGGATCAATATCCACGCTCCAGGCGGCAACCAGCGCTCGCCCCAGCAGGTCTTCGGAATAGGCGGGTTCGGGCGCCACCACGATCAGGAGCTGATCGATATTGGCGGCAAATTGCTTGGTACGGAAGTCGTCAGAGCGATACAGCAAATTGCGCCGCTCCTGTACCTGCTCAATGGAGCCTTCGCCTTTGGCCTGCATCATGACATCGACCTGGTCGCCCACCGCAATCCCCGCTTTTTTTCCACGCGGGAAACATTTGATGGTTTGGCCATCGGGCAGCTCGACAAAGTAGTGGCGACCGTGGGCGGCGGTCACCAGACCGCTAATGGTTGTAGATGTCATGCCAGGCTTTTCAGGTGTCGAATGCGATCAATCGCGTTGGGGTGGCTGTCGTAGAAGGCAGAGTGTAGCGGATCAGGTGTCAGCGTTGCAGCATTGTCGTTATAGAGCTTGAGCAAGGCGCTGATCAAGTCCTGGGCACCACTGTGCTGGGCCGCAAAATGGTCGGCCTGATATTCGTCACGGCGTGAGAGCAGGGCGCTCAAAGGACCCATCCAGAAGGTAAAGGTGGGCACCACCATAAAGAACAGGATCAGAGCCAGCGCATCATTGGGGCGGCCTAGTTGAGGGATGACACCCAGGCCGGTGTAAAAGCCCACTTTGCCCCAGGCCCAGCCTGCCAGCAGGAAAAAGACCAGCGATGTCAGCACACTGATCAAGAGGCGGCGTTGTATATGCCGATGCTTGAAGTGGCCCAGTTCATGCGCCAGCACGGCCTCGACTTCTTCGGGCTGGAGTTTGTTGAGCAAGGTGTCAAAAAACACGATACGTTTTTGGCGCCCTAGCCCGGTGAAGTACGCATTGCCGTGGGCGGAGCGGCGCGAGCCATCCATTACGTACAACCCACTGGTCTGGAAGCCACAACGTTGCGCCAAAGCGTTGATGCGATCCCGCAGGCCGGCATCTTCCAGTGGTTTAAACGTGTTGAAGAGCGGGGCGATAACACGCGGGTACAACCATAGCACCAGTAGATTGAAGGCCAGCCACAAGCCCCAGCCATACCACGGCCAGGAGGGTCCGGCCCAATCCATCAGGCTGAGCAGGGCGGCGCACAGGGGTGTGCCCAGCACCAAGATGATGAGCAGTGTTTTGGCGGTATCCGCAAAAAACAAGGCAGGTGTCATGCGGTTAAAGCCAAAGCGCGCCTCCAGTACGAACTTGCGATACCAGGCAAAGGGCAGGCCGACCAGACCCATAATCGCCAGCACGGCGCCAATCAGGGCAAGCTGCCGCAGCAGTTCGTGGCTGATCCAGTGGCCCAGGGTGATATCCAGCCATTGCAAGCCACCCAGCAAGGTAAAGCCCAGCAACACCAGGGCTTCCACCAGGCGTTCGCTCAAGCCCAGCCGTGTGCGTGCAATGGTGTAACGCGCCGCGCGCTGATGACTATGCAGGCCGATGCGTTCGGAAAACTCGGCAGGCACCTGGTTCTGATGTCGATAAACGTGCCGGATCTGCCGCAGACCGAGATAAAAGCGCAGCAAAACGTCTGCCAGCAGAAAGATAATGAACAACAAAGTCAGCATGGAGGCGGCTATATGTAAAATGGGCGTTTTGAGGAATGATTATATGGCGGTTCACACACAGCGTCTGGTCTGGCTCGATATGGAGATGACAGGACTGGACCCGGACAAAGAGCGCATCATCGAAGTTGCGGTCGTGGTAACAGAAGCAGACTTGACCCTGGTAGCCGAAGGCCCGGTTCTGGTGGTTCATCAAAGCAACACATTGCTCGATGGCATGGACGCCTGGAACAAGGGGACACATGGCCGCAGTGGCCTGATCGACAAGGTCAAAGCGTCGACCCTGACTGAAGCGCAGGCCGAGGATCAGTTGCTGGAGTTTCTGAAAGAGCATGTACCAGCGGGCAAGTCGCCCCTGTGTGGCAACACCATCAGCCAGGACCGTCGTTTCATGTACCGCTACATGCCCCGCCTGGAGGCCTTCTTCCATTATCGCAATCTGGATGTCAGCACCTTGAAAGAGCTGGCTCTGCGTTGGAAACCCGATGTCGTTAAAAGTTTCGTCAAGCAAAGCCGCCACGAAGCCTTGGCCGACATTTACGAGTCCATCGACGAACTTAAACACTACCGCGAGCATTTCATCCGCCTGTAAACACAGCGCGCCGGTCAAGGCGCAAGCGCGTTAAGCGCGTCTGCCAGGGCAGGCAAGGGCATGCGGGCGGGACCAAAACCGAGGGCAGCGATTTATCGCACCTCGGTTTTTTTACGTCTAAGTATTTACCCTTAAAGTATCCGTTTCCGGGTCATATGATACGGTTTTGCGATTGACATCACATTTTTCGTATTAAATAATGAAGTGTATATGGTTTGCGTCAAAACAAAATTTTGTTGAACGCTTTCAGTACTCTTACCGGGGATGGTCATGTATGCACAACTTGTAGAGACAGGCGTCAAGCAGGTCCGGGATATCGAGCAGATGTCCGACGAAGAGCGTCGGTTTCAAGAGCGCATCGATGAGGGTGTCCGCATCGAAGCTAGGGACTGGATGCCCGAAGCCTATCGCAAAACCCTGGTGCGCCAGATTTCTCAGCACGCGCACTCCGAGGTTGTCGGGATGCTGCCCGAAGGCAACTGGATTACCCGCGCTCCTTCGCTCAAGCGTAAAGCGATCTTGATGGCCAAGGTGCAGGACGAGGCCGGTCACGGTCTGTATCTGTATAGCGCTGCCGAAACACTGGGTGTCAGCCGTGACAAACTGGTCGATGATCTGTTGTCGGGCAAAGCCAAGTACTCCAGCATTTTTAATTACCCCACCCTGAATTGGGCCGACATCGGCATGATCGGCTGGCTGGTTGACGGCTCGGCCATCATTAACCAGATTCCCTTGTGCCGCTGCTCTTACGGTCCTTACGCCCGTGCCATGGTGCGGGTATGCAAGGAAGAGTCTTTCCACCAGCGCCAGGGTTACGATCTTTTGATCCAGATGTGCCTGCATGGCACCCCGGAACAGAAGGCCATGGCGCAGGACTCCATCAACCGTTGGTGGTGGCCCGCGCTAATGATGTTCGGCCCCTCCGATGCAGACTCCACCAACAGCGCCCAGTCCATGCAGTGGAAGATCAAGCTGTTCTCGAATGATGAGTTGCGCCAGAAAATGGTGGATCAGACCGTGCCGCAGGCCGAGTATCTGGGCCTGACCATTCCTGATCCTGATCTGCGCTGGAACGAAGAGCGCGGCCACTACGACTTTGGCGAGATTGACTGGGATGAGTTCTGGGCGGTGATCAAGGGCAATGGCCCCTGTAATCGTGAACGACTCCAGGCCCGGGTGGACGCCCACGAAAACGGCGCGTGGTTCCGTGAGGCACTGGATGCCCATGCCCAGAAGCAGGAAGCCATCCGCAAGGTGGCCTGATCCCTAAGGCCAGGAAACCGTGACGGTTTCTGATCCGATCCGATTCGCAGTCCGCGCAGTAAGAGCGCGACTGCACAGCAAGGAATTTTCAGTTATGAGCAAGAACGATTGGCCCCTGTGGGAAGTTTTCATTCGCAGCCAGCATGGTTTGGCTCACAAGCATGTAGGCAGCCTGCACGCGCCGGATGCCGAAATGGCCATTAACAATGCGCGTGATGTCTATACCCGCCGTAATGAAGGCGTGAGCATCTGGGTGGTGCGTGCTGCCGATATCGCGGCTTCCAGTCCGGGTGACAAAGGGCCGCTGTTTGAGCCCTCCAACACCAAGGTCTACCGTCACCCTACCTTTTTCCCCATGCCTGACGGCATCAATATGTAGGAATCGGTATGGACAAAGCCCTGTTTTCCTACGCCCTGCGCATGGGCGATTCCACCCTGGTGCTGGCTCAGCGTCTGGGTGAATGGACTGGACATGGCCCGGCTCTGGAAGAAGAGCTGGCCTGTGCCAATACCGCCCTGGACCTGTTGGGTCAGGCCCGCATGTGGCTGACGCTGGCCGGCGAGACCGAAGGCCAAGGCCGCGACGAAGATCGTCTGGCCTATCATCGTGACGCTCACGAGTACACCAACTATCTGTTGGTCGAACGTGAGAACGGTCACTATGGCGATACCTTGGCGCGTCAGTTTCTCTTTGATGCCTGGCACTGTTTCTTGCTGGAGCAGTTGCTGCAATCCACCGATGAGCAGATTCGGGCCATCGCCCAGAAAGCGCACAAGGAAGTGCTGTACCACTTGCGCCGCTCGACCGATCTGATCGTGCGTCTGGGTGATGGTACTGCCGAGAGCCACAAGCGCATGCAAAAAGCGATAGACGATGCCTGGTTCTATCTGGGTGAACTGTTCCTGGATGATGAGGTCACCCAGGAGCTGGCTCAGCGTCAGGCCGTGCCCTTGATGGCCAGCCTGTGGCAGCCCTGCCTGGAGTACATCCGGACCGCCCTGGAGCGCGCTACCTTGCGTTGTCCAGCCGAACAGGATGCCCAGCACAAGGCATACCGTGGCGGTCCGCAAGGCCGTCATACGGAAGCATTAGGGTATCTGCTGGCGGAAATGCAGCATCTGCCACGTATGTACCCCGACGCCACCTGGTGATCGTCATGACACAGACCTGGAGCACCGAGCAAGTCATGCAGATACTGGCCACGGTTCCAGATCCGGAGATCCCCGTGATCTCCTTGCTGGACCTGGGCATTGTGCGTGACGTGAACTGGGAGGAAGGCGTGTGCGTGGTCACCATCACACCGACGTACTCTGGTTGTCCGGCGATGTACGAGATGAGCCACTCGATTGAGCAAGCCTTGCAGCAGGCCGGCATCGAGCAGGTTCGAGTCGATACGAAGTTGTCGCCGGCCTGGACGACCGATTGGATGAGTGAGCAAGGCAAGCTGGCCCTGCGTGATTACGGTATCGCTCCCCCGGCCCAAAGTGCAGTTGATATTTCTGGTTTGCTGCGCCAGCCCGAGGCGCCCGTGGTGGCCTGTCCTCAGTGTGGCTCCACGCATACACGGGTCATCAGCCAGTTTGGCTCGACGCCGTGCAAGGCGCTGTACCGCTGCATCAGCTGTGGCGAACCATTCGATTACTTTAAGGCGCATTAGTCCTATGAGTCAGTTTTATTCTCTTCCTGTGGCATCGGTCTCGCGCAGCACCCGCGATGCTGTGGTGGTAGCTTTTGATGTGCCCGACAATTTGCAGGATGTGTTTCAGTTTCGCCCCGGTCAGTATCTGACCCTGCGCACCCATCTGGACGGCCAGGAACTGCGCCGCTCCTACTCGATCTGTGCCGCTCCGCACGACCGCTTGCTGCGGGTGGCGATCAAGCGCGTCAATGATGGTGCTTTCTCTACCTGGGCCAACAGCCATCTGCAGGCAGGTGCTTCGCTGGAGGTCATGCCTCCTGATGGCAACTTCACCGTAGATTTTGACCCCAGCAACGCGCACCGTTATGTTGCCTTTGCGGTGGGGAGCGGTATCACCCCCATTCTGTCGCTGGTCAAGACCGCGTTGGATACCGAGCCCAATTCCACCTTCACGCTGTTTTTCGGTAACCGCGCCTCTTCGGCCATCATGTTTCGCGAAGAGATCGAGGACCTGAAAAACACCTATATGGAACGTTTCTCCATCGTGTATATCATGAGCCGGGAAACGCAGGATATTGATCTGTTCAACGGTCGCCTGGACGGTGAGAAAGTCCGCCAGCTGATGCAGCAATGGTTCGATCCGGCCAGTGTGGATGTGGCCTTTGTGTGCGGTCCCCAGGACATGAGCGAGCAGGTGGTGGCCGCCTTGCAGGAAAACGGTCTGCAAAAATCCCAGATCAAGTTCGAGCTGTTTGGCGCTCCCAAAGGGCCACGTGCGCTGCGTACGGGTGAAGAGTCGCGCAAGGCACCGGGCAAGGAAGAGTGCGAGCTGACCGTGATTCAGGATGGCATCACACGCAACCTGACCATCAGCAAGAGCAACAGCAGCATTTTGGATGCAGCGCTCGAGCAAGGTCTGGAATTGCCGTATTCCTGTAAAGGTGGTGTTTGCTCCACCTGCCGTTGCAAAGTGGTAGAGGGCGAAGTGGACATGGACGCCAACTTTGCGCTGGAAGATTACGAAGTAGCCCGCGGTTTCGTGCTCAGTTGCCAAAGCTTTCCGGTAACCGACCGGGTAGTGATTGACTTCGATCAGGAAACCTAAGACCGCCAAAAATAGCGGTTTTCCAAGAATCTGGACGCCAGCTTCCCAGCTTGGCGTCCTACTAGTTTCAGGAGCACATTGTATGGCAGCAGATTTTTTCAAAACGCATCAGGCGACGCTGGATCAGGCTTTGAGCAGCATCCTAGCGCGCAATTTCTGGAGCGCTTATCCTGAAAATCCCAGCCCGCGCGCTTACGGTGAAACCGCGGCTCAGGAAGGTCAGGCTGCATTTGAAGCCTACCGCGACAAAGCCTTTCCCTTGACGCTGGAAGGCGCCCAAGGAGAAGTGGGTAATGAGCGCTCGCCTTTTGGTTTTGATCTGGGCATCCGTTACCCCAAAGTCCCCGTGGATCAGTTGGTGGCCCAGTCGCAACTGGCGCTGGACAGCTGGCGCGATGCGGGCCCGCAGGCCTGGGTGGGCATTTGTCTGGAAATTCTGCATCGCTTGAACCAGCGCAGCTTCGAGATTGCTCATGCCGTGCAGCACACAACGGGCCAGGGTTTCATGATGGCCTTCCAGGCCGGTGGCCCTCACGCTCAGGAACGTGCGCTGGAAGCCGTGGCCTACGCCTGGCAGGAAATGTCCCGCATCCCCGGTCTGGTTGACTGGATCAAGCCCCAGGGCAAGCATGATCCCATCCAGATGAAGAAACAGTTCAAAGTTGTGCCCCGTGGCATTGGTCTGGTCATTGGTTGCTCCACCTTCCCGACCTGGAATGGTTACCCTGGCCTGTTTGCTTCCTTGGCCACCGGCAACACCGTGATTGTGAAGCCGCATCCTGGCGCGATCCTGCCTCTGGCCATTACCGTGGCTGTCGCGCGCGAAGTGCTGGCCGAGGCCGGTTTCAATCCCAACGTGGTCTTGCTGGCGGCTCACGAGCCTTCGGAAGATACGGCACAGCAATTGGCCATGAACAAGGCCGTCAAGCTGATCGACTTTACCGGCAGTAGCCAAAACGGCAACTGGCTGGAAGCAAATGCGCGCCACGCGTTGGTCTACACCGAAAAAGCCGGTGTGAACCAGGTCATTATTAATTCGGTTGACGATTTCAAGGCGGTTGCCCGCAATCTGGCTTTCTCCTTTGCCCTGTATTCCGGCCAGATGTGTACTGCTCCTCAAAACATCTACGTGCCTCGTGACGGTATCCGCACGGCTGATGGTGTGATGAGTTTTGACGAAGTGGCTCAAGGTCTGGCCCAGGCCGTACAAAAACTGGTGTCCGATCCGGCCCGCGCCGTTGAAATTACCGGTGCTGTGCAAAACGAAGCCTGCGCACAGCGTATCGATCAGGCGCGCCAGCTGGGCATGCCTATCCTGGCTGACAGCCAGACACTGGAGCACCCTGCATTTCCCGGTGCCCGCGTACGCACACCTCTGGTCTTGCAGGCCCGTGTGGACCAGCCCGAGATTCAGCAAGAATGGTTTGGCCCCATCGTATTTGTGGTGCAAACCGATTCGACCGAGCAAAGCATTGAAGTGGCAGGACGCAACGTGATCGAGCACGGCGCACTGACCTTGTCGGCGTACAGCACCGATGATGCCGTGACTGCCCAGATCCAGCGCATGGCCGAGCGTTCCGGTGTGTCCCTGTCCCTGAACCTGACCGGCGCCGTGTTCATTAATCAGACCGCAGCCTACAGCGACTTCCATGGTACGGGCGCCAACCCGGCTGCCAACGCCTCTCTGTCGGACTCGGCCTATGTGGCTAACCGTTTCCGTGTCGTTCAGACCCGCTGGCATTTCTAAAGGAGGATGGCCAGGTGACTGACCAAAGTATTCAATTTCAACTGGAAAACGGCGTAGCACGCATTACCTTGAATCGTCCCGACAAGCTCAACAGCTTCACGGCCGACATGCACGGTGAGCTGGCTCAGGCTCTGGACAAGGTGGAACAGTGCGCCGATTTGCGTGTGCTGATTCTGACCGGTAATGGACGCGGCTTTTGCGCCGGCCAGGACCTGTCCGAGCGTCAGATGAGTGCTGGCGATGCCCCCGTCGATCTGGGTGCAACCATTGAGAAATTCTACGCACCGCTGGTGCGTCGTCTGCGCGCATTGGCTGCGCCGGTGGTAGTGGGGGTCAACGGCGTGGCTGCGGGTGCTGGAGCGAACCTGGCTCTGGCGGGCGATATTGTGATTGCCGCCCGTTCGGCCAGCTTCATCCAGCCTTTTTGCCGTCTTGGCTTGTTGCCGGACACCGGCGGTACATTCTTCTTGCCGCGTCTGGTGGGCACCGCCCGCGCCATGGGTCTGTCTTTGCTGGGCGACAAGCTCTCGGCCGAACAGGCTGCGCAGTGGGGGCTGATCTGGGAATGCGTGGACGATGAGGCTTTCCAGGCTCGTCTGAACGAGCTGGCCGCTCATTTTGCCCAGGCGCCGACCAAAGGTCTGGCTTACGCCAAGAAAGCGATTTATGCCAGTGATGCCCATTCGCTTGATCAACAGTTGGATCTGGAACGCGACTTGATGCGTGAACTGGGTGCCTCCGAAGATTATCGTGAGGGTGTTAATGCATTCCTGGGCAAACGTGCCCCCCAATTTAAAGGAAAGTAATGCAAAGCAACGCAATGGCTGTTGAAGACCCCCAGGCACTGGCTCAGCAGGTCAGTGACCATATGTTTGGCAATGACCAGGCATCTCAGGCTTTGGGCCTGAGCCTGGATAGCGTCGCACCGGGCAGGGCGGACATGAGCATGACGGTACGTGCCGACATGCTCAACGGCCACAAGACCTGTCACGGTGGTTTCATTTTTGCGTTGGCCGACAGCACCTTTGCGTTTGCCTGCAATTCCCGCAATGCACCGACCGTTGCGTCGGGTTGCACCATCGATTACCTGGCGCCTGCCTTTGAAGGGGATGTCCTGACTGCTCGTGCGGTTGAGGCTTCCCTGGCAGGCCGCACCGGTGTGTATGACATCGAGGTGGTCAACCAGAACAACAAGCGCATTGCCTTGTTCCGTGGACGCTCGTACCGGCTCAATGGCACGGTATTGGGCGGAATTGAAAAAAAATAATCTTTGACGATACATACCCTGTGGACCCGGGGGGGTCGGAAGTACCACACCAGCGGCAGGGCAGGAGTACACCATGACAGCAATTAAAGAACAGGTTGGCCGCGATGCCATCGAGCATGCAAGTGTTGACGAGATCCGCAACTTGCAGCTGGAACGTCTGAAGTGGACGTTGCGGCATGCTTACGAGAATGTGCCGCACTATCGGCAGAAATTTGATGAAGCGGGCGTGCACCCCGACGATTTGAAGCAGTTGTCGGATATTTCCAAGTTTCCCTTCACGACCAAGCAGGATCTGCGTGACAACTACCCCTTCAAAATGTTTGCGGTTCCTCGCGAACAGGTAGCACGCGTGCACGCGTCCAGTGGCACAACGGGCAAGCCCACCGTGGTTGGCTACACGGCCAAGGACATCTCCACCTGGGCAGACCTGTTTGCCCGTTCCATGTGGGCAGCTGGCGCCCGTCCTGGCGACATTGCCCATGTGGCCTACGGCTATGGTCTGTTCACAGGCGGCCTGGGTGCCCACTACGGTGCTGAGCGTCTGGGATGCACGGTGGTTCCCATGTCCGGTGGTCAGACTGAAAAGCAGGTTCAACTGATTCAGGACTTCCGTCCCGACGTGATTCTGGTCACGCCTTCCTACTTCTGCAATATCGTGGAAGAGATCGAGCGTCAGGGCATGGACCCACGCGATACTTCCTTGCGCATCGGTATTTTTGGCGCTGAACCCTGGACAGGGCAGATGCGTCTGGATATTGAGCAGCGTGCCGGTATCGATGCTGTGGATATTTATGGTCTGTCCGAGGTAATGGGGCCTGGCGTGGCCATGGAATGTGTGGAAAGCAAGGACGGCCCAGTGGTCTGGGAAGACCACTTCTACCCGGAAATCATCAACCCTGAAACCGGCGAGCCCGTGGCCGAGGGTGAGAGCGGAGAACTGGTCTTTACCTCGCTGAGCAAGGAAGCCATGCCGGTCATTCGCTACCGTACTCGTGACCTGACCCAGTTGCTGCCACCTACCTCGCGCAGCATGCGCCGGATCGGCAAGATCACGGGCCGCAGCGACGATATGGTGATTGTGCGTGGTGTGAACCTGTTCCCGACGCAGGTCGAGGAGCTGGTTCTGAAGATGCCCGAGCTGGCTGCCCAGTACCAACTGGTCTTGAGTCGTAATGGCAATATGGACGAGCTGGAAATTATGGTGGAGGTTCGCCCGGAGTTCAATCACTTAAATGATGCCGAGCGTGAGCAAATGGCCCGCCGCCTGAGCCACTCCATCAAGACCTTTATTGGTGTGAGTGCACGTATTCGCGTGCAGTCCTCGGGTATGGTCGAGCGTACGGTAACGGGTAAAGCCAAGCGCGTGATCGACAAGCGCGCGTTTTAGGCACGATTGCGTCCGGACTCCACAACGGCTCTGCTCTGGCAGGGCCGTTTTTGTATTCGGCGCTCTCACGGTATCATTGCAAGCTAGTAGGCGGCTCACGCCGTTTTCGTATTTTTTTCTGATCACATCATGCCCCCAATACAGCCAGGTTTGATTGCCGGCATTGGCACCGACCTGATTCGTGTGGAACGGATCGAGCGCGCCCTGGCTCGTCACGGCGATCGTTTTGTAAAACGCATCCTGGGCGAGCAGGAGCAGCAGGTCTATGCCCGCCGTCAGGCGCGCGACCCGGTAAGGGGACTGCGCTATCTGGCAACCCGCTTTGCGGCTAAAGAAGCTTTTTCCAAAGCGGTCGGGTTGGGCATGCGCATGCCCATGGCGTGGTCGCGCATGCAAACCCTGAATGCGCCCGGTGGACGTCCGATGGTGCGCTTGTCTGCGGACCTGCAAAGCTGGTTTGACGCCCGTTTCGGGGCGGTTCATATTTCCCTGACTGATGAATCCGATATGGCCATGGCCTTTGTGGTGCTGGAAGTCAAAGCGCCGGCCATTTCTTCCTTATTCTTAGCTGAGTCTGATACTAAATGAGTTCTTCCCCACAAGCAGTACTGCCACCGGGCCCGGTCATGGTCGATGTGCAGGGCACGGTTCTGACGGACCACGAGCGCGAGCGCCTGCGCCATCCGCTGGTCGGTGGCGTGATTCTGTTTAGCCGCAACTTTGAAAACCGTGCGCAACTGACCGCCCTGTGCCAGTCGATTCACGAGGCGCGTAACGAGCCCTTGCTGATTGCGGTGGATCACGAGGGGGGGCGGGTGCAGCGTTTCCGCGAGGATGGCTTTACCACGCTGCCCGCCATGAGCCAGTTGGGCCAGCTCTGGACGCGTGATGCCGTCAAGGCGGCGGCTGTTGCTGCCGATACGGGCTATGTGCTGGCTGCCGAGCTGCGCGCCTGTGGTGTGGATATGAGCTTTACGCCGGTGCTGGATCTGGACTGGGGAGTCAGCAAGGTTATTGGCGATCGGTCTTTCCATCGCAATCCGCGGGCAGTGTCCATGTTGGCCGCTGGCTTGATCCGTGGTTTGAACAAGGCCGGTATGGCTGCCTGCGGCAAGCACTTTCCCGGTCATGGCGGCGTAGAGGCGGATTCGCACCACGAGATTCCCGTGGACGACCGTATACTGGAAGAGATTCTGGACGAGGATGCTGCCCCTTACGGTTGGCTTGGCACCTTGCAGTTGCCCTCCGTAATGCCTGCACACGTGATCTATTCCAAAGTAGACCCGCTGCCAGCCGGCTTCTCGCCATACTGGATTCAGCGTGTGCTGCGCAAGGCCCTGGCCTATGACGGCGTCATTTTTTCCGACGACCTGACCATGGAAGGCGCCACCGTTGTGGGCGACATCCTGGCACGCGCTCAAGCGGCCTTGGGGGCGGGCTGCGACATGGTGCTGGTCTGCAATCGTCCTGATCTGGCCGACGACTTGCTCTCGCGCCTGGATTTCACGATTTCCGAGGAATCGCAAAACCGCATTCGTCGTCTCATGCCTAGCACGCCCGCTTTGGATTGGGACGCCTTGCAAGCGGATGAACACTATCAATATGCCCGCGGACTTCAATCTAAAATCCTATCTGTCTGATTTACCGAATTTGCCGGGCGTATACCGGCATCTCGATGAACAGGGCGAGGTACTGTATGTGGGCAAGGCGCGGGATCTCAAGCGTCGTGTCAGCTCGTACTTTCAAAAAACGCTGAGCAGTCCCCGCATTGCCCATATGGTGGCGCGTGTCGCGCGCATCGAGGTGACTGTTACCCGCAGCGAGGCCGAGGCCTTGCTGCTGGAAAACAACCTCATCAAGCGTCTGCGGCCACGCTACAACATTCTTTTCCGGGATGACAAGTCCTACCCCTACCTGATGATCAGCGCGCACCAGGCGCCTCGTATTGCCTATTACCGGGGCAGTACCAGCGGGAAGGGCCATTTCTTTGGCCCTTATCCCAACTCCTGGGCGGTGCGTGAAACCATTCAGATCCTGCAAAAGGTGTTTCGGTTGCGCACCTGTGAGGACAGCGTCTACGCCAATCGCAGTCGCCCCTGTCTGCTGCATCAGATCGGGCGCTGTTCGGCGCCGTGCGTCAATCTGATCTCGCCTGAGCAGTATCAGCGGGATGTGCAGCGCGCCATCAGCTTTCTGGATGGTCACACCACGCAAATCCTGAGTGAGTTGCAAGAGCGCATGATGCAGGCCTCGGACTCGCTGGATTTTGAGCAGGCCGCGATTTTGCGCGACCAGATGAAAGCCTTGTCAGCCGTGTTGCAGCAGCAAAGCATGGAGCAGGTGGGCAAGGAAGATGTCGACGTTATTGTGGTCCTCAATGCCGGGGGCAAGTTCTGTGTGAACCTGGCCATGGTGCGCGGGGGCCGTCATCTGGGAGATCGTGCCTTTTTCCCTACCCAGATCAACGATGACACCCCAAGCGAGGTGCTTGCGGCCTTTATCGCCCAGCACTACCTGGAACGTCGCATGCCACCCGTGCTGGTTTGCTCGCACGCCCTGCCTGATCCTGATCTGATGCCTTTGCTGGCGGAGCAAACCGGTGTGAAGGCGCGCATTGTGGTGCGCCCTCAAGGCGTGCGCAAGATCTGGCTGGAACAGGCAACGAAGAATGCCGGCCTGGCGCTTGCCCGGGTCTTGAGCGAATCGACGGCCCGTGCGGATCGTACCCGGGCTCTGGCCGAAGTATTGCAACTGGACCTGGATGAGGCCCAGCTCGATGCGTTGCACATCGAATGCTTTGACATCAGCCATACGGCTGGGGAGGCCACGCAGGCCTCGTGTGTGGTTTATAAGCACCACGAAATGCAGAACTCCCTTTATCGTCGCTACAACATTGCCGGCATCACCCCCGGTGATGATTACGCAGCCATGCGCCAGGTACTGAACCGACGGTTCTCGCGGGTTGCCGAAGGTCTGGCGCCTTTGCCCGACATTGTCCTGATCGACGGTGGCAAAGGGCAGGTAGAGATCGCCCGGCAGGTCTTTGTCGAATTGGGCCTGGACATTCATGTTCTGGTTGGTGTGGCCAAGGGAGAAAAGCGTAAAGTAGGTCTGGAGACCCTGGTGTTTGCCGATGATCGACCGCCTGTGGCCCTGGGCGTGGAGTCAGCTGCCTTGATGCTGGTTGCCCAGGTGCGTGACGAGGCCCACCGCTTTGCGATTACGGGCATGCGCGCTCAGCGTGCCAAAACGCGCAACGTGTCGCGTCTGGAGGATATTGATGGGATTGGCGCCAAGCGTCGCCAGCGTCTGCTGGCTCGCTTTGGGGGCTTTAGTGGCGTTGCCGATGCCAGTATCGATGAGCTTAGTGCGGTTGATGGAATATCCACGGAGCTGGCCGAACGTATTTATCATGCTTTACGATAGGCGAGAGCCTTTGTTGTTTTAAATTAGGTTGGTACCCAAGCTATGCCTTTAAATCTGCCCATTGCCCTGACGTGGCTTCGTATCGTCCTGATTCCCCTGATCGTTGCCCTGTTTTATTTGCCGGAACACTGGCTGAGCATCGAAACGCGCGATCTGTGGGCAGCGGCTGTCTTTGTCGTTGCCGCTGCGACCGACTGGTTCGACGGCTGGCTGGCGCGACGCTGGAACCAGACGTCCTCGTTTGGCGCCTTTCTGGACCCGGTTGCCGACAAACTGATGGTCAGCGCCGCCTTGCTGGTGTTACTGGATCTGGGGCGAGTGGACGCCTTTATCGCGCTGATTATTATCGGTCGTGAAATTACCATTTCTGCCTTGCGGGAGTGGATGGCCAAGATTGGCGCCAGCGGCAGTGTAGCGGTTCATCGCTTGGGTAAATTCAAAACCGCCGCGCAAATGGTTGCCATTCCCTGCCTGTTGTACTGGTCGCCTGTCATGGGGCTGCCTACACGGATCATCGGGCAAGCTCTTATTATCGTTGCAGCGGTCCTGACGGTCTGGTCCATGTGCTACTACCTGCAAAAAGCCTGGCCTGAGATCAAGAAAAAGCAGCTGTGAGACAAATGACTAACTCATCGACAAGGACGCTGGCCGGGGCGGGACCGGACGGGTCGCAGGACTGGCAGGTCATTGGCGTGATCGGTATCGCGCACGCCAGTTCGCACTTTTTTCAACTTATCTTGCCCACGCTGTACATTTCCCTGGGGCAAGAGTTCGGTTATGACTTTCTGAAGTTGGGAGGTTTGGTCACCGCTTTTTATCTGGTGTCCTGCTTTGGGCAGGCCTCTTCGGGTTTTCTGGTTGACCGGATCGGGGCCTTGCCGGTGCTGAAAGTAGGCCTGTCCTGCTTTGTAGCGGCCGCCTTGTTGATCGGAACGGCCAATGGCTATGGCATGCTGTTGGCGGCTGCCCTGATTGGCGGGGTGGGCAATGCGGTTTTTCACCCGGTGGATTACTCCATTCTCAATCACCGTGTCAGCCCGGCGCGTTTGGGCCATGCCTTCAGTGCTCACGGTTTGACAGGTAACCTGGGCTGGGCCTTGACGCCGGTCTTTATCACCACGCTGACCATTTACTTCAACTGGCGTGTTGCCGTGCTGTCGGCGGCCGCTCTGATTGCGGCTGTTTTGGTGCTTGTTCTGGTAAACCGGGATGCACTGGCTGGACGCACCGCCTCCGGGTCGATGCCGGCGCGTCCACCAAGCAAGGAGTCGGTCTGGACCACGCTGTCTACGTTGTTGTCCCGTTCCTCTTTATGGGGTGCGTTCCTGTTCTTTGCCTTTGCCACGGCGGCCATGGCAGTCGTGCAGAATTACACCATCCCCATGCTGCACACCACCTACGGTATCGATAAGGTCGTGGCGGGTACGGCCTTGTCCGGTTTTATGCTGGCGTCTGCCGCAGGCATGTTTGTGGGCGGTTTTATTGCTTCTACCACGCCACGCTCTGAGCTGATTGTATTTGTGTCCCTGTGCGTGTCGGGTGGGCTGCTTTTGGTGCTGGGCGCAGGCTGGGTGATGCCATCGATGGCTCTGTTTTTTGTGGGGGCAGCCGGGTTTTGCTCGGGTATTGCTTCGCCTTCGCGCGATATGCTGATACGGCGTGTTACGCCCAAGGGGGCGACCGGGGCTGTATACGGCCTGGTGTATTCGGGCATGGACGTGGGCTCGTCCTTGGCGCCGGTGGGTTTTGGATTGATGCTGGATGTGGGTCTGACGCAGGCCCCTTGGTATGGGGCGGCCATCGGATACTGGACTGCGGCGGGCCTGGCCGTCTATGTGGCGTCCACCGTCACCCGATCGACTAAAGCGAAAGCCTGACGGTATCCTTTGCCGCTTGGCTCGAGACCGCTTGATAACAAACCCCAAAAGCGTATCGCATTTTGGGGTTTCTTTTTTGTCAGAAAGCAGGGGGCGCCCCCTGGAAGGTGCACAGGTCAGCGGGAGGTGCGCCTGCCAGTTGCAACCTTACTGACGTGCCAGCCGTGGCTCTTGCACGCTATCTGCATGGCTGCTGCGCCAGGGATTGATGTCGAGCCCCCCACGCCGCGTGTAACGGGCATACACCAGCAAACGTTCGGGTTGGCAGCTTTGCCAGATATCGCTGTAAAGACGCTCCACACAATGCTCATGAAATTCCGTGTGGCGGCGTAGCGAAACGATATAGCGTAAAAGAGAGGCGGGGTCGATTTGAGGGCCCGTATAACGCACTTGGACGCTGCCCCAGTCCGGCTGGCCCGTAACGGGACAGTTGGATTTGAGTAAATCCGAAACCAGCGACTCGGTCACGAGCGGGGCGTCAGGCAAGCAGGCCAATAAACCGCTTTGTGGTGTGTAGTCCTGGATGCTGATATCGAGCTCATCAATGCTCCGACCTTCCAGTTGGGCGATGGTCTGACCGCTCAGAGCGCTCAAGGGCCATAGTGTCACCTGGACAGGGGCGCCGGCTATGGCGCTCAGATCCTGCTCCATGCGTCCAGCGAGACTGTCGCTGTCCTGCACGACTTCATCATTAAATGAGTTCAGATAGAGCTTGAAGGATTTGGACTCGATAATGCGCGGGCTGTTCCAGGGGATGACAAAGCGGGCCAGGGCGACCACGGGTTTGCCCTTGGGGTTGAGCCAGGAGACCTCGTAACCGTTCCAGATATCAGCGCCATACCATTGTTCAGGTAGCTCAAGGGCCTGACGATTAAGCGAGCGCTCGATACCAAACAGGACGTTGGGATCGTAACGTGTGGGATAAACCACATCGTGTCCGAGCGGCGAATCTTTAAGTGGGGAGGTGTTGCTCATGGGCAGGTGCTGCAGAAATAAAACAGGAAACCGGTGCAGCGAACACGCATTCACCGGAAGGCATACAGGCGATTATCCCACATTGTGAAATCCTTGTCTCAGTATGCAAAAAACGACTGTCGCGGTGCACAGTTTTTTATTTCATAAGCAGATAATGCATTTCATATCTCGAAATTAATTATTTATGTATATGATTTAAAACAAAAAAATAATTACTCTTATATAAGATAGAAAACATGGTTGCGGTGCAACATTTGGGTAGACTGTAGTCATCCTGTTCAATCTAGTTCACTGTTAAATCCATCTTAGGAGTTCACCATGAATGCACGAGAAACTGAGATCCGTAATTTGCAAAAACGCTGGGCTGAAGACCCGCGCTGGCAAGGTATCAAGCGTGGTTACACCGCTGAGGAAGTGATTCGTTTGCGTGGCTCTCTGGTTGAGGAGCACACTTTGGCACGGCGTGGCGCAGAGCGTCTGTGGCAGTCCATTAATCAGGAACCCTTTGTGAACGCATTGGGTGCACTGACGGGTAACCAGGCCATGCAACAGGTCAAGGCCGGCTTGAAAGCGATTTACTTGTCGGGCTGGCAGGTGGCGGGCGACGCCAACAGCGCTGGTGAAATGTACCCCGACCAATCGCTGTACCCCGTGAATTCGGTGCCCTCGGTGGTGCGTCGCATCAATAACTCTCTGGCCCGTTGCGATCAGATTCAGTGGATGGAGGGTGTGAACCCGGGCGATGAGGGTTACATCGATTACTTCGCTCCTATTGTGGCCGACGCTGAAGCGGGTTTTGGCGGCGTGCTCAATGCCTTTGAGCTGATGAAGGCCATGATTGTGGCGGGTGCGGCAGGTGTTCACTTTGAGGATCAACTGGCATCAGCCAAGAAATGCGGCCACTTGGGTGGCAAGGTATTGGTGCCTACGCGTGAAGCGGTGTCCAAGCTGGTCGCGGCCCGTCTGGCGGCAGACGTCCTGGACGTTCCCACCATTCTGGTTGCTCGTACCGATGCGGACGCAGCAGACCTGATCACCAGCGATGTGGATGAATACGATCGCCCCTTCATTCTGGAAGAACGCACAGTGGAAGGCTTCTACCGTACTCGTGCCGGTCTGGATCAAGCTATTGCCCGTGGTCTGGCTTACGCTCCTTACGCAGACCTGGTCTGGTGCGAAACTTCTACGCCGGATCTGGAATACGCTCGTCGCTTTGCGGAAGCTATCCACCGTCAGTTCCCTGGCAAGCTGCTGTCCTACAACTGCTCGCCATCGTTCAACTGGAAAAAGAACCTGGACGATGCCACGATCGCCAAATTCCAGCGCGAGCTGGGTGCCATGGGTTACAAGTTCCAGTTCATCACGCTGGCTGGTTTCCACGCACTGAACTACGGCATGTTCGAACTGGCCCACGGCTACGCCCGCAACCAGATGAGCGCTTTCGTTCAACTGCAGGAAAAAGAGTTCGCGGCTGCACCATTGGGCTTTACCGCTGTGAAGCACCAGCGTGAAGTGGGGACGGGTTACTTTGATGCTGTCACTCAGACAGTGGAAGCCGGTAAGTCCTCGACTACGGCTCTGGCCGGCTCTACCGAAGCCGAACAGTTTGCCGCTTCCGAGGCATAAGCAGGACGGGAAAGGGTAGATAGCCCCTTTTCCGATAGCAGGCAGCCCACCGCACGCTCCAGTCGGTGGGCTGCTTTTTTTTGCCCATGTCATTTTGCTTAAAAGCTACATATTTCAAATATAAAGTTTGTGGGCGGTGCGCTTAAGAAAGTGGGGGATTGGATGACTCATTGTCTGTCAGAGACTGTGCGGGGAAGCCGGTCTGAAAAGGCTTGCCGAGCGATTGCCCGTTTAAGATTGAGGACTCAATAGTCAGTGAATTGATTGGTATTCTCAAGGTACGCTACTTTTGTCATGAAAGTCTTGATAATCAAGGCGTTTTCCTAGTGCAAGACATGGTAGACTTTGGCCGCGCAAGCGATTTATGAAGGGACCTGAAAAGTGAGCTTTGCGTCCAGGCGCGCATAAAAAAAAGGCTGCCAATGAGCAGCCTTGAAAGCATTGAACAGTTAGCGCCGCGTTGGGGGGGTAACGGCCTGAACAAGATGCATAGGGACAACGATAAAGGATCGAAGCAAAGTCGTATTGATTTAAATCAAGAATGAAGAAATATCAGTGGCTTATAGTCCATCCATGCGCGCATATTCGATTTTTTCTCTCCCCAAGCCGCTCACTGACGAGCAGCGATCACATCGGCGTCATACATTGGCCCGTCTAGGCCTGTCGTGGCTGGCAGCCATGCAGGTGATGATGTTTGCGTTTCCAGGCTACATGCGTTCCTTCAGCACCCGAGCTGAGGATATTGAATCCCTGTCGCAGGTCATTGTGCTCATGAACTGGGCCGGGCTGTGTCTGACCATGCCG
The DNA here is from genome assembly GCF_019343455.1 of Alcaligenes ammonioxydans. Classification (NCBI taxonomy): domain Bacteria; kingdom Pseudomonadati; phylum Pseudomonadota; class Betaproteobacteria; order Burkholderiales; family Alcaligenaceae; genus Alcaligenes; species Alcaligenes ammonioxydans. The sequence goes on along the minus strand of NZ_CP049362.1, from coordinate 2,395,793 downwards.
GTGGTGCTGTACTGTTCCTGGCCGATTCTAAAAGGCGCGTTCAAAAGCCTGTCTGAGGGTCGCGTCGGTATGGATGTACCCGTGGCGCTGGGGATTGTGGGCGCGTTCCTGCCCAGTGTGTACAACACCTGGATGCAGCAAGGCGAGGTGTATTACGACTCGGTCACGATGTTCGTGGCCTTTTTGTTGACGGCCCGCTATCTGGAGCTTTGCGCACGCCAGTCGGTGACCCAGTCCGCGTCCCACGATCTGATAGAACGTTTTCGCCAGACAGTGACAGGGCATGCGAATACCTTGGCATTCTGGTTTGTCAGTATTCAACTGGTGTTGGCTGCTGCATTCGGTCTGGTCTGGTACTGGATAGACCCCTCGCACGTTGTGCCTGTGGTGGTCGCCATGTTGGTCATGAGCTGTCCCTGTGCCATGTCCATGTCCGTGCCGTCGGCCGTCGCCTCGGCACATGCCAGTTTGCTGGCCCGACCCGCTCAGAATGAATTTGAAGTTGTGCAGTTGACCCAGCAAACCGGTCGCATCGCCCGTCAAAATCTCTATGGTTCCATTGCCTGGCATTTACTGATGACACCGCTGGCTGCCATGGGCATTGTGGCTCCCTGGCTGGCGGCTGTCAGCATGCTGGTATCGTCGTTGGCCGTAGCGGCCAACTCCTGGCGTATCTACCGCAGCCGCACCCGCATGGTGCCTGCCCAGTGGACAGGCCCGGCGGCAAGGCAGGGCTGATATGTTTGGCTCTTTGCTGGTCCTGATCCCCATCTCCATCTTTCTGGTCGTTGTCATTGGTATTTCATTCTGGTGGGCTATTTTTGCCGGTCAGTTTGAGGATACCGGCAATGCGGCGGACTCCATCTTGCTCGATGATGACTCCACAGCGAGTCCTGCAGGGACAGAGCGCCCACCAGATACCTGACCTCCCGGTTTTAGTCCTGCAAATGGTCGGCGACACACAGTCTGCGGGGCGGAAACACGTGTGAGTGCGTGCTTTCCGAAGTTTTTTGATAAGCATCAAGTAGCGGATTACCGACTTGCTGGATCATGTATCTTGTTGTCGCTTGTATTAACAATGTTTGTTTAGGGGAAGCAAATGGGCACTTCCGATGCAGTCGGAAATAACGCCGAAGTCTTCAATTACGGGATTGTCAGGCAATTCGCCATCATGACCGTATTTTGGGGCGTCATCGGCATGGCAATAGGTCTTTTTATTGCCTTGCAGTTGATTTGGCCAGAACTCAATTTCGACACACCGTGGCTTAGTTTTGGGCGTCTGCGCCCATTGCATACGAACGCTGTGATTTTCGCCTTTGGTGGGACGGGCTTGTTTGCCACTTCCTACTATGTGGTACAGCGTACCTGTCAGGCCCGTTTGTTTTGCGACAAGCTGGCTGCCTTTACCTTCTGGGGTTGGCAAGCCGTGCTGGTGGCAGCGGTCATCACCCTGCCTATGGGGTACACCAGCTCCAAAGAGTACGCCGAACTGGAGTGGCCCATCGACATCCTGATCACGCTGGTCTGGGTGGCGTATGCCATTGTGTTCTTTGGCACGATCGTCAAGCGCCGGGTGCGTCACATTTATGTGGCCAACTGGTTTTTCGGTTCTTACATCGTCACGATCGCTGTTCTGCACATTTTCAACAACCTGGAGTTGCCCGTCAGCTTCATGAAGTCCTACTCGGCTTACGCCGGTGTGCAGGATGCCATGGTTCAGTGGTGGTACGGCCATAATGCCGTGGGCTTTTTCCTGACCACGTCCTTTCTGGGCATGATGTACTACTTCATCCCCAAACAGGCTAACCGTCCCATTTATTCTTACCGTCTGTCCATCGTTCACTTCTGGGCGCTGGGCTTTACCTACATGTGGGCCGGTCCTCACCACCTGCTGTATACCTCCCTGCCAGATTGGACACAGTCCCTGGGCATGGCGTTTTCCCTGATTTTGCTGGCTCCCTCCTGGGGCGGCATGATCAACGGCATCATGACCTTGTCGGGCGCCTGGCACAAGCTGCGTACCGACGCGATTCTGAAATTCATGGTGGTGGCTTTGTCCTTCTACGGCATGTCCACGTTTGAAGGTTCCATGATGGCAATCCGTACGGTGAACGCGCTGTCGCATTACACCGACTGGACCGTGGGCCACGTGCACTCCGGCGCGCTGGGCTGGGTTGCCATGATTACCTTCGGCTCTCTGTATTACCTGATTCCGCGCCTGTACGGTCGCACTGAAATGGCTCGTCCTCGTTTGATCGACCTGCACTTCTGGCTGGCGACTCTGGGCGTGGTGCTGTATATCGCCGCCATGTGGATTGCTGGCGTGATGCAGGGCCTGATGTGGCGTGCAACCGGTGTGGACGGCACCTTGACCTACAGCTTTGTGGAAGTGGTGAAGGCAACCTACCCCTTCTACGCGATCCGGGCCTTGGGCGGCGCCTTCTTTGTGGCTGGTATCTTGCTGATGTCCTGGAACGTGTTCCTGACCGTTCGTGCAGGTCAGAAAAATATCAATCCCGTTGTGCCTCTGAAAAATCCGGATGCCCGTGACCCAGCGCTGGTGGGCCCAACCACCTTGCTGGCCTAAGGAGTAAATCATGGCTAATGACACTAATAAGCGCTTTTCGCACGCCACGATCGAGAGAAATACCGGGCTGCTGATCATCCTGAGTATTTTGGTGATTTCCTTCGCGGGTCTGGTGCAGATCGTTCCTTTGTTCTTTCAACACTCGACGACGCAGCCCACTGAAGGGATTGAGCCCTACGAGCCTTTGCGACTGATGGGGCGTGACATCTACATCCGTGAAGGGTGTGTGGGCTGTCACTCGCAGCAAATCCGCATGCTGCAATCCGAAGTGCAGCGTTACGGCCCCTATTCGCTGGCAGGGGAGTCCGTCTACGACCACCCCTTCCTGTGGGGTTCCAAACGTACCGGTCCTGATCTGGCTCGCGTCGGTCAGCGCTACAGCGATGAGTGGCACCGCATCCACCTGCGCAATCCACGCAATGTAGTTAAAGAGTCCAATATGCCTGCCTACCCATGGCTGCAGAAAAACTCGGTGGAAGGTGCAAATATCCAGGACCGCATGAAGGTGCTGCGCACCTTGGGCGTGCCCTACACGCAAGAACAAATTGATGCCGCTCCCGAGCAGCTGGTAGGCAAGACCGAAGAAGACGCGGTTGTCGCCTATCTGCAGGGCCTGGGCGTGGCCAGTCGCGACGCAGCTGCCAAGGCTGTGGAGCAGGGGAGCTTCTAAATGGTAGCCATCATCAACGGTGTCATGACTGTTTTGGCGATGGCGACCTTCCTTGGAATTTGCTGGTGGGCGTTCTCTCGGGGACGCCGCCAGGCCAACGAAGAAGCCGCGCTTCTGCCTTTCGCCTTGCCCGACGAGGGAAGCAACGATAAAAACCCTGGGGGTTCCGAATGAGTGACTTTTTTAATAATGGCTGGAGCCTCTGGATTTCCGGCATTGCCTTGCTTGGCATCATATTTTGTTTGTGGTTGCTGTTTACCCAGCGTGCATTTCTGGGCAAAACAGTCGATGTAGAAGAGACCGGTCACGTCTGGGACGGTGATCTGACAGAGCTCAATACACCGGTGCCTCGCTGGTGGACCGTGATGTACATCGGTCTGTGTGTGTTTGCTCTGGGTTATCTGGTGCTGTATCCCGGCCTGGGCAGTTTCAAGGGCACGCTGGGCTTTACCGCGGGCCAGCAGGTCAAACAGCAACAGGCCGAGATCAATGCTCGCCTGGAGCCGGTTTATGCCCGTTACCGTGACATGCCCATCGAAGAGATCGCTCGCGATCAGGAAGCCCGGGAAATCGGCCAGCGCCTGTTTCTGAACAACTGCGCCCAATGCCACGGATCGGATGCCCAAGGTTCCCCCAGCTTTCCCAACCTGGCCAACAAAGCCTGGTTGTGGGGCGGTGAACCCGAGCAGATTCTGCACACCATTACGGAAGGCCGTACCGGCATGATGCCGCCACAAGCCCAGTTCACTCCTGCTGAAGCCTCGGATGTGGCCCAGTACGTGCGCTCCTTGTCTGGCCTGGCAGCAGATCCTTTGCGGCTGGTCGCTGGCAAACGCGTGTATGACAGTGCATGTTTTGCCTGTCACGGCGCTGATGGCAAGGGCAACACCTTGTTGGGCGCCCCTGACCTGACTGATGACTACTGGCTGTATGGCAGTTCCGAAGCCACGATTGTGCAGACAGTCTTGCAGGGCCGCACCAACCAGATGCCGGCACAAAAGGGCACACTGACTCCCGAGCAGATTCGTTTGTTGGCCGGTTGGGTCTGGGGTTTGTCCAATAATGCCGAGCCTGCCCAGGCCAACTAATGTGTTTTAAATTGATCTGACGCCTTCAGGACTTGCAATGAGTAGCGATTCTTCCCAACCCGGCGCTGATAACGCGCAGGGAAATGTGCCCAAGTGGCAACCTCCACGTAACACCAAGGGAGCGGGTGGAACCTCTCCGCAAGTCGAGAAGGCGCTGGTCGATGTACGCAGTAAAATCTATCCACGATCCGTCAAGGGCGTTTTCGCCCGCTGGCGGATCTGGATGGTGTATTTCACGCAGATCATTTTCTATGGTCTGCCCTGGTTGGAATGGCATGGGCGTCAGGCTGTGCTGTTTGACCTGTTGGAGCGCAAGTTCTACATTTTTGGCATGATTCTGTGGCCTCAGGACGTGATCTACCTGACGGTGCTGCTCCTGATATCGGCCTTTTCCCTGTTTCTTTTCACCGCCATGGCAGGCCGCCTGTTCTGTGGCTACGCCTGTCCGCAAACGGTCTACACTGAAATTTTCATGTGGGTCGAGCGCAAGGTGGAAGGGGATCGCCTGGCACGTATCCGCTTGGATGAGCAAGCCTGGAATGCCAGAAAATTACGTCTCAAAGCAACCAAGCACTTTTTGTGGATTGTGATTGCTTTGTGGACCGGCTTTACCTTCATCGGCTATTTTGCGCCTATCCGCGAGCTCGGTGGCGAGCTGATCAATCTGTCTCTGGGACCCTGGCAGTGGTTCTGGCTGTTGTTCTACGCCTTTGCCACCTGGGGTAACGCGGGTTTCATGCGTGAGGCGGTCTGCAAGTACATGTGCCCCTATGCACGCTTTCAAAGCGCCATGGTGGACAGCGATACCTTTGTGGTGACCTACGACTTCGTGCGGGGTGAAACCCGCGGCGGACGATCTCGCAAGATTGACCACAAAGAAGCCGGCATGGGTGACTGTGTGGACTGCAGCCTTTGTGTCCAGGTCTGTCCGACCGGCATTGATATCCGGGACGGGCTGCAATACATGTGCATTGGCTGTGGTGCCTGTGTGGACGTCTGTGATCAGGTGATGGACAAGATGGGGTACGAGAAGGGCCTGATCCGCTATACCTCCGAGCGGGCCATCAAAGAGCGCATGACCCAGTCTCAGGTACGCCGTCGGATGCTGCGCCCGCGTGTGGTGTCGTACATTCTGATTCTGGCCGTAATCTGTGGCGCCTTTGTCTATACCCTGGCCACGCGCACGCCGATGCGGGTTGACGTCATTCGTGATCGCGGTGCCCTGGGCCGTGAAGTGCCGGGGGGCATGATTGAGAACGTGTTCCGTCTGCAGGTGATCAATACCTCGGAAGAGGCTATGGAGCTGCAGTTATCCGTTACCGGGCTGGAAGGGGCGCGCATTCACTTGACCGAGAATGGCCAGGATCATATCCGGGTGGCGCCTGCTGGCAATAGACTGCTGCCTGTCGTGGTGCAAGTCCCAATTAGTAGTGCCAAGCCGGGCCTGTATGATATTTCCATTCAGGCGGTGGGCGAGCACGAGGATGGCCGCAAGACGTACGTGACCGAACGCAGTAGTTTTTACATTCCTCAGTAATTTTATAAAGAGCAAAACATGGACGAATCAAAGGACAGTGGACCCTGGTGGCGTGAGCCGTGGCCCTGGTTGTTGATGGCGGGGCCGGCTCTGGCTATCGTGGGCTGCGTCATTACGATTGTGCTGGCCTTCCAGAATTTCAGTAATCAAGGCATTACCGATGGCGGGGTCAAGCAGGGTCTGGTTGTCAGCAAGGTAGAGTCTGCCCCCGAGCAGCACTAAATGTAGTCGTTTCACCGTTACGCTAGGGTTGAGAGAAGTATGTTTCCGTTCAAGAAGGGGGTACGAATGACCATCCGATCGTTGATGTGGATACTGTGGCCTTCATTCCTGGTTGCCGGGGTGCTCAGTGCAATCGTGTTTGCTTTGGTGGACCCGTTGGACATCGTTGTGCTTGGACATATGCAAGTAGATCGACTGGCCTTTTATACGGTGGCGTTTTTCCTGTTCTGGCTGGCTGCCGCAGTGGCCTGTGCGCTTAGTTTGTACATGTCCTCCGGTTCGCCTGCGGCATTGGCTGAACCGGCAGATAGTCTGGACTGACCCAAGCTCTGGTCTGGCCATAAAAAAAGCACATGCTAAACAGCATGTGCTTTTTTTTGGGCTTGTTGTCTGGGAACGCGTGCAGGTCGCGCAAGCCTGTCAGGGGCGGCTTACCTGCTTTGCAGTGGAGCCGTCCGGCTTAATCGCATTCGGTGCCGGCCAGCGTGCGCAGGGCAGCCAGATCGAGCAGGTGAACTTCACGTTGGGAAATTTTCAGCAGGCCTTCACGCGCAAAGCGTGAGAACAGGCGGCTGACCGTTTCCAGTGTCAAGCCCAGGAAATTGCCAATTTCTTCGCGGCTCATGCGCAAAATGAATTCGTAGGGGGAGTAGCCAAGCAGCGACAAGCGCTGGGACAGGTTCAGCAAGAAAGCAGCCAGACGCTGCTCGGAACGCAGTCCGGCGAGCGTCAACATCAACTGATGGGCGCGGTTGATTTCCTTGCTCATCAGGCGACGGAATTGTTGCTGCAAGATGGGCAACTGGGCAGAGAGGCGGTCCAGATCATCCAGACGAATGACGCAGACTTCGCTGTCTTCCAAAGCGATGGCATGGGACACATGGCGATTTTCAACCAGGCTGTCCATGCCCAGGATTTCCCCTGGTAACAAAAAGCCCGTAATCTGGATGTGGCCGGTGGAATCTTCCAATTGCATCTTGATTGAGCCAGAGCGCAACCCATAGATTCCTTCGACCGAGTCGGCCAGCCGGAACAGCACGCCGCCTTTCGGGATGCGGATGCGCTCCTTGACCAGTTCGTCCAGCCGCTCCATTTCGTGCTTAGGCATCCCAAGAGGTAGACATACCTCATTGAGCATACAGCTGGAGCAGCGTATGGAGTCAGCAGTAACCGAGATACGTTTTTGCATAAGGAATAATGTCAGATGGCGAAACGCTAAATCTTTGAGTCAAATCAAGTGTAATTGTAGCTTTTTATTGGTTGTTATTCCCGCTAATCCTTAATATGTTTAGTTCTTAAGGCTCGCGGTGCGCAGTAAGCCGCTAGGGACGCCGTGTATGGCGCACTCAGTCTGCCTTTGCCGGGTTGTTGTTTAAAAGCGATCCAAACACTTGAATACTTGGTTTTTGTCCTTATCTTCAATTCATCCTGTTATTTGTTGCGAGATCTGGGCAAACAGTATTGAGTAACTGTTTGCTTTAGCTTATCGCATATTTTCTCAAGTGAAAATTCTATGCGAATCGATAAATTGACAACGAAGTTTCAACAGGCTCTGGCCGATGCGCAGAGCCTGGCTGTTCGCGAAGATAACCCTTACCTCGAACCGGCTCACGTGCTGGTTGCCTTGTTGGCGGATGCGGACTCGGGCACGGGCAGCTTGCTGGCCCGTGCGGGGGTGGCCATTCCCCGTCTGGAAAATGAACTCAATCGTCTGATTTCCAACTTGCCCAAGGTGCAAGGGGCGGAGGGGCAGCAGCAGCTCAGTTCCGCCTTGCAGGCTGCCTTGGCCAAAACCGACAAGGAAGCCGCGCAGCGGGGCGATACCTATATCGCCAGCGAGCTGTTCTTGTTGGCCCTGGCCGATGATAAAGGCGAGACCGGTCGCGCCCTGCGCGATGCCGGTCTGCAGCGCCGTGCGCTTGAAGCGGCCATCGAGGCCGTGCGCGGTGGCAGCAATGTGAATGACGCTGAAGGGGACAGCAACCGGGAAGCGCTGGAAAAGTATACGACTGACCTGACCGAGCGGGCCCGCCTGGGCAAGCTGGACCCGGTGATTGGTCGTGACGACGAAATTCGTCGCACCATCCAGATTCTGCAGCGTCGTACCAAGAACAATCCGGTACTGATTGGTGAGCCCGGGGTGGGCAAGACGGCGATTGTGGAAGGTCTGGCCCAGCGTATCGTGAACAATGAAGTGCCCGAGACCCTGAAGGGCAAGCGTGTCCTGGTGCTGGACCTGGCTGCCTTGCTGGCTGGTGCCAAATATCGTGGTGAGTTTGAGGAACGCCTGAAAGCGGTCTTGAAAGAGCTGTCCAAGGATGATGGCAAAACCATTGTCTTCATTGACGAGCTGCACACCATGGTGGGCGCGGGCAAGGCGGAAGGCGCCATGGACGCGGGCAATATGCTCAAGCCTGCTCTGTCACGGGGCGAGCTGCATTGCATTGGCGCCACGACCTTGAACGAGTACCGCCAGTACATCGAGAAAGACGCCGCCCTGGAGCGTCGCTTCCAGAAAGTGCTGGTCAACGAACCCGATATGGAGTCCACCATTGCGATCCTGCGCGGTTTGCAGGAGCGCTACGAACTGCACCACGGTGTGGCGATTACTGACCCGGCCATTGTGGCGGCGGCCGAGCTGTCGCAGCGTTACATTACGGATCGCTTCCTGCCCGATAAGGCTATCGACCTGATTGACGAGGCGGCAGCCCGCATTCGTATGGAGATCGACTCCAAACCCGAGGTCATGGACAAGCTGGATCGCCGCATCATTCAGTTGAAGATCGAACGCGAAGCAGTTATCAAGGATACAGACGAGGCGTCTCAACGTCGCTTGCAGGCCATCAACGATGAGATGGAAAAGCTGCAGCGCGAGTACAACGACTACGAGGAGGTCTGGAAAGCTGAGAAAGCAGCGGTCCAGGGCTCGCAAGTCGTTAAAGAGGAAATCGAGAAGGTGCGTGCCGAAATGGCCGAGCTGCAACGCAAGGGCCAGTTCGACAAATTGGCCGAGCTGCAATATGGCAAGCTGCCCGAGCTGGAAGAGCGCTTGAAAGCGGCCGAAGCCAATATGGACAAGGCTGATCAGGACAAGCCGCGCCTGTTGCGTACGCAGGTCGGTGCCGAGGAAATCGCGGAAGTGGTTTCGCGTGCAACCGGTATTCCTGTGTCCAAGATGATGCAGGGCGAGCGTGAAAAGCTCTTGCAGATGGAAGACTACCTGCATAAGCGTGTGGTCGGTCAGGGTGAAGCAGTACGGTTGGTGTCGGATGCCATCCGTCGCTCGCGTGCGGGTCTGTCTGATCCGTCCCGCCCATATGGTTCCTTCCTGTTCCTGGGGCCAACTGGTGTGGGCAAGACCGAGTTGACCAAGGCATTGGCCAACTTCCTCTTTGACTCCGAGGATCACATGATTCGTATCGATATGAGCGAATTCATGGAGAAACACTCGGTGGCCCGCTTGATCGGTGCGCCTCCTGGCTACGTGGGCTATGAGGAGGGGGGTTACCTGACCGAGGCCGTGCGTCGCAAACCTTATTCGGTGATTTTGCTGGACGAGGTAGAGAAAGCACACCCCGACGTCTTTAACGTGCTCTTGCAGGTGCTGGACGATGGTCGTTTGACCGATGGCCAGGGCCGTACGGTGGACTTCCGCAACACGGTGATCATCATGACTTCGAACCTGGGTTCGCAGCATATTCAGCGTTTGTCGGGTGAGCCGTACGATGTGATCAAGGAAGTGGTATGGGAGGAAGTGAAACAGCATTTCCGTCCTGAATTCCTGAACCGCATTGACGAGGTGGTCGTGTTCCACGGTCTGGAGGCAGAGCACATTGAGTCTATTGCGCGCATCCAGCTCGAGCGTTTGGATCAGCGTTTGGCTCAGCGTGACATGCATCTGGAAGTCAGTGATGCTGCCTTGGCGCAATTGGCCAAGGCCGGATTTGACCCCGTGTTTGGCGCACGTCCGTTGAAGCGTGCTATTCAACAGCACATTGAAAATCCGGTGGCACGCCTGATTCTGGAAGGCCGATTTGGTCCTAAAGATGTGGTGCCTGTGGACTGGAAGGATGGCGAGTTCACATTTACGCGCAGCATCCAGTAAAGCAGCATGTGGCTGTGCTGGTAGGAATCAGGTTGTAACACCGCCAGCCAGAGTGCAAAAGAAAAGCGCCTTAGGTAACTAAGGCGCTTTTTCCTTGGGTGCCCCGTTCGCAGATACACTGGTGAGAACAGATTGAGCGGATCCCTGAAAGAGGGGGTCGGTCGCCATCCTCGTATCGGCTCTGGGGGCCGAACCGACGAACGGACACTTGCATAATCGCTGTTCAAGCTCGGGGAAGCTGTTTGGGTGCCAACTTCTTTACTGTGCGCGTGTCCGGAGGGACTTGTTCGATCAAGCGGACTTTGGAGCAGCCGCCGGGGGAGGCGTCAGGTCCAGTTCATCCTTGCCATAGAACTTCACGCCGATCTCGATGCGCGGGCGGCCCTGGGATCGACGGTGGCGGTTGGTGTCCCGCAGCGAATACACACAGCCGCAGTATTCCTGTTGATAGAAGTTCTCGCGCTTGCTGATTTCCAGCATGCGTTGCGAGCCGCCGCCTTTGCGCCAGTTATAAGTCCAGTACTTCATCTCCGGGTAACGGGCTGCGGCCCGTTCGCCGCAATCGTTGATCTGGTTCATGTCTTTCCAGCGCGAAATACCCAAGACGCTGGAAATAACGTCGTAGCCATGCTCATGGGCGTACAGGGCCGTGCGCTCAAAACGCATGTCAAAGCAGACCGTGCAGCGCTCGCCACGCTCAGGCGCGTGTTCCAGGCCACGTACGCGTTCAAACCAGTTGTCCACGTCGTAGTCGGCGTCAATGAACTCGATGCCGTGCTGCTGGGCAAAGCGGATATTTTCCTGTTTGCGCAACTCGTACTCGCGCACGGGGTGAATATTGGGGTTGTAGAAGAAAACGGTGTATTCGATCCCTGAGGCGTGCAGTGCCTCCATGACCTCGCCTGAACAGGGGGCACAGCAAGAATGCAACAGCAGTTTCTCGCGTTTTTCCGGCAGGGTTAAAACGGGGCGATTGAGCTGAGTGGACATGAATCTGAATCCGGGAAAAACGGCGTGCCGAGTCGGCCGCACAATAAATCGATGTGCCTATTGTAGATTCTTGGCAATATTTAGTGAAATCAATCTGTTGCCTTAGTACCCCAGTACTTCGTCCCAGAGTCGGGTGACCGCTTGTCGCTCCCGAGTCAGCTCGGTGAGGGGGACACGCGCTTTTTCCGCTCCCTCCAGGCGCAGGGCGTGCTGGCGGCGGCGCAACGCGCGATAGGCATCGGCCACGTCCTGGGCGTGGTCCACGGCAATCAGACCAGCTTGCGCAGCTATGCCCAGCAAGGCGATATTGCCCAGATTTTCCAGCAGCCTGGGGTGTTCACGGCTATAGCACAGCACCAGATACTGGGTGATGAACTCCACGTCCACCATGCCACCACGGTCGTGCTTGAGGTCAAATAGTTCGCTGCGATTAGGGTGCCCGGCACTGATCTTGTCACGCATATCCAGAATATCCGCGCGCAATTTACGACGGTCGCGCTCCATCAGCAAGATGGAGCGGCGGATTTCGTCAAACCGTTGTTTGATCTGCGTATCGCCCGTGACAAAGCGGGCGCGAGTGATGGCTTGATGCTCCCACGACCAGGCGCTGCGGGTTTGGTATTGTTCAAAGGCATCCACGCTGACGGCCAGCAAACCAGCATCGCCATCCGGGCGCAATCGCAGGTCAATATCATAGAGCCGACCGGAGGAGGTCATCGCTGACAACCAACTGGTCATGCGGCGCGCCAGCTTGATGTAGCGCTCTACATTGTCCTGGCTGGGGTCGTCGTACAAAAACACCAGATCCAGGTCCGAGGCGTAGCCGATTTCCTTGCCGCCCAGCTTGCCATAGGCAATAACCGCGAAACGTGGCGGGGTGTCGTGTTCAGGGCCCAGGCTGCGGGGGCGCGTCAGGGGCCAGGTGCGTTCCAATGTCTCCGCCAGCATCATATCGGCCAGGGCTGAGAGCTGGTCAGCCAGCGCCTCAACCGTCAGCACGCCCTCCAGATCCTGGGCCAGCAACTGGAAGGTGATCTGATGCTGCCAGTCCCGCATCATGTTCATTTGCTGTTCCACATCGGCCTGCCCGTCGGGCAGTCGGCAGGCGTCCAGGTCCCGACGCATTTGCTCGGACAGCGCGGGAAAGTCGGGAATTTCCATCAGTGAATGCCATTCGATCAGGCTATCGAGCAGCAGGGGGTATTGCGCCAGATATTGGGCGGCCCACGGACTGGCAGAGACGATCCGGGCGACACGGGCCAGGGTGTCGGGGTACTCGGCCAGCAGGGCCAGATAGGCACTGCGCTGGGCAATCAGCTCGATGAGATTAAATAGCCGGGTGGCGGTCACTTCCGGGTGTTCCGAGCGGTAGGCGTAGTCCTCGGCCAAGGGAATCAGACGCTGCACGCGGTCCAGGCTGGCATTGGGCAGGCTGCGCAGACGGTGGCTGTTCAGCAGCGCCTGACGCAACTGTTCAATGCGCTGCTGCAAGGCCTGATCTTGCTGGGCGCTGATTTCCGCGACCGGGGGGGCGGCCGCAGCGGGCTCGGCGCTTGCTTCTTCGCCCATGCCTGCCAGGCGAAAAGCGTTGCGGAAGGTATGCGAGACAAATTTTCTGTGCTGGCCCAGCTGCGCATCAAACTCGGCCAGGCTCAGCCCCAGCGTGGCAGCCAGCTCGCTGCGCAACGCATCGTCCTGCGGCAGCAAATGAGTCTGCTCGTCCTCCCGATACTGCAAGCGGTGTTCGACCCGTCGCAAGAAGGTGTAGGCCGCCAGCAGTTGGTCGCAGACTTCCTGATCGAGCAGGCCAGCCGCGCATTGGCCTTCCAAGGCCTTGTGCAGACTGGGTGTTTGCAAGGAAGGCTGTCGGCCACCACGTATCAGCTGATTGAGCTGGACCACGAATTCGATCTCCCGAATACCGCCATCGCCCAGCTTGATGTTGTGCCAGGTTTCCACGCCATTGCGATTCAGGGCCCGGCGTGTCCAGTCCTGGCGAATTCGTTCCCGCAAGCCGCGCAGGGCAGACAAGGCATCAAAATCGAAGTACTTGCGGTAAACAAAGGGCGTACGCAAGGCCTCGAAGTGATGGATATCGGCCGCACAGCGGCTGCCTTCAAACGCCTGTGCCTTGATGGGCCGTGCTTTGATCCAGGCGTAGCGTTCCCATTCCCGTCCCTGGTTGACCAGATAATTCTCCAGCGCCTGCATACTCCAGGCCAGTGGTCCGGAGTCGCCATCCGGTCGCAGACGCAGGTCGGTGCGAAACACCTGTCCAAAAGCATCGGTATCGGACAGCACGGGCATCATGCGCTGGGTGACCTTGCCGTAGAACTCATGATGACTCAGCGGGCGGCGACCCTCGGTTTCGCCGTCTTCGTCGTAGAGCATGATCAGATCAATATCCGAGGAGACGTTTAATTCCCCCCCGCCCAGCTTGCCCATACCCAGAATAATCATTTCCTGGGGCAGGCCAGTGTGCGGATTTTTTGGGGTGCCGTGCATCTCGGCCAGTTGCCTTGCCACGGTTTCATAGGCCTGCGCCACTGCCAGATCGGCCAGGCTGCTCATGGCCAGCATGACTTCTTCAAGCGGAGCCAGGCCATTGATATCCCGGATCATCAGCACCAGAAAGACGCGTTCCCGCAGTTGACGCAAGGCCTGGCGCACTTGTGCCAGGCGATCATTGTCGGGCTCGGGCAGTAAAGTCCGATACCATTGAGCAATGAGAGCGGGGGTGACAGGGTGCTGGGCCTGCTCTTGCAGCCAGGTGCCAAATTGTGGCTGAGCGTTTACTTTTCGACGCAAGGGGCCGGACCATTGCATCACGGGCTTCAATATAATGGACTGGCTCATACGATAAGAGGTTTTTCGGAGAAGGGAAGACGGCAAGTGGGATCACTTGTCTGACTGGGCCGGAAATGGCCGCATTTAACTATACTCGGGAATTGAATGCATGGTAGTTCGAGGGCTTGTGCGACTGGCGCTATTGCTCTATTTTGCGCTGATGCTGGGCCTGGTTGGCGTGCGCTACCTGCTCGTTCCCCAACTGGATAATCTGCGTCCGTATCTGGAGCAGAAAATCACCGAGCAAACCGGCCTGCACGTCCAGATGCAAGAGTTAAAAGGCAGCTGGCAGGGCTGGAACCCGCATCTGTCCATAACCCAGCTGTCCGTGGCCGAACCGGGCCAGGCGCCTATGTTGCAGTTGCCCAGCTTGCAGGCCGTCATCAGCTGGAAATCGCTCTTTAGCGGCTCGCTGCAGCTGCGCCAGCTCGATGTGCAGGGTTTGACCATACCCATACGGCGCGATTCCCAGGGCCAGATTCTGGTGATGGGACAAAGGCTGGATATGAACGACGATAGCGTCGATACCAGCCCCCAGGCCTGGCAAGGTCCGGTTCGTTGGCTGCTGCAACAGCGGGGCGTTCGTATCCAGGGTACTTCCTTGCAATGGCAGGATGATTTGCGGGGCGCACCGGCCTTGAATCTGCCGTCCATTGAACTGCAGATCGGCTATCGCCAGGGCTGGCATGAGGTCAGTCTGGCCACGGCCTTGCCGACCAATCTGGGCGAGTCCGTCGCCCTGGCCTTGCGGGTGCAAGGCCAGCGTCGTTTGCCCGAGCATGTGGACGTGATGGGCTTGCCCTGGGAAATGACGGTGCAGGCCAAGGCAGTGGATACGCCGGCCTTGCGTCCCTGGTTGGACATCCCTGCGGCTCTGGACAGGGCTTGGGTGGATCTGCATGCCCAAGCCAGCCAAGCCGACGCGGCCCCGTCCATTCAGATGCAACTGTTGGCTCAACTGCGTGATCTTGCCGTGCGCACCGAGCATGAGGAGCGGGTCCAGCTGGAGCATGCCGTTGTGGAGCTGGAAGGCAGCCTGAGCGATATGCAGGCCTTGGTCCAGGGCAAAGCCAGTGACGATGTGCAGTGGGCGGTGACGATGGATGGCTTGGGCTTGCGGATACCAGACCTGTTTGCTCAGCATGTGGGTGTGGATCAGCTAAAAGCGCAGGGCACAGCACATCGCGATGAGCTGGCCAGACTGGGCCTGAATACGATGATGGTAAATGTGCGCAATGCGGATCTGGATGCGCAACTGTCCGGCAACTGGCGTGAGGACGGCCAGTTTGAGGCCGGTGTGGCGGATTGGACAGGGCAATTCCAGTACCTGAATCTGGCCGCTTTAGTGAACTATCTGCCCTTGACGGTGAATCCTCTGGCGCGTGAATGGATGCAGGCGGGGCTGGTGCAAGGCGCTGTCACCCAGGGCACGATTCGGCTACGGGGCGGGCTGGATACCTTTCCCTACGGTCTGAATCCGGAGGATGGTCAGTTTGAAGTGGCCGGTGCGCTGGATAAGGGGATTGTGGATTATCAGCCGGCCCGCCCCCAGCGTCTGGCCTGGCCTCGGCTGGAAGGCGTGCAGGGCAGCATTCGCATGCATAACGACAATCTGGATATTCTGGCGCAGCAGGCTCGCATGCCTATTGCCCAGCAGCAGGATATCGTCATGCGTGATATTCAGACCCACATTCGCTCCCTGGAGCAAGACAGTGTCTTGACCCTGGAAGGGGTGTCGCAGGCGCCGGCCGGCAGTTATCTGGCCTTGGTGCATCAGTCTCCCTTGAATGATCTGTTAGATGGGTTGCTGGCTGACAGCCGGGTGATGGGAGACTGGACGGTGCCCATCACATTGCAGATTCCTTTGGACAATGCCGACGATGCGCAGGTCCAGGGCCTGATCCAGATGAAGGATGGCAAGTTTCAGTTCATGCCCGAGGCTCCCCCTTTGACGGCATTGAAAGGGGAGCTGGCCTTTAATGAGAAGGGGGTCAGCGCCCAGACCTTGACGGGCAGGCTGCTGGGAGGAGATGCGCAGATCCAGGGAATACTGGAGCCAGGTAGGCCTGGCCTGCGCCTGAGCGGCACCCTGACCTCGCAAGGCCTGGAGCAGTATCTGGGGTTGAAAGGCTTGCAGCGTCTGCAGGGTCAGACAGCCTATAGCGTGCTGATGAAACTGGATGCCAAGGGAGCGTTTTCCTTGGGGGCAGAGTCCGACCTGAAGGGGCTGGCATTGAATTTGCCCGAACCTTTTCAGAAGCCGGCTGAACGGGCAGCCCAATTGAAAGCGGACTGGAGCAGTGATTCTGCCGCCAAAATGGATCGCTTGCAGATCAGTCTGAGAGACAGGCAGACCTTTTTGCTCAATTTGCTCCACGCTCAAGGCTCGCGCCAGGGCAGCTACTTCCACAGTGGCAGCATGGGAACGCCAGAATGGGTGACATGGCCTCGACGTGGTCTGGAACTGCGTAGTCGCTACGATCGCATGGATCTGGATGCGTGGGAACAGGTGGTTCAGGAGTTTGGCCAGAATCTGGATGGCAGTCCCGTGGCCCCTTCCGCTCGTCCTTTGCTGCCCTTGCTGGAACGGGTGCAGCTGAATGCAGACCAGGCATGGTTACGGGGACAGAGGCTGGATCAGCTGGAGCTGGAAAGCACCGAGGATGCTGCAGGCAGGGTGTCCCTGCGCTTGAAGGCCCGGCAGGCCCAGGGGCAGGTTCAGGCGCAGCATCGTGATGGTCGTTATGCCGGTTTGTTTAACGCCCATTTTTCCCATTTGCATATTGATGGTCAGCGGCCCGATTGGGCGTGGCCCGATGCCGATGTGCCGACGGAAGATGATTTGAGCCTGCCGGCTATCTCGCTAAAGGTGGATGACCTGCAGATTCAGGGCATACGGTTTGGCACCTTGCAAGCCATGGGTAAGCCGGCGGGCGCCGGGGCCACGTGGCGGCTGGAGAATTTTTCGCTTAGCGCTCAGGGCATGCATTTGCAGGGCTCGGGTTCCCTGGCCTTGCGCGGGCCCCAGCGCGGTCTGGAGCTGATTGCCAATAGTCAGGTGGCTAATCTGGGTGAGTTTGTGGATGTGAGTGGCTTGCTGACCGAGTCGATCAAGAATGGGGACGGGACCATACAGGCCGCCTTGTTCTGGAGCGATTTCCCCTGGTCGCGCGACAAGCGCAATATCAGCGGCCAGTTTAACGTGGACCTGAAAAAAGGGCGCTTTATCAGTTTGAACTCACGCTCGGCAAAACTGTTGGAGTTGCTCAGCTTGCAGTCCATCTCGCGCCTGAGCCGGCTTGACCTGGATTTGTTCGGGGCGGTGAAAGACGGTTTTGCTTTTGATAGTCTCACCGGACGCATGAATCTGTCTCAGGGCAAGCTGGAGTTGGACAATTACCAGATTAAGGGGCCAGCCGGGGAGATCAAGCTGAAAGGCTGGATCGACATCAAGGATGAAACCCTGGATCTGATTGCGGTGGTCAGCCCGAATCTGGACATGAGCGGGGCAGCAATTGCGGCGTACTTTGCTGTCAATCCGATGGTGGGGGTAGGGGCCATGCTGACCCAGTGGTTGATGCAGGTGCCGATGAGCAGTCACTTGTCCGTCACTTATGCAGTGAGCGGCAAGGTAGATGATCCCCAGCTCAAAGAGCTGGACGCCCCGGCTGTGAATACGGCTGGAAAAGACAAGCAGCCCCGGATTGAGCCTTGATCGCCACGATCGGCTTTCCAGGCGCCTGGCATGATGCCCGGTAAGCCTGGCGATGGTTTTTGGGGGCCGTTTCCCTCGTGTGAGCTGGTTTTTGTAGGGTAGGCCGATGCGCGTGAGAAGACTGAAGCAATGTGGAGCCTTGCTGTTTTTGGCAGGATGGGTTTTCAAGGGGGCGGCAGCCAGTCCTCAATCTGTCGTGCAGACTGCGCAAATGCTCGAACAATCCTTAGGCGCTCGTGTCGGTTTGGCGGTGCTCGATACGGCGGACGGGCATGTATGGCAGTACCGGGCCAATGAACGATTTCCCATGGCCAGCATCAGCAAGCTGGTGATCTGTGCGGCTTTGCTGGCCCGAGGGCCAGGCGCCATGAAGGCGGCCTGGCGGGTCAGGCAGGAGGCTGTCCAGTCTTATGCCCCCACTACCAAAGATCGGGTGGGTGAGCAGATATCGGCGGATCAATTATGTGCGATCACGATGCGCAACAGCGACAACACGGCTGCCAATGGGGTCCTGGAGATTCTTGGCGGGCCCGCGGCCGTCACTTCTTTCCTGCGCAGCGTGGGCGATACGGTGACGCGTCTGGATCGCAATGAGCCCAGCTTGAATGAAGCCGCGCCCGGCGACCCGCGTGACACGACCAGCCCTTATGCCATGGTGCAGACCTTGCATCGTCTGGCCCTGGGCGATGCACTGAAAGCAGCGGACCGCGATCAGCTGATTGGCTGGCTACGTCGTAACGAAGTGGGTGGACCCTTGTTGCGGGCTGGCGTCCCTGAACGCTGGGCGGTGGCGGACCGAACCGGGGCAGCGGCTTACGGCACACGCGGTGTCGTGGCGGTGATGTGGCCCCCTGAACGCGCGCCGCTGGTGGCTGCCGTCTACATTACGGAAACCCAGGCTTCTATGGATGAGCGCAACGCGGCCATCGCCACGATTGGCAAGGCTATTGCAGCGGCGGTGGAACAGAAAGCGCAGCCCTGATCACCGGGCAGGCACCGGCGGCGGGATGCCTAACCCGCCTGACGCTCCAGCATTTCATCCAATGTTGCGTAATAGCTCATGGACGCATGGCGCAGGTTCGTGCGTACATGCTCGCGCGCCTGTTCCGGGTTCTTGTCCAGAAAGGATTGCAGGATGCCACGGGTTGCCTGCATGGATAGCTCCCGATAGCGTGTATCGCGCAAGGTGGCCAGACGCACGGCTTCCACGTGATCGCTCAGACGCAGAATCATGGTGCTCAAGTGCGGGTTGGGGCACAGGGTGATCCAGCCTTCCCGAAACGCATCGTTGGCAATCATGTATTGCATGGGGTCTGCCGCGGCATGGGCTTTTTCGGCTGCATTGGCGGCCTTGTTCATCAGGGCCAGTCCTTCCAGACTGGCTTGCAGGCAGGCGGCGGCAGCCGCTTCAGGCTCCAGCAACATCCGTATTTCAAAAATCTGCGCAATATCAGCCGGGGTGAAGCGCCGCAGCATGAAGCCGCGCGAGGTGCCTTCCAACAGCCCTTCGTTGGTCAGTTGCAGCAAGGCTTCGCGCACAGGCATGCGTGAGACCTGCAGCTCAGCTGCAATTTCGTGGTCGACCAGGCGATCGTCATAGCGGATGTCACCACTGCGCATGCGGCTGCGCAGGTGTTTGTAGACCTGCTGGCGTATGTTCAGTTTGGGGGCGGCAGGCTGGTTTTTACTCATTGGATTTGGGCAAGACGGTGAACAGGCAGTCGACGTGCCGTCCCTGTGCACAGCAGTGTTTCTCCTGCACCTGGACGTGCTGATCGTAAATCAGTTGGCCGACGGCTGTAAGCATACCAACGATAGGCCGGCACAGGGGCCGATCATGGGCGCCAAATCCTTTGGCAAAGGGGCTGTTTGTCACGCGGACCTGTAAACCGCCTGCGCGCTGCGTTTGAATATCCCAGTTTCCCCAGCCCAGTTGTGCCGAGATGTGGGCAATGCTGTTGAGCAAAGCCTGCGGGTCGTGATGGATAGCTTCCCAGTAGGCCTTGGCGGACAAACCGCCTTGCTCCCTGACAGCCTGTCCCAAGGCGTCCAGCGCCTGTGTGCGAGCGGGCTCATCCAGCCGGCGAAACAGCCCCATCAACACGTCGGCACGCAGCATCACGTAGCGCCGATCGGCATCCAAAATCTGGCCCTGAGCCGTATCCCAGTTCAATCTGTCTCTAAATTTAGTCATTTTTCATAAAAAGTATATTGTTTTGTTTTCTGATAATAGATTGATATTAAAGAAAATAAATTATAGGGAAAACCATTATCCATTTAATTTAAGAATAAACTATATACTTTTTGCGAGGCGGATTGACGCTGGAATGAAGTCATAACAAAAGGGGACAAATGGTGAAAGCGTTGCGAAAAAGCGTGATGGGCCTGGCCTTGGGAGCGGCCTTGATGATGGGGTGGGGAGCGGCCAGCCAGGCAGCGGGAAGCGAGTTGAAAATTGCGTTCCCCGTGGATATTCCCTCCTGGGATCCGACTTCGGTCACTTTTCCTGCTGGTCAGTCGATTTACAAGGCCGTGTTTGACTCCCCCCTGTTTGTGGGTGACGACTTGCAGGTGGCACCACGCCTGATTGAGTCCTGGGAATGGGTGGATGAGCAAGGCAAGGCCTTGAAGGTGAAGCTGCGCGACAAGGTGAAATTCCACGACGGCAGCGATATGACGGCCGAAGATTTGAAGTTCACCTTTGATCGTGCGATCAACAAGAAAACCCTGGCACTGAATGGCATGCTGCCCACCTTGAAGTCGGTGGAGGTGACCGGCCCGCTGGAAGCGATTATCCATTTCAGCTCGCCCACCCCAACGGCTCCCAAAGGTTTGGCCTTTTTGTCGGCCTATATCCTGCCCAAAGCCTATTTCGAAAAGGTCGGGGAGGAGCAATTCCTGAAGCGTCCGATTGGCGCAGGCCCGTACAAGCTGAGCGATTATCAGCGGGGTTCCCGCATCACGCTGGAAGCCTTTGAGGACTACTGGCAAGGCGCGCCCGACTTGAAGCAGGTCGTGTTTGAAATTGTGCCGGACTCTTCAGCGCGCGTCGCAGCGGTTGAGTCGGGTCGGGCAGATGTCTCGGTTCAGATTCCGGTGCGCGAAATCAGCCGTCTGGAAAAGAATCCCAAGCTGGAAGCCAAGGTCTACCCCTATAGCGAGATCTACATTTTGCAAATGCCCAGCTATGTAGACAGCTTCAAGGATGTGCATGTGCGTCGTGCCATGAACATGGCAATCGACAAGGCCGGCCTGTCCCGTGCCTTCTACAAAAATGTCGCCCAGCCCTTGTCGGTTCTGGCCACCAAGGGCTCGCCCGGAGATGTACCTGATCTGAACATTCCTTTCGACAAGAAAGCGGCGGTTGAGGAACTGGCCAAAGCGGGCTACAGCACGCAAAACCCGTTGACCATTACCTTGTATTCCACCAATAACACCTTCCCCTCGGATTATGACCTTGCCCGTGCGGTGGCGCAGATGTGGAGCCAGATTGGCGTGCAGACCACCGTGGAGGAAATTACCGTGGCCAAGTATTTGGAGCTGAGCCATTCGTCCAAATTGACGGGGGTGATGCTCTATAGCTGGGCCAATGCCACCGGTGATCCGGAAATTTTTACCGGCCGTATTCTGGACCCGCGTCTGCGGTTTTCCACCTGGAAGGAGGAGCGTCTGGCAGGCACGCTTGATGAGCTGAATCGCCAGATGGACGAGGAAAAACGCGTAGCGGGCTATCAGGCCTTGAACCGCGAAGCGGCCCAACAAGCATGGAGCCTACCGGTCCTGCAGTCCATTTCCACCATTGCCTACAAGAAGGGCCTGAAGCTCAATACCTATCAGACCGGCTACATTCTGCCGCAAGAGTATTCCTGGCAGTAAACCGTTCATGCACCCCGCAGCCTCAGGCGGTGGGGTGACCTACCGGGCTCCCCCCGGACGTATTTTCTCCTGCGGTTCTTTTCATGAAAAACGTTTGCTTCCTGATGGCGCGCAAGCTCGTCTTCGTGCTGGTGACGGCGTTTGTGCTGTCCATGATTGTGTTCTTCATGCTGCGCGTCATTCCAGCAGATTCGCTGGGCATGATGCTGCCGCCTTCGGCGACCGAGGCCGATGCGCAGGCGCTGCGTGTCGAGCTGGGCATGGATGGCTCGGCCTTGCACCAGTACCAGGTTTGGTTGAGCGGTGTGTTTCGCGGCAATCTGGGTAACTCCATCTTCTTTCATCAGCCGGTGACTGGCTTGCTGGCCCAGGCTTTGCCACCCACTTTGGAGCTGGTCGGTGTCAGCTTGCTGATGGCCTTGTTGATCTCGATTCCCGGCGGCATTGTGTTGTATCTGCTGGATAAGAAGAAGATCGAGTTCGTGGCCGATTTTGTGCTGGTCTTGCTCTTGTCCGTCCCCTCTTTTCTGTGGGGCATCATTTTGATCGTGGTGTTTGGCGTGCTGTTTCCGGTGCTGCCTTTTATGGGGCGCATGGAAGGCACGCCCGTGGTGGACGGCGGCACGGGTTTTCTTTTGCTTGATCTGCTGTTGCGGGGGCAATGGCAAGCCTGGTGGGATGCCTTTTCCCATCTGCTCTTGCCGGCCTTGGCGTTGGCGCTGGCATTTAGCCCCATTGTGATTCGCGTGCTGCGCTCCAGCCTGATCGAGACGGCTACCAGCCAGTACGTGAACGTTGCGCGTTTGCGCGGTGTACCGGAGTGGCGGGTGTTGCTGGGGCATATGCTCAAGAATGCGGCGCTGCCCACTTTGACCTTGATTGGGGTGCAGTTTGGTTTTCTGTTTGGCGGCACCTTGCTGATCGAAGTCATTTTCTCTTTCCCCGGCATCGGCAATCTGATGGTGCAAGCCATCAAGAACCATGACCTTCCCCTGATTCAGGGGGTGGCCCTGGTGTTCTGTCTGATGGTGCTGGTCGTCAACTTCTGTGTCGATGGTTTGTACAGCGTTATGAATCCACGTTTGAGGTCTGCATGAGCACGCATTCACCTTCTTTCTGGCAGGCGCGGCTGCGGCCGGTGCTGGCCCATCCCAAGGTGCTGATTGGCGGCGTCCTGGTTCTGATCTTCTCGCTGGTGGCCTTGTTTGCCCCTCTGTTGGCGCCTAATGATCCCAATGCCCAGGATCTGCTGGCCACACTCTTGCCCCCGGCCTGGCAGGAAGGCGGGTTGGCTCAGTACCCCTTGGGCACGGATGGCCTGGGGCGTTGCATTTTGTCCCGGCTGATTTATGGCAGTCGCGTGGCCTTTCAGGTTGCCGTGACGGCAGCAGCGGGCACGATGATTCTGGGTACGGTGCTGGCGATCTTGGCCGGCTACCTGGGCGGCTGGTTCGATCGGGGTGTCAGTTCCCTGGTCGTGTTGTGGATGGCTTTTCCGCCCGTGGTGTTTTCCATGATGCTGATGGTCGGTCTGGGAACCGGTTTGTTCAATGTGATTCTGGCTGTGGTGCTGGTGGACTGGACCCGTTTTTATCGCGTGGTCCGGGCCGAGGTTCTGGTGGTGCGCCAGCGTGACTATGTGTATGCGGCACATCTGCTGGGTTTTTCGCACCTGCGTATCATGCTGCGCGAAGTGCTGCCCAGCGTGGCGCCCTTGATCGTGACCCTGTTCAGTCTGCAGATGGGGGTGGCCATTGTGGTCGAAGCTATTCTGAGCTTTGTCGGGCTCTCTGTTCCTTCGGATGTGGTGGCCTGGGGAGTGATGCTGGCCGATGGCCGTGACCAGATTTATCAGGCGGGCTGGGGACTGATGGCGCCTGTGATCGGCATTGTGTTTGCAGTGCTGGGTTTTAATTTGCTGAGTGATGGCTTGCGTACCACGCTCGATCCTCGGCTCAAGCAACGGGGAGCACACTGATGAGCGTGCCGGTGATTGAATTCAAGCAAGTCAGTGTCTCGGTGCCGGTACAGGGGCAGTCGGTAGAGCTGTTGCGCAAGGTGTCGTTTGCGGTGCAGGCAGGTCGTACCTTGGGGCTGGTCGGAGAGTCTGGTGCAGGCAAGAGCATGATAGGGCGGGTGATCTCGGGCATGTTGCCCAGCAATCTGCGTTTGTCCTCGGGGCAGGTCTGTTTTCAGGGCTCGGTGGTGACGGGCGCACAAATGCGCCGCCTGCTGGGTCGCAAAGTGGCCTTTGTCCCGCAGGAACCCTTGTCCTCGTTAAATCCGGTGCTGACCATACGTCAGCAAATGTTCGAGCACCTGGCTCGACTGGGTATTCCTCGTGCATCGCGTGAACAATACTGCCTGGAGCGTCTGCATGAAGTGGGGCTGCCTGATCCGCCGTCCATGCTGGGACGCTATGCCCATGAGCTTTCTGGAGGGCAGTGTCAGCGTATCTTGATTGCCATGGCCTTTTCCGGCGACCCCGAACTGATTGTGGCCGACGAACCCACTACAGCCCTGGATGTGATTACCCAAGCGCAAATTATCCGGATTTTGCGTGAGGTTCAGCAGCGTCACCAAACTGCCGTAATTTTGATTACGCATGACTTGCGCATGGCCGCCCATGTCTGTGACGAGGTCGCCGTGTTGTACGCCGGAGATGTGGTTGAGCAAGGTCCTGCCGCCGATGTTCTGGACATGCCCTTGCATCCGTATTCCTGGGCCTTGAAAAATGCGACGCCGGCCTTGAATGGCCCCTTGTATGCCTTGCCTTCTTTGGCTGACATCATGCCGGGTTTGAAAGACATGCGGGATTTGCCCGGCTGTCGTTTTGCGCGGCGTTGTCCTACTCGAAATGCAAGCTGTGAACAACGTCCGCCCGCGTTGGCACCGGTCAAGCCAGGCCACTGGGTAAGTTGTGCCGGTCCCTGCATGACGGGTGATGTGGCGGCGCAAGGCCAGTTGCATGTCTTGCCGCAAGCGCCGTCTGAAGAGTTGGCCCCATTGGTGGAGTTTCAGAATGTGGAGCGCAGCTACCGAGTGACGCGCAATGGTCGCCGCAGCCTGATGTATGCCTTGCGGCCCCTGTCCTTGAGCGTACGTCCCGGCGAGATGGTCGGTGTGGTGGGCGAAAGTGGCAGTGGCAAGAGTACCGTCGCCCGTTTGATGGTGGGTTTGCTGCAGCCCAGCGGTGGGCAAGTGCTGGTGCAGGGCCAGTCCCGGGAGCAGTTTGCCAAAGGCCAGGGCGCGTCCTTGTCGCAGACGATTCAGATGGTGTTTCAGGACCCTGATTCGGCTCTCAATCCACGTCGCAGCGTTCAGCAGCTGGTTACGCAGGTTCTGGAGTTGCAGCCGGGCATGACACCGGAGCAGCGCCGCCTGAAAGCGGACGAGTTGATGAAGCAGGTCGGCCTTGCCCAGGATGCCGGTCTGCGTTTCCCCGCGGAGCTGTCCGGCGGACAAAAGCAACGGGTGAACATCGCCCGCGCCTTGTGTGTGCAGCCGCGTTTGCTGGTGGCCGATGAGATTGTGTCGGGACTCGATGTATCGGTGCAGGCTTTGATTCTGAATCTTCTGTTGCGTCTGAATAAAGAACTGGGCGTGGCGGTGGTGTTCATTTCTCACGATCTGTCCGTGATTCGCTATCTGTGTACACGGGTGCTGGTAATGAAAAACGGCGAAGTGGTGGAGCAGGGCAATACCGCAGAGGTATTTGCCGATCCGCAGCACCCCTATACCCGCGTTTTACTGGGCAGCGTGCCGCCAGACGACTCCAGCCAGATCTGGCCCGCGCCCCTGGACGGCCCGCGCCAGATGCCTGGTGAGATCGCGCCCGCTCTCGTACCCGCCATGGCGGTCTGAATCCCGTTTTACTCGTATTTACAGGAAGCACTATGAGTTATGCCAATAACGAGGCCGCCTTGTCGGGCCTGACCCAGGATCATCAAGTCCATCGGGATGCCTATCTGGACGAGGACGTTTTTCAACTTGAAATGGAACGGCTGTTCAGCCGTGCCTGGCTCTATGTGGGCCATGAAAGTCAGGTGCCCAAGACGGGCGACTATGTTTCGGTGACCCTGGCGCAAAGCCCTGTCATCATGCTGCGTCATAGCGATGGCTCGGTGCGGGTGGTGATGAATCGTTGCGCCCACAAAGGCGCCAGACTGGTCAGTGAATCCAGCGGCAATGTGGGCAAGATGCTGCGTTGTCCCTATCACGCCTGGACCTATAAGCTGGATGGCTCGTTGCTGGCCGTACCGCTGAAAAATGCCTATGAAAACACGGAGTTTTCACAGTGTCCGGCCGCTGGCGGCCTGTCCACGCCGGGGGCGGTGGAAAGCTATCGCGGCTTTGTGTTTGCCCGTCTCAGCAAGGAAGGGTTCAGCCTGCAAGAGTATTTCGGTGATGTGCTGCAGGCCTTGGACAATATGGCGGATCGTTCTCCGGAAGGGGAGTTGCAGGTGGCGGGCGGTTCGATTCGAACCGTCATCAACTGCAACTGGAAGATGTACATGGAGAACATCAACGACACGGTGCATCCCATCTCTACCCATGAGTCCGCCTCCAGCTCGGCAGCCAAGGTGGGTGAAGTCTTCAAGGAAGAAGACCCTACCGCGCTGGAGCAATTGCTGCCCTTTGGCTCGGGCTATGACTTCTATTCCCGTATGGGTGTGGAAACGTATCCGAATGGGCACAGCATTCTGGGCACCAAGTTCAGCATTCATACCGATTACTCGGGCATTCCGGGCTATGAGGCCATGATGAAAAAGGCCTGGGGCGAGGAAAAAGCAGGTCGGGTGCTGGGCTTCAATCCGCAGAATGTGGTGTTTTATCCCAGCATGGCGGCCAAGGGGTCGCCGCAGATCATCCGTGTGCTGCGGCCTTTGGCAGTGGACCGGACCTTGCTGGAAGTGTGGGTGTTTCAACCCAAAGGGGCACCGCGTGAAATGCTGGATCGTGGTCTGAGCTATAGCCGTCTGGTCTATTCGCCCATGAGTGTGGTGGCGCACGATGATGTGCATTTGTTCGAGAGCCAGCAAGCCAGCCTGAAAGCCCAAGGCAATCCGTGGGTGAATCTGCTGCGTCAATACGATGCGCAGGAACGCGAGCAGGACAAGGGCAGTTTCGACGATGCCAATAACGAATGGGTCATACGTAACCAATACCGTGCCTGGAAACAAGGCATGAAGCAGCAGGAGCAGGAATGATGGGGATAGCGCATGAGCAGGGCCCACGGATTGGCCAAGTGCAGGCTGCCCAGCAAGGTCAGCAACAGCAACAAGTGCATCCGCAGCAAAGCCAGGAGCAAGGTCGGCGTCTGGACCAAACGACGAACCTGCAACAAAGCCTGCAGAACTTCGTATGGCAAGAGAACGCCTTGCTGGATGAAGGACGTTTTGATGAATGGTACGAGCTGTTTGCGCAAGATGGCTTGTACTGGATTCCGGGTGAATCCGGGCAGGAAAGCCCCGACGGACGCATGTGCATTGCTTTGGAAAACCGCATGTTGATGCGCTTGCGTATCGACCGCCTGTCGCATCATCGTGCCTTTTCCTTGCAGCCCGGCGTGCGTGGTCTGCGCGTGATTCAAAACCCGCGTGTTCAATCTGAACATCCTGACGAGGATGGCTGCTATTGCGTGCGCACCAATCTGATTTATTCGGAGTATCAGAAGCAAAAAACCGAGATTCTGCCGGCTACTGCCTCCTACCGTTTGCGCGCCGTCGATCAGGACTGGGAGATCGTGGAGAAGCGAGTGGACTTGTTGAGTGTGGATGGTTATTTGCCCACCATTCAGCTCTTCATTTAGGCGGCCTATGCACATGACTGACACGACACCCCGCTATCGCAGCCTGTCTTGTGAGGACATGGACGACAGCATGGCTTACCGCCTGCTGACGTCCCTGATCGTGCCGCGCCCGATTGCCTGGGTTTGTAGCTTGGAGGAGTCGGGCAGTGTGAATCTGGCCCCCTTCAGCTCCTTTAACTACGTGGCGCACAGCCCGCCGATGCTGGCGATCAATATCAACCGCAATGAGGACGGCAGCCTGAAGGATACGGCCCGTAATTTGCAGGCGAATAAGGAATGTGTGGTGCAGTTATGCCGCCAGTCCGATCTGGCTGCGGTTCATGCCAGTGCGGCAGCCTTGCCCCCCGGTCAGAGCGAGGTAAAGGAGTTGGGCATGAATCTCGTGCCCAGCCAGCATGTGTGTGTGCCCCGTCTGGATGGGGCAGCCGTGCAGATGGAGTGCAAGTTGGATCAGGTGGTGGATTTGGGGCGAGGTGTGAACCAGCTGCATATTCTGGAAGTGCTGGCTTTCCATGTGGATTCATCCTTGATGGACGAAAAGGGGAAAGTGGATCTGGAGGTGTATCGGCCTTTGGCTCGGTGGGCTGGGCCGTATTATTGCGAGCGGGGAGGGATTTTTCAGCCTTGACTTCAATGATGGGCCGTTGTGAGCCTTCTGCGGTTCGTTTTTGGTGGACAACCAGAGCCGGTCCACAGCAGCGTACGTTGCGGGGCTGAGGCCTTTACCAAATGTGCGACGGACCCTACCCCTTTGGGATAGCCATAAAAAAAACCGCCTTGTGGGCGGTTTTTTTGACTACTGAGCAAGGCGCAAAACTTAATAAACGCCTTGATGACGCATGGCACTGGCGACTTTGACAAAGCCGGCAATATTGGCGCCGTTAACGTAGTTGATGAAGTCATTTTCTTGACCATAGTTCACACAATTTTCGTGGATGTCACGCATGATGGAGTGCAGCTTTGCGTCAACTTGTTCACGTGTCCAGTTCAGGCGCTGGGCGTTTTGACTCATTTCCAGACCAGAGACGGCAACCCCGCCGGCATTGCTGGCTTTGCCGGGAGCGTACAGAATCTTGGCGTGAATAAAGGCATCGACCGCATCCAGCGTGCTGGGCATATTGGCACCTTCTGCCACGCAACGCACACCATTTTTGATCAGGATTTCAGCATCTTTGCCGTCGAGCTCGTTTTGAGTCGCGCAAGGCAGGGCGATGTCGACCGGCACATGCCAGGGGCGTTTGCCTTCTTCAAAAAGCAGGCCATGTTCTTTGGCGTAATCCACCAGACGACCACGCTGAACGTTCTTGACGTGCATCAGGGCAGCCAGTTTTTCGCGGGTAAAGCCGTCCATGTCCACCACGCAGCCTTGCGAGTCGGAAACGGTAACCACTTTCGCGCCCAGATCCAGACATTTTTCAATGGCGTACTGAGCCACATTGCCCGAACCGGACACTGACACGGTCATGCCGTCAAAGGACAAGCCTTTGCGAGCCAACATTTCCTGTGCGAAGTAGACGGTGCCATAACCGGTAGCTTCGGGACGAATCAAGCTGCCGCCAAAGCACAAATCCTTGCCGGTGAACACACTGGCCGCGCTGTTGGACAGTTTTTTCATCATGCCGGCCATAAAACCCACTTCACGCGCGCCTACACCGATATCACCGGCTGGAACGTCGGTGTCCGGACCCAGGTGACGGTACAACTCAACGATCAGGGCCTGGCAAAAGCGCATCACTTCGCCGTCTGATTTGCCCTTGGGGTCGAAGTCCGAGCCGCCTTTGCCGCCGCCCATGGGCAAGGTGGTCAACGCGTTTTTGAATGTTTGTTCAAAAGCCAGGAACTTCAGAATGGACAAGTTCACCGAAGGGTGAAAGCGCATGCCGCCCTTGAAAGGACCGATGGCATTGTTGTGCTGAATACGGAAACCGCGATTGACCTGAACCTGGCCACGATCATCTACCCAGGAAATACGGAACTGGATAGCGCGCTCGGGTTCGACCAGACGCTCGAGCAGACCATGATCGGCGTACTGGGGGTTTTTCTCGATGAAGGGCCACAAGCTGGTCATCACTTCCCGTACGGCCTGCATGAATTCAGGCTGATGAGGGTCGCGGGACTGTACTCTGGCTAGGAACTGTTCTAGAGAGATAGATTTCATTGCAAGCGAACTCTGTTTGCAATACTGAGATTTCGAGTGGAACTCAGCAGATTGAAAGAATGGATGCACGGGAATGCACCCGATCATACGCCCATCGCAAGCAAGCCTCTCGTATAGAGAGGCTTGCGCAGGATGTTCGATTTACTTCTTCATCATGTCGAAGAATTCGGAGTTGGTCTTGGTAGCCCGGATTTTGTCCAGGATAAACTCCATGGCTTCAATTTCATCCATCCCATGGATGAATTTGCGCAGAACCCAGACCTTTTGTAGAAGGTCGGGCTTGATCAGCAATTCTTCACGACGTGTGCCTGATTTGTTCAGGTTGATGGCAGGGTAAATGCGTTTCTCGGCCAGACGGCGCTCCAGATGGATTTCGGAGTTGCCGGTACCTTTAAATTCTTCATAGATGACTTCGTCCATACGGCTGCCGGTCTCGATCAGGGCAGTACCGATAATGGTCAGGGAGCCACCTTCTTCCAGATTACGGGCAGCGCCAAAAAAGCGTTTGGGGCGCTGCAGGGCATTGGCGTCCACACCACCGGTCAATACCTTGCCGGAAGCAGGAACCACGGTGTTGTAGGCGCGCGCCAGACGGGTAATGGAATCGAGCAGGATCACCACGTCTTTTTTCAATTCAACCAGGCGCTTGGCCTTTTCAATGACCATCTCGGCCACTTGCACGTGACGCGTGGCCGGCTCATCAAAGGTCGAGGCCACGACTTCGCCGCGCACGGTGCGCTGCATTTCGGTCACTTCTTCCGGGCGCTCGTCCACCAGCAGGACAATCATGGTGGCCTCGGGGTAATTGGTGGTGATGGCATGAGCGATGTGCTGCATCATCACGGTTTTACCCGACTTGGGACTGGCCACGATCAGGGCGCGCTGGCCTTTGCCGATAGGCGAGAAGATATCCAGGATACGACCTGTGATGTTTTCCTCGCTTTTGATGTCGCGCTCCAGCCGCATGGGCTGGTCCGGATGCAGCGGCGTCAGGTTTTCAAACATGATGCGGTGTTTGATGGCCTCGGGCTGCATGCCGTTGACTTTGTCCACCTTGACCAGGGCAAAGTAGCGCTCGCCATCTTTGGGGGTACGCACTTCGCCTTCGATGGAGTCACCCGTGTGCAGATTGAAACGGCGAATCTGCGAGGGAGAAATGTAGATATCGTCTGTGCTGGCCAGATAAGAGGTCTCGGGCGAACGCAGGAAACCGAAACCATCAGGCAGGACTTCAAGCACCCCGTCACCGAAAATCTGCTCGCCTTTTTTGGCGTGCTTTTTCATGATGGCAAACATCAGCTCTTGCTTGCGCAAGCGGTTCGCGTTGTCGATTTCCAGAGTGGCAGCCATTTCTAGCAGCTGCGAGACGTGCAGAGCTTTTAATTCGTTCAGGTGCATGGGTGTGGGGAAGGGCTTTCAGCAGCAGACCGCAGGCCAGCATAGGGCCTGCGTGCGGTTAATCAGAGATTACAGGGAGCTGTCGAGAAACGCGCTAAGTTGGGACTTGGAAAGTGCGCCGACTTTTGTCTCGGCCACTTTGCCGTCTTTAAACAGCATGAGCGTTGGAATACCGCGAACACCGTATTGAGCGGGGGTGTCGGGATTTTCATCGACGTTGAGCTTAGCGATGATAACACGACCTTTGTACAGTTCGGCCGCCTCATCGAGCAAAGGAGCAATCATTTTACAAGGACCGCACCATGCAGCCCAGTAATCGACCAGAACGGGAAGGTCGGCTTTGAGGACGTCAGACTCAAAAGAGGCGTCCGTAATATGTTTGATGGAGTCGCTCATGGCTAGATACAAAAAAAGAGAGATAACGAAAAACTATACGGGTGGCGTGACCTGAGCACAATGTATTCTACGGCCATTTGCCACGGTCTTGTTGCCAATTTTTGACAGGATACCACTGCGTCTGCCTGATAATGTGCATTCGCCGCGCAGTGCGCGTCAATAAAGCGTTTGCCCATTGGCGCCTAAGCACTCGTAAAATAGCGTTTTTCTGTACGATCTACCGGGAATCAAGTTGTCTACTACACGTTACGACGAATCTTCTATACGGGTGCTCAAAGGGCTGGAACCGGTCCGCCAGCGCCCGGCCATGTATACCCGCACGGACAATCCCCTGCACATTGTGCAGGAGGTCATCGATAACGCGGCCGATGAAGCGCTGGCCGGTTTTGCACGCACCTTGACGGTTACCTTGCTGGAGGATGGCGGCATACAGGTCGAGGATGACGGGCGGGGGATTCCCGTTGGTCTGCATCCTGAAGAGAACGCGCCGGTGGTGGAGCTGGTGTTTACCCGGCTGCATGCGGGGGGCAAGTTCGACAAGCTGAACGGGGGCGCCTACGCGTTCTCCGGGGGGTTGCATGGGGTGGGCGTATCGGTGACCAACGCCTTGTCGCGCCGTCTGGAGGTGCTCGTCTGGCGGGATGGTCAAGCCAATGAGATTGTGTTTGCCGATGGCGAGTTGCAGCAGCCCCTGACCCAGACGGGGACGGTGGGCAAGCGCAAGACCGGAACCCGGGTGCGCGTCTGGCCCGATCCCAAATACTTCGACTCCGCTCAGATACCCCTGGCCCAGCTGACTCATATCCTGCACAGTAAAGCAGTGTTGCTGGAGGGGGTGACGGTAGAGCTGGTGCAGCAAAAGACCGGCCAGCGTCAGCAGTGGCGCTATGAGGACGGATTGCGCGGCTATCTTCAGGAAGAAATGCAGGGCGTGGAGCTGTTGGTGCCCTTGTTCGAGGGCCGCCAGTATGCGCCGCAGGATGACGATAATTTCTCCCCGGGTGAAGGAGCCCACTGGGTGGTGGCCTGGACGCTGGAGTCCCAGATTGTGCGTGAGTCTTATGTCAATCTGATCCCCACCCCGGCGGGAGGCACGCACGAATCGGGCTTGCGTGATGGCCTCTACCAGGCGGTGCGTAGTTTTGCCGAACTGCACAGTCTGATTCCCAAGGGCGTCAAGCTGCAGGCCGAGGACGTGTTTGCCCGGGCCAGCTTTGTGCTCTCGGCCAAGGTGCTGGACCCGCAATTTCAGGGGCAAATCAAGGAAAAGCTCAATAGTCGTGACGCCGTGCGTCTGGTCAGTGGTTATGTGCGCAACGCACTGGAACTGCATTTGCATGCGAATGTGGACCAGGGTCGCAAATTGGCTGAAGTGGCGGTGCGTCAGGCCCAGGCCCGTACCCGCTCGGCTCAGAAAGTGGAAAAACGCAAAAGTTCGGGCGTGGCGGTCTTGCCGGGCAAGCTGACGGATTGCGAGTCCCACGATCTGGACAATTCGGAGCTGTTTCTGGTCGAGGGTGATTCGGCCGGCGGTTCCGCCAAAATGGGCCGCGACAAGGAGTTTCAAGCCATTTTGCCGCTGCGCGGCAAAGTGCTCAATGCCTGGGAAGTGGACCGGGACCGGCTGTTTGCCAATCAGGAAATTCACGATATTTCCGTGGCCATCGGCGTGGACCCGCACGATGCCCAGTCCGAGCCGGATTTGTCCGGTTTGCGCTATGGTCGCATCTGCATTCTGTCTGATGCGGACGTGGACGGCTCGCACATTCAGGTGCTCTTGCTGACTTTGTTCTTTCGCCACTTCCCCAAGCTGATCGAGGCTGGTCACGTTTATGTGGCGCGTCCGCCCCTGTTTCGCGTCGACGTGCCTGCCGCCGGCAAGCGTGCGGCCCGCAAGATTTACTGTCTGGATCAGGGCGAGCTGGATGCGGTTTTGGAAAAGCTGCGTAACGAGGGCATACGTAACGAGTCCTGGAGCATCAGCCGCTTTAAAGGGCTGGGTGAAATGAGCGCGGAGCAATTGTGGGATACCACCATGAATCCCGATACCCGTCGTTTGTTGCCCGTGCATTGGGGAGAAGACGGCTTGAGCGGCACGCAAGCCATGTTCACCATGCTGATGGGCAAGGGCGAGGCCTCTGCCCGCCGTGCATGGTTGGAAGAAAAAGGCAATTTGGCCGATCTGGACGTCTGAGCCCGACTTAAGAGTTATTTATGGACAGCAATCAATTGGATTTTGAACCGGCGGGATCGGACGATGGCATCACGCTGGCAACTTACGCGGAACAGGCTTACCTGGATTACGCCGTTTCAGTGGTACGCGGACGTGCGTTGCCCGACCTGACCGATGGCCAGAAGCCGGTACAACGCCGCATTCTGTACGCGATGGATGCCATGGGCCTGGGCCCAACGGCCAAGCCCGTGAAATCGGCCCGTGTGGTGGGGGATGTGCTGGGTAAGTATCACCCGCACGGTGACCAGGCCGCCTATGACGCCATGGTGCGTATGGCGCAGGATTTTGTGCTGCGTTATCCCCTGGTGGATGGGCAAGGCAACTTTGGCTCGCGCGACGGTGACAATGCTGCGGCCATGCGTTATACGGAAGCACGCTTGACCCCGTTTTCCCGTCTGCTGCTGGATGAGCTGGACGAAGGGACGGTGGACTTCATTCCCAACTATGACGGCAGTCAGAAAGAGCCGGTGACCTTGCCGGCACGCTTGCCCATCATGCTGCTTAACGGTGCATCGGGCATTGCCGTGGGGATGGCTACGGAGATTCCGTCTCACAATCTGCGTGAAGTTGCGCAAGCCTGCGTCAGCCTGTTGCGCAATCCGAATTTGAGCGATCAGGAAATCCACGAGATCGTCCCCGGCCCGGACTTTGCCGGTGGTGGTCAGATCATTTCTGCCGCTGCTGATATTGCCGCGGTGTATGCACAAGGTCGTGGCTCGATCAAGGCCCGAGCCCGCTGGGTGTTTGAGGAACTGGCTCGGGGGCAATGGCAGCTGGTTGTCACGGAATTGCCACCCGGCAGCTCTTCTCAGCAGATTCTCGAGGAGATTGAGGAGCGCACCAACCCCAAGGTCAAGGCCGGCAAGAAATCGCTGAGCACCGAGCAGCAGCAAACCAAGGCCTTGATGCTGAACATGCTCGATGCCGTGCGCGACGAGTCGGGCAAGCAGGCGGCGGTGCGTCTTGTGTTCGAGCCCAAATCCCGCACCATTGACCGGGACGAGTTCGTGACCACCTTGCTGGCGCAAACCAGCCTGGAGCGCAACGTCTCCATCAATCTGGTCTGCATTGATACGGATGGCCGCCCCGGCCAGCGCTCTTTGCGTCAGATCCTGCTTAACTGGCTGGAGTTTCGTCGTCATACGATGGAGCGTCGTACCCGCTACCGTCTGGACAAAGTCACTGACCGGATTCATGTCCTGCAAGGGCGCATGGTGGTCTATCTGAATGTCGATGAGGTCATTCAAACCATTCGTGAGTCTGATGAACCACGCGTTGCGCTGATGGAGCGCTTTGATCTGAGCGAGCGTCAGGCGGACGACATTCTGGAAATGCGCTTGCGTCAGCTGGCGCGTCTGGAAGGCTTCAAGATCGAAAAAGAGTTGCAAGAGCGTCTGGATGAACAGCAGTCCTTGCAAAAGCTTCTGGATGATCCCAAGGCCTTGAAGCGCTTGATGATTCGTGAAATCGAGGCGGACGTCAAAACCTACGGCGATGATCGTCGTACCTTGATTGAAGCGGCCGAGCGCGCCGTGCTTGAGACCAAAGTGGTTGATGAACCGGTGACGGTCATCGTGTCGCGCAAAGGGTGGTTGCGTTCGCGTCAGGGACACGGCCATGATGCCACGCAGTTCAGTTTCAAGACCGGCGATGGCTTGCGCGATGCACTGGAATGCCGCAGCACCACGGATCTGGTTGCCATCGGCACGGATGGACGGGTCTATACTGTGCCCGTTTCCAGCCTGCCTTCGGCTCGAGGCGATGGGCAGCCCATTACCTCCATGATTGATGTGAGCCCCAGTGCGCCGATCGAGCACATTTTGGGGGCCGCGCCGGAGCAGAACTATGTGCTGGCAGCCAGCGATGGCTACGGCTTTGTTGCCTCACAGGGCGATATGAACACCCGACAGCGGGCGGGCAAGCAGTTTGTTACGCTTGAAGAGGGTAAAAAACTGCTCAAACCCCTGGCCTTGCGCCCCGACGATCTCTATGTGGGGCTGCTTAGCGAACAGGGACGTTTCCTGGTCGTGGACATCAAGGAGCTGAAAGTCCTGTCCAAGGGGGGGCGTGGCACGGTGCTGATCAAGCTGAACGAGGGAGACACGCTGAGTCAATGGGTAGCCTTTGGGGAAACCGGTCTGGCGGTCAGTGGAGTGCATCGCAAGCGTGCGTCCACCATTGTGATGGACCTGGATATGCTGGCCATGTATCTGGGCAAGCGCGCCGGCAAGGGCAAGACCCTGTCGCTCAAATTGAACGAGCCCGTGCTGCATCGGCCCGACCTGGCCTGAGTGTATATTGCCGCCGGAGGTTGGTCCTCCGCCTGATGGATTTCTTTGTAGAGTGTTGGATATGAGTTTCAAAGTCACGGTTCAGCCCAGCGGGCACAGTTTTGATGTACAGCCTGGCCAGTCGGTGCTGGATGGCGCGCTGAATGCAGGGATTGTCCTGCCCTATAGCTGCCGCAACGGCACATGTTCATCTTGCCGCGGCAAGGTTATTGACGGGCAGTACGATGCCGGTCGGGCGCCCGAGCAATTGCTCAGCCAGGAGGATCTTGCTGCTGGCTATACTCTGTTTTGTCAGGCCAAGCCCAGCAGTGACCTGTTGATCGAGTCTCATGAGATTCGCATGGCGAGCGATATTCAGATCCGGAAGATGCCCTCGCGCGTAGTGGGCCTGGAAAAAGTGCGGGATGATGTCATGATCGTCCGTCTGCAAATGCCGTCCTCCGAACCATTTCGCTACTATCCGGGCCAGTATCTGGAGTTCATTCTGAAAGACGGCAGCCGTCGCAGTTACTCGATGGCGACGCCGCCTCGGGAAGATAATCAGGTCGAACTGCATATCCGTCACATGCCCGGTGGCGTGTTTACCGATCACGTCTTTGGTGCCGGCGCCACCGCCATGAAAGAGCGCGAGATTCTGCGTGTGGAAGCACCTTTGGGTTCTTTCTTCCTACGAGAAGACAGTGCAGCACCGATGGTTTTCCTGGCCAGCGGCACGGGTTTTGCTCCTATCAAGGCGTTGATCGAACGCCTGATTCAAACCGGGAGCCAGCGTGAGGTGGCTCTGTATTGGGGCGGTCGTCGGCCCAAGGATCTGTACCAGTCCGAATTGGCCGAGAAATGGGCCAGCGAATTGCCCAATTTGCGTTTCATTCCGGTGATCTCCGACGCCCAGCCAGAAGATGGCTGGACAGGCCGCACGGGCTTTGTGCATCAGGCGGTATTGGCTGATTTGCCGGATCTGTCGGCCTGGCAGGTGTACGCCTGTGGCGCGCCGGGCATGGTTGAAGCGGCCCGCAAGGACTTCGTGGAACAGGCTCGCCTGAATCCGGATAATTATTTTGCAGATGCCTTTACATCCTTGGCAGACGTCAAGTAAGCGTCTTGAACACTAGCTCAACAAGCGGACAGTACACATGAAAGTAGCAGTTCTGGGCAGCGGCATTATTGGGGTATCAACTGCCTGGTGGCTCAGCCAGCACGGTTGCGAGGTGGTGGTTGTGGACCGGGGAACGGGCCCGGCACAGGAAACCTCGCGAGCCAATGGCGGGCAGATCTCGGTCTCGTACGCCGAGCCGTGGGCCAACCCGAAAATGCCGCTCAAACTGCTGAAATGGTTGCTGCAGGATGACGCACCTTTGCTATTCCGTCCGCGTTTGGACCTGCGCCAATGGCGCTGGTGCCTGTCTTTCTTGCGCGAGTGCTTGCCCGGACGGGTTGCGCCCAATGTGCGCGCCTTGGTGGCCATGGCAGAATATAGCCGCAGCACGCTCAAGCAGTTGCGCCCTGATCTGGATTTTGATTATCGCCATCAGGAAAAAGGCATCATCACGTTTTACCGGGATGCCCAAAGTCTGGACGATTCCCAGCAAATGGCCGATGTCATGCGCGATATGGGCGTAGATCGCCGTATCATGAGCGTGGACGAGCTGGTGCAGCTTGAGCCCGCTCTGGCATCGGCCCGTGGTCAGATTGTGGGGGGCGACTACACCAAGGACGATGAGTCCGGCGATGCCAACCAGTTTGCCTGCGGTTTGGCCGCCATGGCCGGGCGCGCCGGGGTGGAATTTCGCTTTTCCACCCAGATCACCCGTTTGTTGACCGCCAAAGGGCGAGTGCTTGGGGTGGAGGTCATCGGGACGGATGGCGGCTATGAGTCTATCCAGGCCGATGCCTTTGTGGTGGCCATGGGCAGTTTCAGTCCATCGGTCTTGCAGCCCTTGGGCATTGCCTGCCCCGTCTACCCGGCCAAAGGCTATTCGGCCACCTTTCCGGTGCTGGTTCCGCAGGGAGCGCCCACCGTGAGCCTGACCGATAAGGACAACAAGCTGGTATTTTCCCGTTTGGGTGACCGCCTGCGAGTTGCCGGAACCGCCGAGCTGTCGGGCTATTCGCGCAGCTTGAACCCGGCACGTTGTCAGGCTTTGTTAATGCACGTGGCTGATCTGTTCCCAAGTGCATTGGATTTTGATAATGTTTCTTTCTGGTCAGGACTGCGTCCTGCCACAGCCTCAAATGTTCCGCTGATAGGCCGCTCCTCCATCCCCAACCTGTACCTGAATACGGGGCATGGCACCTTGGGATGGACGATGGGCATAGGCTCTGGTCGAGCCCTGGCTGACCTTATCATGGGGCACAAACCCGAACCTGAATTTCCTTTTTTATCATGAAGGATGTATGAAAAATCTACGCGGATTACTGTTGAAACGTGGTGTTATGGCTTTGGCGATGGCAGCGGGTGGCTCAGCCGCTTTGCTGTTTGGGTCCAATGCCCTGGCAGCCGTTGACATTCAGGTCTGGACCGCTTTGAACGCGCACAATCAGGGCGAGTTTGAAAGTTTGGTTCGGGATTTCAATCGCAGCCAGAAAGACGTCAAAGTGACGGTCAAGGCGCATGAAACCGAAGCGGCGCTCGAGCAGCTCATGAGCGCTGGCAAGGATCTGCCCAATCTGGTGCAGCTTGGCGAGATGTCCGGTCTGGATGAGGTGGCCGATCGCCCCTACATCCTGCCCATGCACACCTTGCTGGCACGGGAAAAGATGGACAACGTGTCCTGGTTCCTGGCCTCGAACTCATTTGTGCGCAATGGCCGTGGTCAATTGCAGGGGTTCCCTTACATGGCCGAAATCCCCGTCATGTACTACAACATCAATGCCTTTGATAAGGCCAAGGTCGA
The DNA here is from genome assembly GCF_019343455.1 of Alcaligenes ammonioxydans. NCBI lineage: Bacteria > Pseudomonadati > Pseudomonadota > Betaproteobacteria > Burkholderiales > Alcaligenaceae > Alcaligenes > Alcaligenes ammonioxydans. The sequence continues at coordinate 2,356,974 of NZ_CP049362.1, read as the reverse complement.
GCCCGCGGTTCCCAGCCGGGTCTGGCTGGACTTGCAAGGCCAGTTGGTGCAGTTGGCCAATAATGGTTCGCGCCGTTGCCCGCTGACCTCGGATCAGTCGGTGTCTATCAATCTTGAGAATCTGGCTGCGGTCAACAATCAGATCTACGGTCTGGCTCCCGGCCCCAAAGTCAAAGGCAAGGTCGGCTTTGATTTTGATCTGATGTATATCCGTCACCTGTCCATGATGATCAGCTGGGTCAAGTCGGAATTGCTGGTTAAGCCGGGCACCCTGCCAGAGTCGCCCCAGCGTTTTGCAAAAGGCGAATGTGCAGTCATGCTGTCCAACTCTGGTCATATTGGCGAATACAGCAATATTCGCGGATTAAAATATGCCGTGACGGGTTTGCCGTACTACCCCGAAGTGACTCAAACACCCGGTAAACCCTTCGTAACGGGCTCGGCCTTGTGGGCTGTTAAAGGTCATAATGCTGAACAGAATCAGGCCTCGGCCCGTTTCATCAACTGGCTGGCTCAGCCCGAGAATGCGGCACGCTGGTATCAGAACACAGGCTTTCTGCCTGTGAGCCGCGAAGCGTTTAACGCGACGGGCAGTGACTACTACAAGGACAAGGGCGACTGGATGCACCTGGTTGGCGCGTACAGCAGCGGCACCTCGGGTACGGCCAAAGGCAATTTCCGTAATTACCGCCAGATCCGCGCCGTGTTCAATCAAAGTCTGGATAGCGCGCTGGATGGTCATCAGCCGGCCTTGACGGCCTTGCGTACGGCTGCTATCGAAGCCAACCGTCTGGTGGCTCAGAAAGGACGCTGATTTATCTGTCCGTACAAGCCGATCTGGCGGCTTGAGCGAGCATCACCGAAGATAAACCCCATGCCCCTGACGGGACATGGGGTTTTTTCTATGGATGTCTGTGATGCGCGTCTTTGCCCGTTTTATCGTGTTGTTGTTATGTTGCCTTGGGATGTCTGCCTGTCAGACTGGACGGGGGAGCGATGGCCGCTTGGCCGACCCGGCTACGCATGTGTTCAATTTCGACTGGCGTTTGTCAGGCGACCCGCAAGCCGGCCCCATGCAGGTTTTTGATAATGGCACGCGTATCTGGCTGCATTTTGCGCCGGGCCAGAGATTGCCTGCTGTGTTTGGATGGCATGACGGTCAGGAGACTTTGCTGACATTGAACGTGTCCGGTCAATTTCACGTCATTGATGCATTGTGGACGGAACTGGTGTTTCGCGCTGGGCGGGCGCAAGCCAGGGCAAGTCTGAGACCGTCGCAGACAACAGACGACGCCTCGCATCGTCAGCATGATGGGGCTGCTGCTTTGTCGTCGCCGGCCCCTTCGGACAGGCAGTCACGGCAGAACGCTGCCCTGGGGAAGCCCGGCCTGTCTGGTGATACGTCTCTGGGAGTAGCGGCTCCTTCCGTCACGGATGGACGTACTCAGTCCGAGAGCAGGTCTGGGACGTCCTTGCGATCTGAGTCATCTGCGCGCCTGGAGATGCTGCCAGAGGCTCCACTGAAGCGCCCAATGCCGCCAGAGCGCCCGGCAGACAGTCTTGTAGCAGCATCTGCTGCAGGGGGGAAAACATCCCCGGCAACCCCGCCCTCTGATCTTGATGGGGGAAAGTGGGCGCGGATAGAGGGGGAGGGGCAGGCAGCGACTCCTCGCGTGAAAGGACAGAACCAGCAGGCTGTGGAGGGGCCATGGGAGGAAAAAACACAGTCTGTTTTTGAGCTGCGCCTGAAAGATAAAACGCTACGACAAGCGCTGATTCGTTGGGCCAGGCAGGCCAAATGGGTGTTTACGCCTGAGCATTGGGCCTTGGAGGTGGATTTTCCTATCAAGACGGCCGCCCGATTTGAAGGAGGTTTTGAGACGGCGGTGGCCCAGTTGCTGGATGCGGCTAAGCTGAATGCGCATCCTTTACAGGCCTGCTTTTACTCCAATCGGGTCTTGCGGGTGCTGAGCTGGCCCCAAACCTGCAAACCTCAGCGACGGGGGGAGGGGCAATCATGAAGTGCGTCGTTTTGCCACTGGTGTTGCTCATGGCAGGCTGCGTCTTGCAAACAGGCGGACGCCAGGCTGAGCAGGCCTGGTTTGATGAGGCGTTTGTGCTGGATTCAGCAGAGCAACGGTCGGAAAGTGTCACACAGTCTGTCGGCAAACCTTGGCTGTTGGGAGACGCAGTTCCCTTGAGAAAAAAGCCTGTTATGCCGGCTGTCCTGCGTCCCGGACAGACTTTCAGCTTTTCTTTGGAGGAACCTTTACCCAGCCTGGATGAGCTAGCCCGCCGCCTTTCAGCCCTGTCTGATCTATCGGTCACGATCAGTCCTGAAGCCCGTTTGCCCCTGGCACACTTTTTACCGCGCCTGAACGTGAACGAGGAAGCTCTTGAGCCAGCGCCGCGTGGGGGTTTGGTCTTTGAGCAATTGCGCTTGTCTGATTTACTGGATCAAATCGCCGCAGTCTACAGTCTGAGCTGGCGGCTCCATGCCGGTCGCATCGAACTGTATCGTATAGAAACCCGTCATTTTGATCTGCCTGTCGCTGCCACAGAGCAGCATGTCCGTTCCGCTCAAGCCGCTGATAGGGGCGGCGTGGGTGATACGGTGCTTGACCGAGGTCAGGATGAGGGAAGAGGCCGTTCGGCTGCCGCGTATCTGCAGGACATGACGGAAATGTTCTTGTCCCGGGCCGGAAAGGTCAGAGTTCTGGGGCATCCTCCTCATGCCTTGCTGGTGACAGACACGCCGGCCCGTCTGAGTGCCTTGGGCTTGGCCCTGAAGCAACAGTCCGAGTTATGGCACCGGTATGGAATGTTGCCCGGTAAAACACAGCTCAAGGGGGGGCGATGATCTCCGCCACCTTGCCGCGCGAATACTGGTTTGGCTTGCAATGGACTGAGACTGAGCAGAGGCCGTTTGGTGGCCCGCCGGGTCGCTCTCGATGGATATGTCGTATGGGAGCGGAACGGCCCGCACTGGGCTGGGTGTGGGGCAAACAACTGCGTCACCGGCGTCGTGGCTCGGTACTCCGCCTGGCGCGGACGGGGCCGACGCGCTCGGGATTGAGAGGCATCCAGGCCCACTCTGCGGCCGCCTGCCTGGCGGTTCATCACCCTCAGGAAACGGTGCTCCTGTTATGGGCCGTAGCCCCTGGACTGCTGTGGTTCCTGGTGCTGGAACAAGGTAAGGTGGTGGAGGGCAGTGACTGCGTGCTGTCTCAGCTCGGGCAAGTGCATGCCTTGCGGCAAGCGATGCGGACACGTTATCCCAGGCTGCGTGAATTGCGGCAACCTGATGATGTATGGATATGCCTGGAGCAGGGCAGTCGTACCCATACACGCATTCTGCGTCAATCTATCACCAGGATCGGAGATACAAAAAAAACGTTTATCCGCCTGTTCACGCTGTCTCTGTTCTTGATGATGGGAGTGGCTAGCGTGCTGTCGGTGGGTTTACGGGACCAGAACAGCAGAGGAGGGTCCCCTGACAGCCCGGGTTTTGAGATAAGCATTGAGCCAAGTCTCCACCTTCAGTTCACCCCTCGTCTTGACCCAGCCAAGAGCCTGGTGTCCGCTTCTGGCCCAGACTTAGACGATGATCCAAATCCAAATCCAAATTTAAACTCAGGTTCAGACTCAAGCTCCAGTGTAGAGTCAGATCAGGAGCCGGACCCGGCCGCTGCCTCGACTGGGGTCTTGGCTTCCGTTACCTCCCCTGGCTTGCTCACGGTTTCAGCTCCTTTGCCAGCTCCCACTTCAGCCTTACGGGCTCCCTCCCGGCAAAGTGCGACTGCAGGTTTGGAACTCACTTCAGGGCAGGATGCGGGCCGTGCCTTCGCCCTTCTTCAGCAGGCGGCCCAACCCGAGGAGCGGTCTGCAGCGAATTTGTCGATAAGGGACACGTCTCACCAAGGGCGAGGCTGGCAATTGCGGCACATAGACCGTCGTGCGTCGTTCGATGCCTGGGAGTGTCACAGTGTGTGGGCCTGTCTGCGACAGGAAACAGAAAAGAAAGTGGGCCATGCTCGCCCTTCCAGGGTCGCAGAAAGCGCGCCTCAATCATTCAGGCCTGAGTCCTGGGCAAGTTTGAAAGCGATCTACGGTCGCGATACGCGCTTGCTGGCCGAGGTGCAGATCGGTCAGCGTGTGCTGTTGTTTCAGCAGGGGCAGGTATGGCCCGTGGGACGAGAGCGTGATCGGCAAATCCGCTTGTTGTCACTGGACAGTCGTTGTATCGAGCTTGAATTCGAGCCTGAAGCAGGACAGAGTTTGTCTCCAACCTCAACGCCAGCCCCTGTCCCTCCTCCAGCACAGGCCCAAAGCCGGGTACAAGGCCAGACTCCATCAAACGCTCACACCCAGCCACACGCGGTAGACCAGAGCCAAACCCAGGTTCGGGAGCACGGTCAAACCCAAGCACAGGAGCAAACTCAGGCACGGGGGGCAGGCCACGCTCCCTTACGGCATCAAGCTGGAAATTATCGCAATGCGCAAGCCAATACACACAGTCAGCCCCGGCAGGCGATGCAGTCATTCCGATCTGGCAAGCTATGTCTGGCGGCAGGGAGTGGGTAAAGCCCGCAGCAGTCTTCGCTACCAGGTGCGTGGCGCCATAAGAAAAAACCCCGACGTGACATGTGTCACATCGGGGCTGGAGGGAGCGGGCTGATGGCCCTGTCAGGGCTTGTGGCCTGGGGCACTCCTAGTCGCGTGTACCGCTCCAGGCGGCAATCGCGGCACGCTCTTCGTCAGTCATTTGAGTCATATTGCCCAAAGGCATGTACTTGGAGTGCACCACGGTTTTCACCTGTTCTGCGTGCAGCACGGTGTTGTCGATGGTATCGAGCAGCATGCCGGCAGGGGCGGCGGTAAAGCCAAAGTCTGCATTGGGCTTGACCGCGTGACACTGTACACATCGGGCATCCATGATTTCCTGGACGCGAGCGACCGTGATCGTTTCGGCGGCCTCACCGGCTGCTGGAGCGCTGGCAACCTCACCTCTGAGATTGGCAGGGGCAGCCAGGTAGCCCACGATCAGCAGGAGAACCACACCGGCAGCCGGGTAGGCTGGCTTTTTGATGCCGGCATGCATCAGCACAAAGTACTGACGGATCAGGGCGCCGGCAAAGATGAACAGCACCATGATGATCCACGCATTGGGGTTGTTATACGTGAACGAGTAGTGGTTGCTCAGCATCAGCAACAGGACAGGCAGCGTGAAGTAGGTATTGTGTACCGAACGCTGTTTGCCGCGCTTGCCATCCAGAGGGTTGGGCGCCTGACCGGCTTTCAGTGCCTTGACCATGCGGCGCTGGCCGGGAATGATCCAGAAGAACACGTTGGCTGACATGCTGGTGGCCATCACGGCGCCAGTCAGCAAGAAGGCAGCACGACCCGAGAAGATGTGGGCGCTCAGGTAAGCCACCACGACCATCATGATGGCCACAGCCACGCTCAGCAGGCCGTCGCGGTTCATGTTGGGACTGATCAGTCGGCACAGACCGTTATAGACCACCCAGCCCAGCACCAGGAAAGCAATGGCCATCACATTAGCCTGCGTGCCCGACATTTGGGCCGCCCATTCCCAGGGACTGTTGGGGTTGACCAGATAGAACTCGGGTTTGGTCAGGTAAAGCAGGGCGAACAGGAAGAAGCCGGACAACCAGGTGGTGTAGGACTTCCAGAAAGACCAGTGCAGGTCATCGGGCAGTTCGGCCGGGTTGGTCAGGTATTTCTGGTTGTGATAGAAGCCGCCGCCGTGGACTGCCCACATCTCGCCAAACACACCGCGTTTCTTGCTTTCTTCGCCTTTAGGCGGTTTCAGGCCGTTGTCCAGCATCACAAAGTAGATGGACTCGCCGATCCAGGCGACAGCCGCAATCACGTGCAACCAGCGCAGCAGCAGGTTGCCGTACTCAAGTAGGTAAGCGTACATAAAGATCTCGTATCAGAGTGGTTTCGTATAGAAGCGAAAAGTCGACTTGGATACGCGATCAGCTGCCGCGATAGGTAGACCAGGACCAGGGGGTCACGACCAGGGGAACGTGGTAGTTGGCGTTGGCATCGGCGATACCGAACCGAATGCCGACCTGATCCACAAAGCGGGGTTCAGGCAATGCCACACCACTGGCGGCAAAGTAGTCACCGGCATGAAACACCAGTTCAAATACGCCCGTGTGCATGGCCTGGCCTTGCAGCAAGGGCTCATCACAGCGACCGTCGCTGTTGGTGTGAGTGGTTTTGATCAGAGTGCGTTGATCGTTTTCAATGGCATACAGATCGACGCGCACGCCGCTGGCTGGGCGACCTTGAGTCGTGTCAAGGACATGGGTAGATAGCTTTCCCATAAATGTCTCCGGTTTATGGTGATCAAAAAAGGTCCAGCGAGCCCAGTTTTGAGAACCGGCCGGGGGCCAACGGTGCAAGGATCAGTGCGCTGGGTTGAGGCCCCGAAACTGTCGCTCTGTTTGAGGAATCAGATTGTCGACAATTTATGTTGACGATTTTGTCGGGGTACCGAATAATTGTCAATAGTCAATAACGAGAAATTCTATGCTTCAGATACGGCGGCAAGAGGGGACGACGAATGAATCCCAAGCGCCAAGCGCCTCCTCGCTGCTCGAGGGTGGCCTGGCAGATACCGAGGTCGGGCGTGTATATAGCCAGATCTTCGATGCGGTTGTCGATCGTCGTCTTTTGCCTGGCACCAAACTGACCGAAGCCACGCTATGCACGATCTTCGAGTGTTCGCGGGCGACCGTGCGTGCCGCCCTGGCTGCCTTGGAGCACGACAAGATTGTGGTCATCGAGCCCAATCGCGGTGCGTTTGTCTGGAAGCCCACGGCCAAGCAAACGCGCGACGTCTTCGAGCTGCGGCGCGACCTGGAGTCGCTGATCCTGAAAAAACTGCTCGCTTATCCCGATGTGTCCGAGCGTTTGGCCGGTCTGTACGACATGGTCCAGCGAGAGCAGCACGCGTTTGAGCACGGCGATCGCATCAGCTGGTTGCGCCTGTCCAATGCCTTTCACGTGATGCTGGCGCGCTGCGCCGGCAACGATGAACTGACCGAGCTGATGCACACCTTGTGTGCGCGCACCACGCTCATCATCGCCTATTACGACACGCCGGGCGAACAGGCCTGCTCGTTTCATGAGCATAAAGAGATTTTGGACAAGCTTAGCCAGGGAGATGCCCAAGGCGCGCATCTGGCTATGCATCATCACTTAAGTGATTGTGAACATCGCATGAGCGAAGCGGGTGATGGCAGTGTTGCCGATCCTTGGCTGGCCCTCAGCGTAAAACGCTAAACGGAGACGGTATGTCCTTGAGTAAGTACCCTCGTGACCTGGTCGGTTACGGCAAAAACGTGCCCCATGCACAATGGCCTGATCGGGCGCGCATCGCGGTGCAGTTTGTCTTGAACTATGAAGAAGGGGGGGAGAACTGCGTCCTGCACGGTGACCCGGGCTCTGAGCAGTTTCTGTCCGAGATCATCGGCGCAGCAGCCTACCCGGACCGTCACTTGTCCATGGAATCCATTTATGAATACGGCTCGCGGGCGGGTGTCTGGCGGATTCTGAAAGAGTTTGAAAAGCGCGGCCTGCCCATGACCATCTTTGGTGTGGGCATGGCGCTGGAGCGTCACCCCGAGCTGGCACAGGAATTTGTGCGCCTGGGACATGAAATTGCTTGTCATGGCTACCGCTGGATTCACTATCAGAACGTGTCTGAAGAAGTCGAACGCGAGCATATGCGCCAGTGCGTAAAAGTGCTGACGGACTTGCTGGGCCATCATCCCGAGGGCTGGTATACCGGTCGGGACAGCCCCAATACCTTGCGTCTGGTGGCCGAAGAGGGTCAGTTCTTGTACAGCTCCGATTATTACGGTGATGACCTGCCGTTCTGGACCGAAGTTCAGCTCAGCGACAATACGGTCAAGCCCCAGTTGATTGTGCCCTATACGCTGGACAGCAATGACATGCGTTTTGCTGCCCCTCAGGGGTTCAACACGGGCGACCATTTCTTCTCCTACCTGAAAGACGCATTTGACGTGCTCTACGAAGAAGGTGAAGACGCTCCCAAGATGCTGTCCATCGGTTTGCATTGCCGTCTGATCGGCCGCCCTGGGCGCTTTCGTGCCTTGCAGCGCTTCCTGGATTATGTGCAGTCGCACGAGCGTGTCTGGGTTTGCCGCCGTGTGGATATTGCCCGTCATTGGGCCGAGCACCATCCCTATCCGTCCAAGGCTTGACCGGGGCAGGGCCAGGGTTTGTGTCTCCTGGCCCATCAAGATGGCATCCTGAATTTGAGCAGGGTGCATGGACATTCTGACTCGCAAGGGTCGGAATTGTTGTTTCTACCCGCTGAAAACAGTACTATTTGTCGCTTACGCAGCCGCTCGTACAGGGAGTGTGGCGTCCTGGCTTCTCACTGCTTTGCCGGGGCGGCAGGTGTTGTGCCAGCGCAGCGCGCGCATGGGCTGCAAGGCTGATCGTCTTATAATAGGCAGTTAAATTTTCCATCGCGTTGCATGTAATGAAAACCTCAGAAATTCGTCAGAAGTTTCTTTCTTTTTTTGAATCCAAGGCACACCACATCGTTTCCTCGGCTTCGCTGGTGCCAGGCAATGATCCTACCTTGCTGTTCACAAACGCAGGGATGGTGCAGTTCAAAGATGTGTTCACGGGCAAGGAAACCCGCCCCTACAACCGCGCTACCAGCTCTCAGCGTTGTGTTCGTGCCGGTGGCAAGCACAACGACCTGGAAAACGTGGGCTACACCGCCCGTCACCACACCTTTTTTGAAATGTTGGGCAACTTCAGCTTTGGCGACTACTTCAAGCAAGACGCCATTCGCTATGCCTGGGAACTGCTGACGACGGTTTACAAACTGCCTGCCGAAAAACTCTGGGTCACCGTCTATCAGGAAGACGATGAGGCCTACGATATCTGGGCCTCGGAAATTGGGGTGCCCAAAGAGCGCATCATCCGCATTGGCGACAAGGGTGGCGTGCGCTACAACTCGGACAACTTCTGGCAGATGGCCGATACCGGTCCCTGTGGGCCGTGCTCTGAAATCTTCTACGACCACGGTCCTGATGTTTGGGGCGGCCCTCCCGGTTCGCCCGAGGAAGACGGCGACCGCTACATCGAGGTGTGGAACCTGGTGTTCATGCAGTTCGAACGTTCCGCTGACGGCACCATGACGCCGCTGCCCAAGCCTTGTGTGGATACGGGCATGGGTCTGGAGCGTATTTCGGCGGTGTTGCAGCATGTGCACTCCAACTACGAAATCGACCTGTTCCAATCCCTGATTCAGGCCGCCGCACGCGAAACCAAGACCAGTGACCTGAGCAACAACTCGCTCAAGGTGATTGCCGATCATATCCGTGCCTGCAGCTTTCTGAGTATTGACGGGGTCATTCCCAGCAATGAAGGTCGCGGCTATGTGTTGCGCCGTATTATTCGACGTGCTCTGCGTCACGGTCACAAGCTGGGTCAGAAGGGCCTGTTCTTCTATCGCCTGGTGCAAGACCTGGGCTTGGTCATGGGCGAAGCCTATCCCGAGCTGATTAGCCAGCGTGAGCGTATCGAACAGGTGCTGCGCCAAGAGGAAGAGCGTTTCAGCGAAACGCTGGAAAATGGCATGCGCATTCTGGAAGGTGCCTTGGTCAACCTGCCAGCGGATGCCAAGCTGGACGGTCAGACGCTGTTTACCTTGTACGACACCTATGGTTTCCCTGTGGACCTGACCGCCGATATCTGCCGCGAGCGTGGCATTGAGGTCGATCTGGACGGTTTTGAAGTCGCCATGGAAAACCAACGCCAGATGGCACGCGCTTCGGGCAAGTTCAAAACAGCCGAAGGCTTGAGCTACTCCGGGGTGCAAACTCGTTTTGATGGTTACACCACCCTGGAAGGCAGTGGTACGGTCACTGCCTTGTATGTGGATGGCACCTCCGTGCAGTCCGTGACCCCGGGCCAGCAAGCGGTAGTGGTTCTGGATGCCACCCCTTTCTACGCCGAGTCCGGTGGTCAGGTAGGTGACGCAGGTATCCTGAGCGATGCCGCGGGTTTGTCCTTTGAGGTGCAAGATACCCAAAAGATTTCCAATCAGGTTTTCGGGCACCAAGGCGTGTTGAACGCAGGCACCCTGACAGTGGGCCAGACCGTTCAAGCCCAGGTGGATACCGAGCGTCGCGAGCGTGTGATTCGTAACCACTCGGCCACGCATTTGATGCACAAGGCTTTGCGTCAGGTGCTGGGCGGTCACGTTCAGCAACGTGGTTCCCTGGTAGATGCTGAAAAAACCCGTTTTGACTTTGCGCACGATGCCGCCATGACGGCCGAGCAAATCGCGCAAGTCGAAGCGATTGTGAACGAGCAGGTTCTGGCGAACCAGGCCGTGCAAGCCCAACTGATGTCCTTTGACGACGCCGTCAGTGGCGGTGCCATGGCTTTGTTTGGTGAAAAGTACGGCGACGAAGTGCGTGTGCTGGATATCGGTTTCTCGCGTGAACTGTGCGGTGGCACTCACGTTCAACGCACGGGCGACATCGGCTTGTTCAAGATTGTCTCGGAAGGTGGTGTCGCCGCTGGCGTGCGCCGTGTCGAGGCCATTACCGGCACCAACAGCCTGCATTGGGTGCAAGCGCGGGAGCGCTTGCTGAGCGAGGCTTCTGCCAGCCTGCGTACTCAGCCAGAAGGTCTGCTTACCCGTATCAACGCCTTGCAAGGTCAGATCAAGGATTTGGAGCGCGAGCGCGAGCAAATGCAATCCAAGCTGGCGGCTTCGGCTGGTCAGGATCTGTTGGCTCAGGCCGTACCCTTGAATGACAACAGCCGCTTGCTGGTGGCCACGCTGCAAGGCGTGGAAGCCAAAGCCTTGCGCGAAATGGCCGATCAGTTGAAGAACAAGCTGCAGTCTGCCGTGATCCTGCTGTCTATCGTGGCGGACGGAAAGGTCAGCCTGGTGGCAGGCGTAACGCCTGACCTGACCTCCAAGGTCAAGGCGGGTGACCTGGTGGGCTTTGTAGCCTCGCAGTTGGGCGGGAAGGGTGGTGGTCGTCCTGATATGGCCATGGGCGGCGGTACCGATGCCAGCGTCTTGCCACAGGCCAATGCCTCGGTGCAGGCCTGGGTCCAAAGCAAGTTGGGTGCGTGATGGCGATGTCCGAGACTGGCGCTTTGCCCAACAGCGATCTGCAGGTGGATGCAAGCGGGCTGAAATGCCCCTTGCCCATCCTGCGTGCCAAGAAAGCTTTGGCGCAACTGGAGTCCGGGCAAGTGTTGCAAGTTATCACCACCGACCAGCACGCCATTCAGGATTTTCAGGCTTTTTGTCGCCAAACTGGCAACGAATTGTTGGCTCAAGACCAGCAAGCCGAAAAAACTCTGCATTTTTTACGCCGTCGTTAAGCTGACGGCGGTAGAATACTGTTTTGTCTGTTGCGTATCTAGCACTGAATCTGCTATCTTAGCGTGTTACTTTTGGCATGCTTGCCAGAATAGTGCTAGAATTTTTTGTTTACCTTACACAATAAAGGGATTATCAATGGTGGTAATTCGCTTGGCCCGTGGTGGCTCCAAAAAGCGTCCTTTTTACAACGTAGTAGCCGCCGAGGCGAGCCAACGCCGTGATGGTCGCTTCATCGAACGTCTGGGTTTTTACAACCCCGTTGCTGGCGAAGGTCAGGAAAACCTGCGTCTGCAAATGGACCGCGTTAAGCACTTCACCGACAACGGTGCACAGGTTTCGCCCGCTGTGGCTCGCCTGTTGAAAGAATACTCGGCTAAGGTTGCTTCGGCTGCCTAAGTTGATTCACCTGTTTTTTGGTAGTGTTTAGTGTGAAGCAAGACGCGATTCCTGCTGACCTTGTTGAGTTGGGACGCATTGTTTCCGCTTATGGCGTGCGTGGCTGGGTTAAGATCCAGCCGCATTCCATGCAGACCAAAGCACTGCTAAATGCAAAAACATGGTGGTTAAAAACGCCCCGGCCTGGATCTCAGGCGGGCGTTTTTGCGTCTGCATCGCCAAGACAGATCCAAACAGCCAAGCAGCATGGGGCAACCATCGTGGCGCAGTTTGAAGGTCTGGATAATCGAGAGGTGGCCCAAGCCCTTAAAGGGCATACGGTTTGGGTATCCCGTGCCGCTTTTCCCCCGGCGGACGACGATGAGTTTTATTGGGTTGATCTGATCGGCTGCCGCTTTTTTGGCGAGCAGGAGGGCCAGGCGCACCTTCTGGGCCAGGTGGCAGAAGTGCTGGATAATGGCGCTCATTCGATTTTGGTCGTGCATCGGGGCTGCTGGGACGCCAACGGCGTCTTTGCGCCTGAGAAAGACGAGCAGGGTCGACCACTGGAAGAGCTGGTGCCCTTTGTGCAAGCCATTGTGCATACGGTCGATTTGCCTGCTCGCGAACTGCATAGTCACTGGGCGATTTGACCCTTCCCTGCCTAGCGATTGCGATACTAAGGCCCGCTGGGCTCTGTATCGTCATGCTCCAGCCACTTTTTCTCTTGCCGAGCCCTCATGCGATTTGATGCCCTGACCCTGTTCCCGGACATGTTTGATGTGGTCAGCGAGGCTGGTGTCACCGGCCGCGCACACAAGCAGGGCATCTGGCAGATGCGGACCTGGAATCCGCGTGACTACACCACGGACGTGCATCGTACCGTGGACGATCGCCCTTATGGCGGCGGCCCGGGCATGGTCATGCTGGCTGATCCCTTGAATGATGCGCTGGATCAGGCTTTGGCTGATCGTGGCGATAGTCCGGAAGTTATCTTGCTGAGTCCTACAGGGCGACGCTTTGATCAGGCTGTGGCGCAGGAACTGGCTCAAGGTCCCGGCGCAGTTCTGGTTTGTGGTCGCTATGAGGGTATCGATCAACGTTTTATTGATGCACGGGTTACCCAGGAGCTGTCTTTGGGGGACTTTGTGTTGTCAGGCGGCGAGATTGCTTCCCTGGCAATCATCGATAGCGTGGTCCGCCTCTTGCCGGGAGTGCTGAACGACGCTGATTCGGCGCGCCAGGATTCCTTTCATGCGGGCAACAGCGGTTTGCTGGATAGTCCACATTACACACGCCCCGAGGTTTACCGCGGCCAAGCGGTGCCTGAGGTGTTGATGTCTGGTCACCATGGTCGTATCCAGGCTTGGCGACGAGAGCAATCCCTGCGTTTGACCGTGACGCGCCGTCCTGAGCTGATTGAGCTGGCTCGCCAGCGTGGCGAACTTAGCAAGGCGGATGAACGGTTTTTGGCTTCTTTGGCGGCACAACAGCCTGATTGAACCAGCTTGCGCTTGCTGAGCTATCAGCAGGTCGAACAAGCGGGGCTGGGCTTGCCGGCAGGCTCGCCCACGTCGCTATGCCCAACGACTTTTTTGACGCTCTGCCCCTCGGAGCAGGCTTTGTGTCATCTGTGATTTGCGAGAGCGGCTCCTTGCCACGGGCTGGGCCCCTTGTGTCAGGGTGGATCGCTATGCTCGGTGACGGACGTGTTGTGATGGCGGTGTAGCGCAGGCAAGAGAGGCTGCCGGCTTTTTAAGAGGCAAGAACGCTCCGCTCGTGGTGCTGAATCGGCGCGCTGCCCTCGTAAGTGATCTGTAGGCTAAGCCCTTGATGGCAATAAAAAGGCCCTGCACGAGTGCAGGGCCGTTGCCTGTTGCCTGGGTTTACGTCGCGGTATCAGCCCAGACGATCAAACTGCTGCTTCACCTTGGCTAGCGTTTCACCGAACTGAGCCACGCGCTGGCGCTCCTGCTCGACCACAGCGGCAGGGGCGCGCTCCACAAAGCTGGCGTTGCCCAGTTTGGCTTCGGCCTTGTTGATCTCCCCTTGGAGGCGCTCGATTTCCTTGGAAAGACGGATACGCTCCGCTTCCACGTCGATCTCTACATGCAGCATGAGCTGAGTGGTGCCAATCACTTGTACGGGTGCGCCTGCGTCTGTGGGCAACTGGTCCACAATTTCCACGCTTTCCAGTTTGCCCAAGGCAGCCAGGTAAGGGCTATTGGCTTTCAGGGTGGCGGCGTCACCTTGTGCAATCAGCGGTACACGCTGGGCGGGCGAGATGTTCATTTCGCCTCGCAGGGCCCGAATGGCGTCGACCTGGGCTTTCAGCTCTGCGACCTGTGCCTGTGCCTGTTCATCAATGGCGGCAGGGTTGGCAATCGGGTAAGGCTGAACCGAAATGCTGGTGGTTTCATCGGCAGCGCGCTTGCCAGCCACCACCGAGACTTTCTGCCACAGCTCTTCCGTGATGAAAGGGATGATGGGGTGCGCAACGCGTAGCACCACTTCCAGCACGCGGATCAGGGTGCGACGGGTGCCCAACTGCTGTTCGGGTGTGCCATTTTGAATCTGAGTCTTGGCCAGCTCCAGGTACCAGTCACAGTACTCGTCCCACACAAAGTGGTAGATGGCGTTGGCGATGTTGTCGAAACGGTAGTCGGCAAATCCGCGTTCGGCGTCCTGCTCGAGGCCTTGCAGCAAGCTGATGATCCAGCGATCGGCAAAGCTCAATTCGGCTGGAGCATCCGTGTGGAGCTCATGGCCTTCGGTGTTCATCAGCACAAAGCGGGTGGCATTCCACAGCTTGTTGCAGAAGTTGCGGTAACCTTCGCAGCGCTTCATGTCGAAGTTGATGTTGCGGCCCAGCGTGGCATAGGCGGCCATGGTAAAGCGCAACGCGTCCGTACCGAAGGCGGGGATGCCATCGGGATAGTCTTTCTTGGTGCGCTTGCTAATGCTTTGCGCCTGCTTGGGGTTCATCAGGCCAAAGGTGCGCTTGTGCAGGAGGCTTTCCAGATCTATGCCGTCGATCAAATCCACCGGGTCAATGGTATTGCCCTTGGATTTGCTCATTTTCTTGCCTTCCATGTCGCAGACCAGCCCATGCACGTAGACGGTCTTGAAAGGAACGCGGCCGGTCAGGTGCATGCTCATCATGACCATGCGGGCCACCCAGAAGAAAATAATGTCGAAACCGGTTACCAGCACGCTGGAGGGTAGGTAGCGCGCCAGGTCAGGCGTTTCTTCGGGCCAGCCCAGGTCGGTAAAGGGCACCAGGGCGGAGGAGAACCAGGTGTCCAGTACATCTTCGTCGCGGCGCAAGGGGCCTGTCACGCCAGCGGCGCGGGCTTGTTCCAGAGCGTCCTCTTCGGAGCGGGCGACAAACAGGCTGCCGTCTTCGGCGTACCAGGCGGGAATCTGGTGACCCCACCACAGCTGACGGGAAATGCACCAGTCCTGAATATTGTTCAGCCACTGGTTGTAGGTGTTGGACCAGTTGTCAGGGTAGAAGCGCACACGGCCATCGGCCACCACGTCCAGGGCAACCTGGGTGATGCTTTTGCCGGGGTGCAGCGAGTCTTCCGGAGCGGGCTTGCTCATGGCTACAAACCACTGGTCGGTCAGCATGGGTTCGATGACCGTATTGGTGCGGTCGCCCCGCGGCACCATCAGTTTGTGAGGCTTGACGGCCTGCAGCAGTCCCTGGGCTTCCAGATCGGCCACGATTTGCTTGCGCGCGGCAAAGCGCTCCAGGCCTTGATAGGCTTCGGGGGCAGTATCCGCAATGTGGGCATCCAGAGTCAGGATGCTGATCATTTCCAGGCCGTGGCGCTGGCCAACGGCGTAGTCATTGAAGTCGTGGGCAGGAGTTACCTTCACCACGCCGGTACCAAAGGCTGGGTCCACGTAGTCGTCCGCAATGATCGGGATGGAGCGGCCAACCAGAGGCAGGGTAACGGTTTGGCCGATCAGGCCGATATAGCGCTCGTCCTCAGGGTGGACCATCAGGGCGACGTCGCCCAGCATCGTTTCAGGGCGGGTGGTGGCCACCGTCAGATGGGTCAATTCCCCTGGGGGGTAGTCAGCGGATAACGGATTTCCCACAGGTGGCCGTCCTCTTCCTCGCTCACCACTTCCAGGTCGGATACGGCGGTACCCAGCACGGGGTCCCAGTTCACCAGGCGCTTGCCCCGGTAAATCAGCCCCTGTTCGTACAAGCGCACGAAGGTCTCCAGCACGCCACGGGACAGTTTGTCATCCATGGTGAAGTATTCGCGGCTCCAGTCGCAGGAAGCACCCAGGCGACGAAACTGGCCAGTAATGGTATTGCCGGACTTTTCCTTCCATTCCCAGACTTTTTCCAGGAATTTCTCGCGGCCCAGGTCGTGGCGGCTGATGTTTTGGGCATCAAGCTGGCGCTCCACAATGATCTGGGTGGCAATCCCGGCGTGATCGGTACCAGGAATGTAGACCGTATCGTCGCCTTTCATGCGGTGGTAGCGCGTCAGGCCATCCATGATGGTCTGGTTAAAAGCGTGACCCATGTGCAGCGTCCCGGTGACGTTCGGCGGCGGGGACTGAATCACAAAAGGTTCTGACTGATGATCGCCCAAGGGCTGGACGTGTTGGCCACCCTTGAAAAGGTCGGCTTGTTCCCAGCGCGCGTACCAGCGCGTTTCGATTTCCTGGGGTTCAAAGCTCTTGGATAGCTGCTCGTCGGAGGTCGTTGCGGATGAGTTGGTCATGGTGATGCGGTCTGTCCCCCTCGTATGGCACGGTAGGTGCCGCAGAAGGCGGAACTAATCCTGGGTAAAAAACGAATGTAAGATGCACTATTTTAAGATGTGGCCGTGCGTCTTTGGCGTGGTAAAATGCCGGGTTGCCGTAAATCTGATGAAAGTGCTTGTTTTCATTAAAAAATTTAGCGCGAACCGTCGGATCTGCATTTTGCTTTACGCAGCAAAGACTACACTATATTGTTCTTATTTGGATTTTCACATGGCTATTGAACGCACTCTGTCCATTATCAAGCCCGACGCTGTTGCTAAAAACGTGATCGGTCAGATTATTTCCCGCTTTGAAGGCGCTGGCCTGAAAGTGATCGCTGGTCGCCTGGTTCACTTGTCCCGTGGCGAAGCCGAGCGTTTTTACGGCGTCCACGCCGAGCGTCCTTTCTTCAAGGATCTGGTTGACTTCATGGTTTCCGGTCCTGTGTTCGTGCAGGTTCTGGAAGGCGAAGGCGCCATTGCCAAGAACCGTGAGCTGATGGGTGCCACCGACCCCAAGAAAGCTGAGCCCGGCACCATCCGCGCTGATTTCGCTGAAAGCATTGACGCCAATGCCGTGCATGGTTCCGACGCGCCGGAAACCGCTGCGGTTGAAATCGCTTTCTTCTTCCCAGAGTGCAACGTTTACAGCCGTTAATAGGCTGAACCGCGCAGTACTGGCGGCACTCTGATCAGGAATTGCCCGGCCCGCCGCAACGGTGGTGCGCCGGGCACCTCTCAGAAAAGAGACTTGTTTGCGCTTGTGCAACAAGATAAATGCCAGACGGCGTGAAGGTATTATTTTTTTATGTCATCGCTCGAACCTATCAATCTTCTGGGCATGGGCCCGGAGCAACTTGTTGAACTGGTCGCCCAATGGGGTGGCAAGCCTTTCCGAGCGCGCCAATTGCAGCGCTGGATACACCAGCGGCAACAGGACGACTTTGGGCAGATGACCGACCTGGCGCGCGAGTTCCGCGAGCAATTGACGGCTCATTGCCTTGTCACCGCGCCCAGCATGTCGCACGAACATATTTCTGCCGACGGCACCCGCAAGTGGCTGTTTGATGTCGGTAGCAACAACGCGGTTGAGGCGGTTTTCATTCCCGAGGACGATCGGGGCACGCTTTGTATTTCCAGTCAGGCAGGTTGTACCGTTGCCTGCCCGTTCTGTTCGACCGGATATCAGGGCTTTAATCGTAATCTGACCACTGCGGAGATCATTGGTCAGCTGTGGTATGCCCGTCGGGCTTTGCTCAGTGCGCCGGAAACCGCTCGTATTGGCGATGCCGCGCAAACCAGTACCCGGGTGATCAGCAATGTGGTCATGATGGGCATGGGGGAGCCTTTGCTCAATTACGATCAGGTGCTTGGTGCCTTGCGCCTGATGCTCGATGATAACGCCTACGGTCTGTCTCGCCGCCGCGTCACGGTTTCCACATCCGGCGTAGTGCCGATGATGGACCGTCTGGCTCAGGATTGCCCGGTTGCCCTGGCGGTGTCCCTGCATGCGCCCAATGACGCGCTGCGCGATCGGCTGGTGCCGTTGAACAAGAAGTATCCGCTGGCTGAGCTGCTCGATGCCTGTAACCGGTATCTGGAGCATGCCCCGCGTGACTTCATCACGTTTGAATACATCATGCTGGACGGTATCAATGATACGGATCAGCATGCGCAGGAATTGTTGGATATTGCGCGTATTGTGCGCTGTAAATTTAACTTGATCCCATTCAACCCTTTTCCGCAGTCCGGTCTGAAACGTTCTTCGGCAGCGCGCGTCAAGCAGTTTGCCCAGAGGCTGATGGATGGTGGGGTGGTAACGACTGTGCGCAAGACCCGCGGCGATGATATCGCCGCCGCGTGTGGGCAGTTGGCGGGCGATATACGAGATCGCACCCGCATCGAACAGCGATTGCCTGATCGGGCGGTCATTCAAATCAAACAGGAACGTGCATGAGCGAGACTCTGGACTCCTTCCATCAATCGGCTCCGGATGCGGGCTCAGGGGTAGGCCCTACACTGCGGGAGTTGCGTCTGGCGCGA
Organism: Alcaligenes ammonioxydans; assembly: GCF_019343455.1. Classification (NCBI taxonomy): domain Bacteria; kingdom Pseudomonadati; phylum Pseudomonadota; class Betaproteobacteria; order Burkholderiales; family Alcaligenaceae; genus Alcaligenes; species Alcaligenes ammonioxydans. The sequence continues at coordinate 2,338,356 of NZ_CP049362.1, read as the reverse complement.
TCCTGTACGCTTAACGAAGCTTCCACCCGTTTGAAGTTTTCCGTGCGTCAGCTTGAGGCTCTGGAGGCCCAGGAGTGGGATCAGCTCCCCGGTGGCCAGCCGTTGCGGGGGATGGTGCGCAACTATGCGCGTTTTCTGCAGGCTGACGTGTCGGCGGTGTTGGTCATGCTGGAAGCCCAGGTCAGTGACACGGCGGCACCCAAGCCCGTGCCGCGCAGTCCCTCCGGTTCAGGACTGGGCAAAGCCGACTTGAGTCTGTATGCCGATTCGCGCGGCGGTTTTGGCTGGGTCTGGATTCTGATTATTGTTGTGTTGTTGTTGGTAGCGGGCTTTTATGCCATTGACCGGGGCTGGGTTCCCCAGGAATGGCTGGTATTTGATTGGCTCAAGGACTTGAAGAAATGACGCAGGGTCCCGAAACTTCCTCTGCTTGCCAGCCTCTGCCGGTTGGCGCCCAGCCCAAACGGGTGACGCGTACCGTGGATGTGCGCTGGGGTAATCATGTCGTTAAACTGGGGGGCTCGGCACCGGTTGTGGTCCAGTCCATGACCAACACCGATACGGTCGATGCGATTGCGACGGCGATTCAGGTGAAGGAGTTGGCCCGAGCGGGCTCCGAGATGGTGCGTATCACCGTCAATACCCCCGAGGCAGCCCGTGAGGTGCCCGCCATTCGTGAACAGTTGGATCGCATGGGGGTGAATGTCCCCTGGTCGGCGACTTTCACTACAACGGCCACAAATTGCTGGCGGATTATCCCGAGTGTGCCCAGGCCCTTTCCAAGTACCGAATCAATCCGGGCAATATGGGCGGCGGCAAGCGCCGGGATGATAATTTCGCCAAGATGATTGATATTGCCTGCCGGTATGACAAGGCCGTGCGCATTGGCGTGAACTGGGGCAGCCTGGATCATGAGCTGATGGCCCGCATGATGGATGAGAACAATCAGCGCGCTCAGCCCTGGACCGCCCAGGCGGTCATGCGTGATGCCCTGGTCATCTCTGCCATCAGCAACGCCCAGCGTGCTGAGGAGCTGGGCTTGTCGGGTAACCGGATCGTACTGTCTTGCAAGGTCAGCCATGTACAGGACCTGATTACGGTCTACCAGGATTTGTCGGCACGCTGCGATTACGCGCTGCATTTGGGCTTGACTGAAGCCGGGATGGGCAGCAAGGGAATTGTGGCTTCGACCGCGGCCCTGGCCGTGCTGTTGCAGCAAGGCATTGGTGACACCATTCGTATTTCCCTGACGCCTGAGCCGGGCGGTGATCGTGCCCGTGAGGTGGTGGTGGCTCAGGAAATTCTGCAGACCATGGGCTTGCGCGCCTTCACGCCTATGGTCGTGGCCTGCCCGGGTTGTGGTCGCACCAGCAGTACGGTGTTCCAGGAACTGGCCAACGATATTCAACGTTATTTGCGTGACCAGATGCCTGTCTGGAAGGATCAGTACCCCGGCGTGGAAACCATGAACGTCGCGGTCATGGGCTGTGTGGTCAATGGTCCGGGCGAGAGCCGGCACGCGGACATAGGCATCAGTTTGCCGGGAACCGGGGAAGTGCCCTCGGCGCCGGTCTATGTGGATGGTGAGCGGGTGGTGACCCTGAAGGGTGATACTATCGCTCAAGAATTTCAGACCATTGTCCAGAATTACGTTGAGCGACGCTACGGCAGGGCGCCAACGGTTTGATCAACACGCTTGTCAGTCTATGGCGAGCAAACCATTAGAATTATGACGCAGCAGTTTCAAAAGCTCCGCGCCCTGACGGGCATGAAAGACACCCTACCGGGTGAAAGCGCACAGTGGGAGGCCCTGGAGGCTCTGGTGCGGGAATGGCTGGCCAGTTACGGCTATCGCAATATGCGTACTCCCGTGCTGGAACATACCCAGTTGTTTGCCCGTGGCATTGGCGAAGTGACCGATATTGTCGAAAAGGAAATGTATTCCTTTACCGACTCGCTCAATGGCGACAAGCTCACCATGCGTCCTGAGTTTACGGCTGGCATGGTGCGTGCCTCGATTGAGCACAACCTTCTGTATGACCGGCCCCATCGCGTTTACGCCATGGGCCCCGTGTTTCGCCATGAGCGCCCGCAGCGTGGTCGCTATCGTCAGTTCCACCAGATCGACGTGGAAGCGCTTGGTTTGCCTGGTCCAGACGTGGATGCCGAATTGATCGTCATGCTGGCCCGTTTGTGGAAGAAGCTGGGGCTTACCGACATTCGTCTGGAGCTCAACTCCCTGGGGCAGGCTGAAGAGCGTGCCGCTCACCGCGCCGCCCTGATCGAACACCTGGAAGCTCACAAGGACGTGCTGGACGAGGAAGCCCAGCGGCGCATGTACACCAATCCCTTGCGGGTCTTGGACACCAAAAATCCGGCCATGCAGGATATGGCTAATGCGGCTCCGCGTCTGTTCGACTTTCTGGGCGAGGAGTCCCGCGCCCACTTCAAGGGTGTGTGTGACCGCCTGGATGATGCCGGTATTGGCTACACCTTGAACCCGCGTCTGGTGCGGGGTCTGGATTACTACAATCTGACGGTGTTCGAGTGGGTAACCGATCGCTTGGGTGCGCAAGGCACGGTGTGCGGCGGGGGACGCTACGACGGTCTGATCGAGCTGATGGGCGGCAAGCCTGCGCCCGCCGTCGGTTTCGCGATTGGCATGGAGCGTTTATTGGATTTGTGCTCCCAAGAGGGTGAGCAGGAGCAGGCCCCTGAGTGCCAGGTTTACATGGTTCACCAAGGTGAGGCTGCCCAGCGCAAGGCCTCGCTTTTGGCCGAGCAGCTGCGTGATGCCGGCCTGCAGGTGATTGTTCACGCCGGCTCCAGCGGCTTTAAGTCCCAGTTCAAGCGGGCCGATGCCAGTGGTGCACAGGCCGCCGTGATATTGGGTGAGGACGAACTTCAAAAAGAACAGGCCAGTGTGAAATGGTTGCGTGCTGCGGATGGCGCCCAGCAGCAACAGTCTGTTGATTTCTCTGAACTCGCCAGTGTTTTGTCAGCAAGGATTTGAGCATGGCCTACGATCTTGAAGAACAGGAAAAACTGGATGCCATGCGGGCATGGTGGGACCGCTGGGGCACCTTGTGCATTGTGCTGGCGTTTGCCGCGTTGGCTGCCGTAGCAGGCTGGCGTGGCTGGCAGTGGTATCAAGGCCATCAGGCCGGGCAAGCCATGGGCTATTTCGAGGCCCTGGAAAGCGCCACGACCCAGACCGGTGAAGAGGCCGAGACGCGCATTCTGGCCGCTAGCACGACCTTGCGTAACGATTTCCCCAAGTCCGGCTACACCTCTCGAGGTGTGTTGCTGGCTGCCCATGCTTTGCAGCAGCGAGGCAATCTGACACCAGCTCGTGAGCAGCTGGAGTGGATGGTCAAGACCAACCACGACCCCGCTCTGACGCCTTTGGCCCGTCTGCGTTTGGCCGGTATCTTGCTGGAGCAGAAAGAGTATGACGAGGCCCTGGCTCAGCTGAACAATCCTCCTGTCAGCTTTGCCGGTCTGTTTGCGGATCGAAAAGGCGATATTTTGGCCGCTCAGGGACAGAATGAAGCAGCACGCGAGGCTTGGAAACAGGCTGTCGAGCTGCTCAAGCAAGACCCCATTTCGCAGTTGGTACAGATCAAACTTGATGCCCTGGCAGGAGCTTAATTCATGTCTCTTCCTACTATTCGTAAATCCTCGTCTTCTGCCATGCGTGCCTTGCGTCTCAGTGCCTTGGCACTCAGTCTGACCGCATTGGCTGGCTGCTCCATGTTCTCCAGCAAGGACCCGCGCTTTGAGCCGGCTCCCCTGACAGAGTACACCCCGGGTGTGGCGGCCAAGATCAGCTGGAGCACCTCGATTGGCAGCGGTGCGGATTCGGGCTTTGCGCCACAGGTGGCCGGCTCCTCGGTTTACGCGGCGACCGTCTCCGGTCAGGTCAGTAAAGTGGATCTGGACACGGGGCGTGTGCAATGGTCGGCCAATGCGGGCAAGAAGTTGACCGCCGGTGCTGGCTCGGATGGAGTGGTGACGGCAGTTGCCTCGGTAGACGGTAATGTCATTGCATTTGACGACTCGGGCAAGGAATTGTGGCGCAGCCGTAGCAGCAGTGCTGTGAATGTGCCGCCTGCCGTCGGGGCCGGCGTGGTGGTGGTGCGTACCAGCGATTATCGTTTGCAAGCCTTTGATGCCAGCACAGGCGATCTGCGCTGGAGTCTGCAGCGTCCAGGGCCGGCACTGTCGTTGAAGACCAGCATGCAAATGCGCATTATTGATGGCCTGTTGTTGGCCGGCATGCCCAATGGTCGCTTGATGGCGATTGACGCGGCTCAAGGTCGTCTGGTCTGGGAGGGCAGCATTTCCGTGTCCCGCGGCGCCACCGACCTGGAACGCATTAACGACGTTGTGGGCGCTCCGCAAGTGGTCGATCCTTTGCTGTGTGGCGCAACCTATCAGGGTCGGGTGGCGTGCTTTGACGTGTCCCAGGGCGGTCGCCTGGTGTGGGACAGGGAATTTTCGGCCGGTACCGGTATCGCAGCGGACAATCAGATGTTGTATGCCGCCAATAGCCGCGATCAGATTGACGCGTTTGCCCTGACAGACGGGCAAACCATCTGGACGCAAAAGGCATTGCGAAACCGTGGTCTGGCTCCTTTGGCCGTCTTGCCCCAGGCGCTTGCCGCCGGTGACAAGGAAGGCTATGTTCACTTTCTATCGCGACTGGACGGCACCTTGCTGGGCCGGGTCAGTGTCGGCGGTGGTGCCATTGTGTCGCCTTTGGTCGGAACCCCGCGTGGGGTTCTGGTCCAGACGGGCAATGGTAATTTGGTCTTGGTTGGAATCAATTGAAAAGCGTTTCTTTTAAGCCCGTTGTGGCTTTGGTCGGTCGAGCCAACGTTGGCAAGTCCACTTTGTTCAATCGCCTGACGCGTTCGCGCGCGGCGCTGGTGGCCAACTTCCCTGGCCTGACTCGCGACCGTCATTACGGCGAAGGCCGGGTTGGCAGCCGTCCCTATATCGTGGTCGATACGGGCGGTTTCGAGCCGGTGGCTAAAACCGGCATGCTGCTGGAGATGGCTCGCCAGACCCAGCAAGCCATTGCCGAAGCCGACGTCGTTGTCTTCCTGGTCGATGCCCGCGAGGGCGTCAATGCGCTGGACCTGGAAATTGCGCAGTTACTGCGCAAGCTGGGTCAGAAAGTGCTGCTGGCTGTCAATAAGGCCGAGGGCATGCGCTATGAGGCTGGCGGTGTCGAGTTTCACGAGCTGGGCCTGGGCCAGCCTTACCTGATTTCGGCCTCTCACGGCGACGGGGTGGAAGAGCTGATCAATCTGGCCCTGGAGCAGGTACCCAGTCCTGAGCCTGATCAGGATGGGCAGGACGACGAGCAATTCCAGCACCGTATCAAACTGGCGATTGTGGGCCGACCCAATGTGGGCAAATCCACCCTGATCAATACCCTGGTCGGTGAAGAGCGTGTGATTGCCTTTGACCAGCCCGGAACGACTCGCGATGCCATCGAAATCGAGTTCGAACGCAACGGGGTGGAGTACACCCTGATCGACACGGCCGGACTGCGCAAGCGCGGCAAGGTGTTCGAGGCGGTGGAAAAGTTTTCGGTGATCAAGACCTTGCAGGCAATTGAGGCCTGCAACGTAGTCTTGCTGATGATTGACGCACATACGGAAATTTCCGACCAGGACGCCAGTATTGCCGGCTTCGTTGTGGAAACCGGGCGTGCGCTGGTGGTGGGCATCAACAAGTGGGACGGGCTGGACGAGTATCAGCGCGAGTGGATCAAGCGCGAGTTCGATCGCAAGCTGCGCTTTTTGAACTTTGCCAAGATGCACACCTTGTCGGCGTTGAAAGGGCAGGGCATCAATCCCTTGCTCAAATCGGTTAATGAGGCCCATGCCGCCGCTTTCTCGAAATTGTCTACACCCAAGCTCACCCGTGTGATGCAAGAAGCGGTGGAACAGCAACAGCCGCCGCGTAAAGGCATTTTCCGTCCCAAGTTGCGGTATGCTCACCAAGGGGGCATGAACCCTCCGATCGTGGTGATTCACGGCAACGCCCTGGACGCAATTTCGGACAGTTATCGCCGCTATCTGGAAAGCCGTTTTCGCGAGGCCTTCAAGCTGGAAGGCACCCCTTTGCGAATCGAATTCAAATCATCTAAGAACCCTTATTTGAAGGATGCGTAATGAGCCGTTTGTGGAGTGATCATGTCGCTGGACTTTCTCCCTATGTTCCGGGTGAGCAGGTCAAGCTGGATAACCTCTTGAAGCTGAACACAAACGAGCATCCTTACGGTCCGTCGCCCAAAGCGCTGGAAGCGATTCGTCAGGCGGCGACCGATAATTTGCGTCTTTACCCGTCCTACAGCGCCCAGGAGCTGCGTGACGCGGTGGCTCACAATCACGGCGTCAACGCCAATAACGTTTTCCTGGGCAACGGCTCGGACGAAGTGCTGGCCCATGTGTTCAGCGCCTTGTTCCTGCGCGGCGTGCGTCCGGTCCTGTTGCCGGACATCACCTACAGCTTTTACACCACGTATTGTTCGTACTTTGGCGTGCCGGCTGACATCGTGCCGCTGCGCGAGGATTTCACGCTGAATGTGCAGGATTATGTGCGCAAGCGCAGCCTGCCGCCCGCCGGCATTATTTTTGCCAATCCGAATGCGCCGACCGGGATTCCTTTGTCGCTGGAAGACATTGAAGCGATTCTTTCCGCTAACCCTGACACGACGGTAGTGGTGGATGAGGCTTATGTGGACTTTGGCGGTACGTCCTCGGTTGGTCTGCTGGAAAAATACGACAATCTGGTGGTCATCCAGACCATGTCCAAGTCGCGGGCGCTGGCCGGTCTGCGCGTGGGTTACGCCTTGGCCAGCGCGGACATCATTCAAGCCCTGGAGCGTGTGAAAGACAGTTTCAACTCCTACCCCATGGACACCATCGCTCAAGTGGGTGCCGTGGCTTCCCTGAAGGATACGGCGTATTTTGAACGCCAGTGTCAGGCAGTCATTGATGCCCGTGAACAGTTGCGCGCCGACCTGCAGCAGCTCGGTTTTGAGGTTTTGCCCTCCAAAGCGAACTTTTTGATGGCTACGCACCCTAAGCATTCAGCTGCTGGTATTCAGCAGGCCTTGCGTGAGCATGGAATTCTGGTTCGCTATTTCCGTCAGCCACGCATTGAGCAGTATTTACGTATTACGGTAGGATCGCCCGAACAATGTGCCCGACTGTGCAACAGTTTGCGGCAGATTCTCGGGCAGAGCGCCTGATATACACCTATAGATAAAAAACTCCAGTCTGGAACGTGCGGATTCAGGGAAAACCCGGTAAAGTAGTGGGATTCGCTTCCATTTCTGGAAAAACAACATAACCGGAGCCTCACCAATGAGCAATAAAGGGCAAATTCTACAAGACCCGTTTTTGAACGCGCTGCGCAAGGAGCATATCCCTGTGTCGATCTACCTGGTCAACGGCATCAAGCTGCAAGGTCAGATCGAGTCCTTCGATCAGTATGTCGTACTGCTGCGCAATACAGTCACTCAAATGGTGTATAAGCACGCGATCTCTACCGTCGTTCCTGCACGCCCCGTCACTTTGGCTGCGGATGAGCAGGCTGAATAAGTCCTCGCCCAGTTCGTTGTACTCTGAAAGACCCGTCTCGCGGAGCCCGCGGGCGGGTCTTTGTTTCTGGAGCAAGCGTTGAAGGCACTGGTCATTAGTGTGGACATGGGCGAGCTGGATTACAAAGCCCATGCTGAAGAGTTTTTGATGTTGGCAGAAGGTGCCGGTGCCCAGATCGCCGAGCTGCTGGTGGTACGTCGTTCCCGTCCGGATCCGGCCTATTACATCGGAACCGGCAAGCTGGAAGAGGCCGTCGCGCTGGCCAAGGCCACGGGAGCCGAAGTCGTCTTGTTCGATCATGCCCTCAGTCCGGCCCAGCAGCGCAACCTGGAGCGCAAGCTGGAGTTGCGCGTGGTCGACCGGGTCGCCCTGATTCTGGATATTTTTGCCTTGCGGGCGCAAAGTCACGAAGGGAAATTGCAGGTCGAGCTGGCCCAGTTGCAGCATCTGACTTCTCGGCTGACGCGCATGTGGACTCACCTGGAGCGTCAGAAAGGCGGGATCGGGATGCGGGGTCCGGGCGAATCGCAGCTGGAAATGGACCGTCGCATGATTGGCGACAAGGTTCGTACCTTGCGCGAGCGTCTGGCCAAGGTGCAGCGTCAACGCAGCACGCAGCGTCGTGCCCGCACCCGTAGCGGCACCTTGTCAGTTTCGCTGGTGGGCTATACCAATACAGGCAAATCCACACTGTTCAATGCCTTGACCCGGGCGGATGCGTACGCGGCGGATCAATTGTTTGCCACGCTCGATACCACCACACGTCGTATCTGGATTGAAGGGGCCGGGCAGGTTGTGATTTCGGATACGGTAGGTTTCATCCGTGATCTGCCACCGACCTTGATTGCGGCCTTCCGGGCCACGCTGGAAGAGACTGTCCACGCGGATTTGCTGCTGCATGTGGTTGATGCGGCCAACCCGCAACGCGATGAACAAATCGCTGAAGTTCATAAGGTTCTGGAAGACATCGGGGCCCATGAAATACCGCGCATTCTGGTCTACAACAAAATTGACCAGGCCGGCTACGAGCCACGGGTAGAGCGGGACGAACATGGTACTATTGCCCGAGTCTTTGTTAGCGCTTTAGAGCGCATCGGATTGGATGGGTTGCGTACGGCAATCGTCGAATCAGGTCATTTCGCGGAAAACAATGCGTCTGAACAATAAAATATTCAATCTCAATGATCCCGGTTGGGGACGAGACAGTGGCAAAAACGGTTCCGAGCCACCTCGCCGCCCCGAGAAACAAGATGGCCCGCCTGACCTCGACGAGGTGTGGCGTGACTTCAACAGTCGCCTGGGATCTTTATTTGGCAAAAAGGGACGTCGCTCCCCTCCCGGCGGCACGCCGCCCGGTAGTGGCACTGGCCCGTCCCTTCCCAAGGGCTCCCCCAAGCTGTTCGTCATCGGCGGTGTGGTGGCAGTTGGCCTGTGGTTGGCCAGTGGCTTTACCATCGTGCAGGAAGGGCAGGTGGCCGTAGTGACGCGTTTTGGCGCGTATACGAAAACCTTGAATCCCGGTTTGCAATGGCGCTGGCCCGCGCCGATCGAAGATTACCAGATCGTTAATATTTCCCAGTTGCGCACCTTTGAGGTGGGCTACCGTGGCAGCTCCCGCAATAAAGTCCTGCCTGAGTCACTGATGCTCACGACCGACGAGAACATCGTCGACATGCAGTACGTGGTTCAGTATCGACTGCTGCCCAACGGCGCGCCCGATTATCTGTTCAATACCAACAACCCGGATGAGTCGGTGCGTCAGGCGGCAGAAACCGCCATGCGTGAAGTCGTGGGCAAGCAGCCCATGGACTCGGTGCTGTATTCCGGCCGTACCCAGATTGCCTCGGATGTGCAGCAGTTGGCCCAGTCCATTCTGGATCGCTACCGCACCGGCATTCAGATCAGCACGGTTGCCATTCAGAACGTGCAGCCGCCCGAGCAGGTTCAGGCCGCTTTTGACGATGCCGTCAAGGCTGGTCAAGACCGCGAGCGTCAGATCAATGAAGGTCAGGCTTATGCCAACAAGGTCCTGCCGGAAGCGGCTGGTCAAGTGGCACGCATGATGCAGGAATCCGAGGGCTACAAGGCTCGGGTGATCGGCGATGCCAAGGGTGATACCGCTCGTTTCGGCAGTGTTGAGGCTGAATACGTGAAGGCGCCGGGTGTGACCCGCGATCGTCTGTACCTGTCCACGATCCAGGAAATTCTGGAGCGTACCAGCAAGGTATTGGTTGATACCCGTAGCGATAACAACATGATCTATCTGCCTTTGGACAAGATTGTGCGTCAGGTGGGCAGTCGTACTGATATGGAGCCTTCCGCTCCCGTTGCGTCGGCTGCTTCGCAAGGACAGACCTCCCGCCCGGCCGCCCCGGCCGCGGCTTCCAAGGCGCCAGCACCCGCCAATCCAGCCAGTCTGGATACCTCGCTGGGCTCTTTGGTCAGTCCTTATTCCCCATACGCACGCTAGGAGAGCTTGATGCAACGTTTATTTCCTGCTCTGGTGGCCTTGGCGGTAATTGTCGGTCTGCTGCTGTCTTCGGTCTTTATCGTGCGTGAGCGCGATGCGGCCCTGGTTTTTGCCTTGGGTGAAGTGCGCACCACCATTACAAGCCCCGGCCTGTATTTCAAGTTGCCACCGCCGTTTGAAAACGTGGTGTTCCTGGACAAGCGTCTGCAGACCATTGAAACCAAGGACCCCGAGCGTATTCAGACTTCTGAAAAGAAGAACCTGCTGATCGACTCTTACGTTAAATGGCGTATTTCCGATCCGCGTCTGTTTTACGTGACCTTTGGCGCAACCGATCGTGGTGCGGTCGAGCGCTTGCAGGCGCAGATTCGTGATGCGCTGAACGCTGCGGTGAACGTGCGTACCGTGAAAGAGGTGGTCTCCACCGAGCGTGATGCCATCATGCGCGAAGTGTTGACGTCTGTTGAGGCCCGCGCACGTCCTTTGGGCGTGGAAGTGGTGGACGTGCGTTTGCGTCGTATTGATTTCGCTCCCGAGATTTCGGAATCTGTGTACCGCCGTATGGAAGCGGAACGGACCCAGGAAGCCAATCGTCTGCGTGCGACCGGTGCTGCGGAAGGTGAGCGTATTCGTGCCGAGGCAGACCGTCAGCGTGAAGAGCTGCTGGCCGATGCCTACGCCAAGGCCCAGGCCGTCCGTGGTCAAGGTGATGGTGAAGCAGCTGCCATTTACTCCGAGACGTATGGCAAGAACCCCGAGTTCTACCGCTTCTATCGCAGTCTGGAAGCCTATCGCAGTGCCTTCAGCCAGCAAAGCGATACATTGGTCATCAGTCCCGATTCTGATTTCTTCAAGTATTGGGGCAAGCAAGGGTCAGCCGCAGCACCTGCGAACTGATCAGCGCTATAGAACTCAGGGCCGCGGGGTGTTCCACCCGCGGCCCTGATCGTTTATACTAGCGTGTAAGTTACTAACACCACTTCGCATGCGACTTAGGCGGCTTACAGGCCCCAAGTCGCTTTTTGTTTGGCTGGAACTTTCGTTTATAAGTAGTCCGAGGCACGAGTATGTCCAATTGGTTGTTGCCAGAGAGCCTGGCTGATATCTTGCCTGCAGAGGCGCGTCGCATCGAGGAACTGCGCCGCGATTTGCTAGACTTGTATCGTACTTACGGGTTCGAACTGGTCGCTCCGCCCTTGGTGGAGTATCTGGAATCCCTGCAAGCGGTATCTGGCACAGATCTGAATCTGCGTACCAGCAAAGTCGTCGACCAAATCTCGGGTCGTACCATGGGGGTGCGTGCCGACATGACGCCTCAGGTGGCCCGCATCGATGCCCACCTGCTCAACCGCGAGGGCGTGACCCGGCTTTGCTACTGCGGCTCGGTCTTGCATGCGCGTCCGGCGGGCTTGCTGTCGGATCGTGAGTTGCTGCAGATTGGCGCGGAAATTTTTGGCCATGCCGGTATTGAGTCTGACCTGGAAGTGGTGCAGTTGGCCTTGGAAAGTGTGGGCCGGGCAGGGGTTCATCATCCTCGCCTGGACTTGAATTACCCCGATCTGGGGCGCTTTCTGATCGAGCGCGATCCTATTTTGAAAAGCCGCGTGGCGGAAGTGTGTGAACTGCTCAATGCCAAAGATGTTTCTGGCTTGCGGGCCCTGGGTCGGGATTCGGGCTGTCTGCCTGAAACGACCCGCTATCTGCTGGCCTTGACCTCCTTGTATGGCGATGGCACCGTGCTGGAGCGCGCTCGCAGTGTCTTGCCCGATGAGCCCGAGGTGCGGGAAGCCTTGGGCAGCCTGCGCAGCTTTATTGATGCTTTGCCCGACCACGAGATTACGGTGGACCTGGCCGATATTGGCAGTGGGTATGCCTACCATTCGGGTTTGATTTTCTCGGTCTATGCCGAAGGTTGGCATGACGCTTTGGTTAAGGGCGGACGCTTTGACGGTATTGGGCGCATGTATGGTCGTGCCCGTCCCGCAACCGGCTTCAGCCTGGATTTACGCAAACTCTCGGCCGGGCTGGCGCCGGCCCAGGCGGCCCGTGCCGTACGCGCTCCCTGGGGGAGCGATGCCGCCCTGATTGCGGCGGTAAAGCAGTTGCGTCAACGCGGTGAAATTGTGATTCAGATGCTGCCCGGTCAGCAACTGAGTCTGGATGAATTCGTGATCGACCGCGAGTTGTTCTCGTCGGACGGTCAGTGGCAGGTTAGGGCGCTGTAAGCCAGACGGCTTGTGGCGTTGGTGATTGTTATCGGTCCGGCACCGTGCCGGCCTCCTTTATTCTGATACTAGACATGAGCAAAAACCTTGTGGTGATTGGCACCCAGTGGGGTGACGAAGGCAAAGGCAAGATCGTCGACTGGCTGGCCGAGTCCGCGCATGGCGTGGTTCGTTTCCAGGGTGGGCATAACGCTGGCCATACATTGTGGATTAATGGCAAAAAGACGATTTTGCGCTTGATTCCTTCGGGCATCATGCACGGGCACGTCACTTGCTACATTGGCAATGGCGTGGTGCTCTCGCCCGAAGCCCTGTTGACCGAGATCGCCGAGCTGGAAGCAGCCGGTCTGGATGTGCGTTCGCGCCTGCAGATCTCGCCTGCCTGCCCGCTGATTTTGCCCTATCACATTGCTGTGGATCAGGCGCGCGAAAAGCGTAAGGGTGACGGCAAGATCGGTACAACCGGTCGTGGTATTGGCCCAGCCTATGAAGACAAGGTGGCCCGTCGCGCTCTGCGTGTGCAGGATTTGTATGATCCTGAGATTTTTGACGAAAAACTGTCCGAAGCGCTGGATTACCACAACTTTGTGCTGACTCAGTATCTGGGCGCGGAAGCGGTATCGGCTGAGCTGGTGCGTGATCAGGCCATGAAGCATGCCGAGCAGCTCGCTCCGATGGTGGCGGACGTCTCCAACAATCTGTATCAGGCCAAGAAGGCCGGGCAGAAGCTGTTGTTTGAAGGCGCTCAAGGCGCACTGTTGGATATTGACCACGGTACTTACCCCTTCGTTACCAGCAGCAACTGCCTGTCCGGTGCGGCCTCTGCCGGTTCGGGCGTCGGCCCCCAGGAACTGAGCTATGTGCTGGGTATTGCCAAGTCCTACACCACGCGCGTGGGTTCGGGCCCATTCCCGACGGAATTGCTGGATGACACTGGCATGCGTCTGGCAACGGTTGGCAAGGAGTTTGGTTCGGTTACCGGTCGTCCACGTCGTTGCGGCTGGTTTGATGCCGCCGCCATGAAACGCTCGGTAATGATCAACGGTATTTCCGGTCTGTGCATCACCAAACTGGACGTGCTGGACGGCGTGGAGCAGATCAAGATTGGTGTGGGTTACCGCTACAAAGGTGAGTTCCTGGACGTCTTGCCCTACGGCGCACATGCAGTGGCCGAAGCCGAGCCGGTTCTGGAAGAAATGCCCGGCTGGACCGAGTCCACCGTAGGCGTGACCGATTACGACAAGCTGCCTATCAATGCACGTCGCTATCTGGAACGCATTGCCGAGCTGTGTGATGTGCCGATCGATATGGTTTCCACGGGGCCAGATCGCAACGAAACCATCGTATTGCGCGATCCGTTTACCAAATAAGCAATTTATCGCGTTATAATGCCTTGCACCGTTGTACGGTGCGTACAAAGCGGCCTAAAAGGCCGCTTTGTCGTTCTGGACGCTGCGCGGCCTACCAGACTCTTGTTTTGCAGGTATCAACGCGCAGTAAGTGCATTTAATCTGGAATACATATGAGTCTGCCCCCAAATAGCGATACTGATGAATGGGTCTCCTGGGAACAATACAATCGTCTGATTGAGCAATTGGCCCTGATCATTCACGAATCAGGTTGGAAATTCGACAAAATTGTCTGCCTGGCCCGCGGTGGTATGAGGGTGGGGGACGTTATTTCGCGTATCTATGATGTACCTTTGGGTATCCTGGCAACCAGCAGCTATCGTGAAGCGGCGGGCACTGAGCAGGGCGAACTGGATATTGCGCAATACATCACCATTACTCGTGGCACCTTGGATGGCAATGTGCTGCTGGTCGATGATATGGTCGATACAGGCAAGACTTTTATGCGTGTGCGCGATCACTTGCGTGCACAATTTCCGGCGATCACCGAGTTGAAAACCGCCGTTTTGTGGTGGAAAGGCCACGCCCAGGTCGACCCGGACTATTACGTGTCCAAGTTGCCCACAAATCCCTGGATTCATCAGCCTTTTGAGGACTACGATAGCATTCGCCCTCATCAGCTGGACGCTTGGATTCGCAAGGGTACTGGCCAGGCTTGATCGCTGGCATTCAGATACTTGGTGGATAGCCCATTTGCGCCTTGCTTGGTGTATGCCTGCAATCGTGCTACCATAATGGGCTATCTGTTACGCTAACTCTTTTTACAAAGGTCAGGGATTACATGTCCATTGTTCGCCTGAAAGAAAACGAACCCTTTGAAGTTGCTCTGCGCCGCTTCAAACGCACTATTGAAAAAACCGGTCTGTTGACCGAACTGCGTTCGCGCGAATTCTACGAAAAGCCAACGGCCGAGCGCAAGCGCAAGCACGCTGCCGCCGTGAAGCGTCATTACAAACGCATCCGCAGCCAGCAACTGCCCCCACGCTTGTATTGATCCCTGAATCTTTTGTTCAGGAACTGCTCGCCCGTGTCGATGTCGTAGATGTCGTCGGGCGGTACGTGCAGTTGCGTAAAGGCGGGGCCAACTTGCTTGGCCTATGCCCTTTTCACAACGAAAAATCCCCTTCATTTACAGTCAGTCCGACCAAGCAGTTTTATCATTGCTTTGGTTGCGGCGCTCACGGATCGGCAATCTCGTTCCTGATGGAACACACAGGGGCTTCATTCCCTGAAGCGGTACGCAGTTTGGCTGCCTCCGTCGGGATGACCGTGCCCGAAGCAGATCGTACCCCGCGCCAACGAGCGGCCGATGCCCGTCGAAAAGACGAACTATCGCGCCAGCATCATATTCTTGAAACGGCACAGGGGCATTACCTCCGTCAACTGAAACAGTCACCCATTGCCATCGATTATCTGAAGCGTCGTGGCCTGGATGGGGAGACGGCTGCCCGTTTCGGCCTGGGCTGGACCGGTACCGAGCGACGTGGGCTGTCGGCTGTGTTTCCACAGTACGAAGACAAGCAACTGGTTGAGTCCGGTATGGTGATCGAGTCCGAGGATGGTCGTCGCTATGACCGCTTTCGTTCGCGCATCATGTTTCCGATTCGCAGCACCAAGGGCCATATCATTGGCTTTGGTGGCCGTCTGATTGAAAAAGGCGAACCTAAATACCTTAATTCTCCGGAAACCACGCTGTTCTCCAAAGGCCACGAACTGTATGGCCTGTGGGAAGGGCGCCAGGGCATACGCAAAGAAGGCTTTGTTCTGATTGTGGAAGGGTATATGGACGTGGTTGCCTTGTCGCAGCACGGCCTGCACAATGCCGTCGCGACCTTGGGTACGGCAACCACGGAACATCACATCACCAAGCTGATGCGCGCCAGTGACAGACTGGTGTTTTGCTTTGACGGCGACCGTGCGGGTCGCAAGGCCGCCTGGCGTGCCTTAACTACCTGTCTGCCTCTGGTTCGTGATGATGTCTCGATCCGATTCATGTTTCTGGCGGATAATCACGACCCCGATTCCTTTGTTCGTGAATTTGGCGCGGAGGCGTTTCGCGAACAAGCCCAGCAAGCCGCCGCTTTATCGCGCTTTTTCCTGGATGAGCTGGCGGCCCATCATCGCATGGACGAGGCAGAAGGCCGCGCTGCTTGCGTCCACGAAGCCTTGCCTTTGTTGCTGGAGCTGGCTGACAGCACCTTGAAGGTGCAGATTCAGCATGAGTTCGCCCGCATGGTGATGCTGACCCCGGACGAGCTGGCGCAGCGTCTCAGTACGGTAGAGCCGGTGCGCCGACCGGCGCTTGATGCACCGGCAGCCCAGGACGGTCTGGTGGCCCGGCCGCCTGTACCTGCGCAGTCCGCACCGGACGGGATGGAACCGTTTGAGGATGGTTTTGACGGTTCGTTTGCTGACAGCCTGCCCATGGATGGCTGGCACGATGATGCCGACTGGCAACCCCAGCCGGATTATCAGCAGCGTCCTGCTCCAGCGCGAGGCAAGGACAGAAATGCTCGCCCACGCCCGGATCGCGCTCCGCTGGGCGGTAGCCGTGCGGTGACTCCGATGGCCAAGCGATTGCTGCGCTTGCTGATCGGACATCCTACTCTGGTGGGTGAACTGGGTGATCAACAGCTTGAAATTTTGGCTCAAAGCCCCCATTTGCGTCTTGTGCAGGAGTTGATTGCGTTAAGCAATATCAGCTCGGCGCGTCATGCAGGTGCGTTGCTGGAGGCGGTGGACCCCGAGTCTGATCTGGCACCCGTGCTGGAAGCGCTGGCCACCGAGCTGTTGGGCGAAGAGGAATTGCCCGACCCGCAAGGCGAATGGCGTGATGCGCTCTATCGCATTGAACTCGATGCGATCAAGGCAGAGCAATCGGCTTTGGTGGCCACAGGCCTGAAAGAGCCTGAACAGCGTCAGCGTTATCAAGAATTGACACGCCGTATTGCTTTGTTGAATGCTGCTTATACTCGGCAAGTGAAGTAAAATATTGGGTTATGTGTTGTGTTTGTGGCCGGCCAGGGGGTTAAAACTGGTACGCGAGCAAATGTGGCGGGTAGCGGATTGTGAACCACCTTATGCCTTGAGCCCGGAGCCAGGGATTACATTTATTTAGGGTTCGCTAGCGCAGCACGTCCAGGAGCAAGCCGGTTGTGAACACGCTCATTATCAGGCTCTTGCCTGTACGACTCGGTGGCTACACATTTAGTGCCACAGGGGTAAATGGCGTCTATGGAAGAAAATATGACTCAAACGACTGGTAAAACCTCGACGACGGTCTCTCGGTCTGCTAAGAAAACCTTGGCCGCGACAGCAAAATCAGGGGCATCAAGCTCGGTAGAGCTCGATGAGCTTCACGAAAGTGGAGAGCCAGGCGCAGCGCCTGCCAAAAAGGCAGCTAAAAAGGCGGCTGCTAAAAAGACGGTAGCCAAAAAAGCGGTTGCCAAGAAAACAGCGGTCAAGGCCGCTACCGGCGGTCGCCGTGGACGTCCTGCAAAAAACGCAAATAACGACGGCATCGATTTTGTCGATGACGACGAAATGGGCGAAGAAGAGGTCATTCCTGATCTCAAACCGGTTGCCAAGCGTGGAGCCAAGCGCGCCAAGGCCGAAAAAGACGTGTTCGGTGTGCGCGGCCAGTTGAGCCCGGAAGAACAGGAAGCGCGTCGCAATCGCCTCAAGGCACTGATCAAGCTGGGCAAGGACCGGGGTTACCTGACTTACAGCGAGATCAATGACCACCTGCCCGACGATCTGGTGGATGTCGAAGCCATTGACGGCATTATCGGCACCTTCAGTGACATGGGTATTTCGGTTTACGACCAGGCTCCCGACGCGGATACCTTGCTCATGAGCGATAACGCGCCCATGGCATCCAGCGACGATGATGTCGAGGACGAAGCCGAAGCTGCACTGACCACTGTGGATTCCGACTTCGGTCGCACCACAGACCCGGTGCGCATGTACATGCGCGAGATGGGGTCGGTGGAGCTGCTGACGCGCGAGGGCGAGATTGAAATCGCCAAGCGTATCGAAGACGGCCTGAAGCACATGGTGATGGCTATTGCCGCTTGTCCTACCACCGTTAACGAAATTCTGGCCTACGTTCAGCGTGTACGTGAAGGCGTCATGCAGATCGACGAAGTGGTTGACGGTCTGGTGGATGATGATGGCGAAGAGTACGCCGGCTCCGGTGTCACTGCCGACGACGAGGACGAAGGTCCAGCCGGCGGCATGAGCAGCAAGCAGATTGAATATCTGCGCAACAAGTCGCTCAAGAAGTTCGACATCATCGGCGAGTGGTTTGACAAGATGCGCGTCTCTTTTGAGACCGAAGGCTACAAGAGCCCGGGCTATGTGCAGGCTCAGGAAACCATTCTGAACGAATTCATGGGCATTCGCTTTACTGCCAAAATGGTGGAGAAGCTGGCCGATACCATGCGTGAACAGGTTGCGATCGTGCGTCAGCATGAGCGTGAAATCCTGACCATCTGTGTGGATCGGGCGGACATGCCACGCGCCCACTTCATCAAGGCGTTCCCCGGCAACGAAACCAATCTGGACTGGGTGGTGCAGGAAGTGGCTGCCGGCCATCCCTACAGCGCCATTCTGGAACGTCACATCCCTGCGATTCAGGAAATCCAGCAAAAGCTGATCGACCTGCAAACCAGTGTTGTGTTGCCGCTGAAGGATCTGAAAGAGGTCAACAAGCGCATGACCACGGGCGAAGCCAAGGCACGCAAAGCCAAGCGCGAAATGACCGAGGCCAACCTGCGTCTGGTGATCTCCATTGCCAAGAAGTACACCAACCGTGGCCTGCAGTTCCTGGATCTGATTCAGGAAGGCAATATCGGTTTGATGAAGGCAGTGGACAAGTTCGAGTACCGTCGTGGCTACAAATTCTCCACGTATGCAACGTGGTGGATTCGTCAGGCCATTACGCGTTCGATTGCCGACCAGGCCCGTACGATTCGTATTCCGGTTCACATGATCGAGACGATCAACAAGATGAACCGTATCAATCGTCAGATCCTGCAGGAAACCGGCGTTGAGCCTGATCCGGCAACCTTGGCCCAGAAGATGGACATGCCTGAAGACAAGGTTCGCAAGATTTTGAAGATCGCCAAAGAGCCTATCTCCATGGAAACGCCGATCGGTGACGACGACGATTCTCATTTGGGCGACTTCATTGAGGACAACAACACCGTTTCGCCGTCGGATTCCGCCTTGCACGGTTCGATGCGCGATGTGGTCAAAGACGTCCTGGATTCCTTGACGCCCCGCGAAGCCAAGGTGCTGCGCATGCGTTTCGGTATTGAGATGAGCACCGACCAGACGCTGGAAGAGGTGGGCAAGCAGTTTGACGTTACGCGCGAGCGTATTCGTCAAATAGAGGCCAAGGCCTTGCGCAAGCTGCGTCATCCTAGTCGTGCAGACAAACTGAAGAGCTTCCTGGAAAGCCAGTAAGTTGTGAGCAAGTCTGTATAGAGCTTAAAAAAACCCGGTCTGCGAAGACCGGGTTTTTTGTGCTCCTAGTGCTCCTAGTGCTCCTAGTGCTCCTAGTGCTCCTAGTGCTCCTAGTGCTCCTAGTGCTCCTAGTGCTCCTAGTGCTCCTAGTGCTCCTAGTGCTCCTAGTGCTCCTAGTGCTCCTAGTGCTCCGCCCAGCCTGACGAGGTGCGTTTTCAAGGCTTGGACGCGGCCTTCGATCGGGGCGGGGAGGGCCTCTTTTTTGACGGACTAAATGGTTTTATTGCTCCTTGCCATGGGGGCAACAGAGAGCAGGGAGAGTCTGGCTGTTTCGGGAGATCAGGCCGGGTCCAGGTCCAGCTTGAAGACACAGCCTTTGCCATCAGGTCCGCTTTGCACGCTTAAGCTCCAGCCCTGTGCCAGCGCCAGTTGGCGGGCCAAGGCCAGGCCTATTCCTCGGTGGCCTTCTTCTCGGGTGCCTGTCGGCAACTGTTTACCTTGGCTGAAATGGCGCTCGAAAATAAGAATCCGATCTTGCTCGGCAATCCCGGGGCCGTCATCCTGCAAGGCCAGTACGCTGGGCGAAATCCAGCTTAGTTGCAGCTTGCAGGGCGCGGCGTGATCGATGGCATTGCGCATCAGGATGCGCAACAACATGGACAAGGCGTAGGGGTCCAGGGTGTAGAGCAGAGTGTCGGGCAACTGGTTGCTCCATCGCACATTGCTGCTGTTGGCATCCAGCAAGGCGACGGCTTGCCAGGTTTGTTGGGCCAGCTCGCGGATATCGACCTCGCGTACATGGCGTTCGGCCGTATAGGCCAGACTTTCCGCCGCGTCCAGACTGGCGCTAATGGCATCGGCCTGAACCATCATGCGTTTCAACCGTTGCTGTGATGGCCCCTCAGGCAGTTGCAGCAGCAAGAGCTCGCAATCACTGCGTATGCCGGTCAGTCCGGTCCGCAGTTCATGGCCCAGATTGGCGGCAAACTCTCGTTCGTGGTTAAGCAGTTCCTCAACGTGCTCCTGCATACGGTTAAAGGCCCGGATCAGGCGGCCCGCTTCGTCATCCTGATGCTCTGGCAGGCCAGAGCGGCCCGGCGCCCAGTTTTCCAGATGACGGGACAGTGTCAGCATGGGCGCGACTGCATGGCGGGCAACACGGCGACCAAGCAGGAAAACCAACAGGATCGTGGCGGAGCCGATCAGGGACAGAATCAGGCCGAACTCCCGCACCCGGTCCTCGTGCGGGGTGGCCCGGTACACCAGATAAAGCTGGCCTTGCTCCTTGTCCTGCCGCAGTACGTGCCAGGTGTCGCTGCCTATATGAAATTCGTAGAGCCCCGGTTCGGGCACGCGAGCGAACTGGGGCAGATTGTCCTTGGGCTGCTCGGGTACAAACCAGTAGGTATCCAGTTCGGCTCCCAGTGCCTCGCTGCGGCCATAGCCACTGTCGGGCAGCAAAGAGGGGTTGCGCGCGTAAGAGACCAACATGGCGTTGACCATCCCGTCTTCCATGCGGGCAAACGCGATATAAGCCAAGCCTCCCATAATGACGACGAGCAGAGCAGCAATCAGGGTCAGGGCCCACGATACGCGCTGAGTCAGGGTGCTCATGAAGCGGCTACGGCGCAGTGCTTGGGCCATGGTTTAACTCTCCTGTTGCAAACGCCAGCCCATGCCCGGCAAGGTTTCGATGGTGCCTGCACCGGCTTCCGACAGGGCCCGTCGCAGAAGATGGATTTGGCTGCGCAATGCTTCAGGCGAAGGGGCACCCTGTGGCCAGAGTGTTTTTTCCAGTGCGCGACGCGTCAAAATGGCCTGCGGATCACGCAACAAGGCCTCCAGCAGCTGGCGGGCCTTGAAGTTCAGGTGTAGTTCTTGCCCGTTCACGCTGACCAATGCGGAATCCAGGTTGTATTCCAGACTCCCCCAACGCAGGGAGCCATGTTGGACCTGTGGCGGCCCCCGTCGCAACAAGGCCCGCAAGCGTGCCTCGACCTCGGCTAGCGCGAAGGGTTTGATCAGGTAATCGTCTGCGCCCAGGTCAAAGGCGGTCAACTTGCTCTCCAACTGGCTGCGGGCGGTCAGAACCAGAGTGGGGATGGGGCTATGCCGGGATTGGCGCAAGGCCTGAAGCACCCCAAAACCGTCCAGGCCCGGCAAGCCCAGGTCCAGCACCAGGGCATCGAAATCCTGTTCCTCCAGCAGTGCCAGGGCGCCATTGCCATCGTAGGCGGCATCCACCACAAAGCCTTTCAACTCCAGGTAGGTATAGAGATTTTCGGCAATCGTTGTATCGTTTTCAACAATCAGGACACGCATGACAGCTTGTTCCACAGAGTAAGGCCGGTTCTTGGTGAGCTTACTGCACCTAAGGCTGTTCAGGGTAGACGCAGCAAGACAGGTACCCAGCCATTGATCTGCAGCCATTGGGCCAGCGCGAAAACGGGCCAGATCAGGAAATAGGGTAGCGCATCACGCAATGTTCGTGCCAGGCCGCCTAAAGAGACTTGCAGTTCAGCAGGGCTGTTCCACAGACTCAGGCGTGGGGCCAGACGAGGGACGCGCTCACAGTAATCCAGATAGGCCTGACCAAACACCTTTTGCAGCAGGACCTGCTCTTCGTCAATCACATTATTGAATACGGCGTAGACGAACAGGGCCAGTACAGGGCCCAGTAGCAGGCTGCCCGACAGGGCACCCATACCCATGACCGCGCATAGTGAAAACAGGTATAAGGGGTTGCGACTGATGGAATAGGGGCCCTGGCTGATCAGGCTGGAACCTTTGTGTCCGCCCAGATACAGCATGCACCAGCAACGGCCCAGTACGGCAATCAGGACCAGGCCCAGCCCGCTCATGCGTGTGAACTGGAACACCAGTGAGTCGGCCTGCCAGGTGGGCGCAAAGAACGGCAAAATGAGGACCATAAGACCGCCAAACACCCCCAAGGTGCGACGGCGCTGCACCTGAACGCTGGCCAGGTGTTCCCACGCCTGTTCGACGGTGGCGCGTTGGCTATGTGAAGCGGACCAGCGCTTGGGGTTCACAATCAGGGGATAGAAAGCCAGGCTGCCCAGCAACCAGACAATGGCCAGCGAGGCAAATACCTGTGGTAGGTCAAGACGCTCCTGGTCGGCTTCCAGCAGGCCCAGCAAAAATGCACACACTAGTCCCGCCAGCAGACCGCCCCAGCGTAGGCGGGACTGGTTCAAGGCCCAGCCTGCAAAGTACAAATGCAGCAGGCCGGCTCCCACCGCAACGACCGCCCCCACACCCAGCAGGGGTTTGAGCTCGGGCACCCACAAGTACATGGTGTGCAGCCCGTAGGGATCAGCCGTACGCTGCAGCAGTAGCATCAACAAGGGAACCGCCAGAAACAGACTGGTGCCCAACAGCATGATGCGCTTGCCCGGCAAGGCGTCCTGTCCACGCAAACGCAACAGTTTCCAGGCGGCAAATGACAGACCGGCAGCCGCAATCAAGCCGGTCAACAGGCCTTGCGCCTCTTTCATTTCATGGGCCATATGGCCAGGCTGACGGCTGACGGCCAGTAACGGGTTGAGTGGTGACCAGTCCTGAGCCAGGCTGGCCAGCCAGAGAAACAAGAAAGTGACTCCTAGAACTTGGGTTAAGAGGTAAAACAAAGCGTTACGCTGTACCTGGATAGAGGTGCCGGACATAAAGAAATCTCGCCAAGAATAAGAGGGAACCGGAACTGGTTCTCTGCTGACGGGCTCAATGTATCGTTGGCAGCGTAAAATCCGCGTGAAATTGCGCCAGGCCCCAGCGGGCTGATGAGAGCGAAGCAGCGTTCCCGGGTTCGGTCAGCGGTCGATGACCGAACCCGGGCATGCGTGCCTGTCTGTGTTAGTGATCGCGCTCATGTACCCGGCGACCGGCGCTGTAGCTGGCTTGAATGCAGCGGTCATCGCCCAGCAGGGCCAGTACGAATAGCTGTTCTTCCAGCGAGTTCAGCAAGGCGCTGCGGCGCGCCATCAAGGCGGTGGCCTTGGGGTCCAGGACAATAAAGTCGGCCTCGGCGCCGGGTGCCAGCGTCCCGATTTGCCCTTGCATGTCCAGGGCGCGGGCGGCGCCTTCGGTGGCCATGTAAAACATAGACGTCGCCGTCAGGTGGTAGTTGTTCAGACGCGCTACTTTGTGCGCCTCGTTCATGGTGCGCAGCATGGAGAACGAGGTGCCGCCGCCGACATCGGTGGCTAGCGTGTGCAGAACCTTGCTTTGACGGATGGATTGAAAGTCGAACAGGCCCGAGGCCAGAAACAGGTTCGAGGTTGGGCAATGGGCCGCGACACTGCCAGTATCATGCATGCGTGCCCGATCCTGTTCATCCAGCCAGATGCTGTGACCGTAGATAGCGCGAGGGCGTAGCAGGCCAAAGCTGTCATACACATCCAGGTAGCTGCGGTTCGTGGGAAAGAGCTCACTCACCCATTTGATCTCGTCTTTATTTTCGGCCACATGGGTTTGTAAAAACACGTCAGGGTAAGCACGGGCCAGCTCGCCACAGGCTGCTAATTGTTCCGGGCTAGAGGTGGGCGCAAAACGGGGGGTCAGGGCGTAAAGCTGGCGGCCTTTGCCATGCCAGCGTTGAATCAGGCCTTCCGAATCGCGCGCGCCGGACTCGGCCGTATCTTGCAAATAATCCGGGCAGTTGCGGTCCATCATCACTTTGCCCGCAATCATGCGCAGATTGCGCTCGTGGCTTTCCTCGAAAAATGCATCCACCGACTGGGGGTGGACACTGCCGTAGACCAGGGCAGTCGTCGTGCCATTGCGCAGCAGCTCATCCAGAAAAACGCCGGCCACTTCGCGAGCATGTGCGCTGTCACCGAAACGGCCTTCTGTCGGAAACGTGTAGGTTTCCAGCCAGGGCAGCAGGCCGCTGGCCGGAGAGGCGATGATATCCGTTTGTGGAAAGTGCAGGTGTGTGTCGATCATGCCCGGCATGATGATTTTCCCGCTCAGATCAAGCGTTTGCGTACCGGCAGGCAACGTGTCCGACAGCTCGGACCAGTCGCCGCAGGCCTGAATCCGGCCTTGTTCATTGACCAGCAACAGACCGTCGCTATGGTAGCGTACTGCCTCGGCAGGGTCTTCCAGCGTGGTGGGGTCCGCTACAAAGTACAGCAGTTGGGCGCGGTAGGCGCAGGCAGGGTGTAAAGAGGTAGTCATAGTGTCCTTGAAGTCGGGGTCGCCTCAGCGACTGAGCCGGCCCATTGCGTAGGCGTGGGCCAGCAATTCCGCGGCGACGGCCACGGCAATAATCGACGGGGCCTTGCCGTTGATGCCGGGCATGCCGATGGGGCAGACCAGGTCCTGAATCCGGGATTCGGGCATGCCGCGTTGTTGCAGACGGCGCTCGAACTGACGGCGTTTGGTCATGGAGCCGATCAAGCCCACATAGGCGGTATCGGGGCGGCGCAAGATCTTTTGGCACAGCGCCAGATCCAGGCCGTGATTATGCGTCATCACCAGAAAATAGCTATTGGCAGGAGCCTGTTCGATCAGGGCATCGGGGATATCCGTCACTTCCAGGCTGACGTTGTCGGGAACCTGGGCGGGAAAGAGTTCGGGGCGTTCGTCAATCCACAGAACCCGGCAGGGCAGGGTGCCCAGGATCTGCACCAGCGCCTCGCCAACATGTCCTGCTCCAAACAGCAAAATGGTCAGAGGAGCGGGGGGCAGGTCTTCCAGCCAGACGCCTTGGGAGCCGTCGTAATCCAGTCGGGACTCGTCGACGAGAGACGGGCACTGGATATCCACCAGCTTGCTGCCATCTGGCCGTAACCGAGAGCGGCGACTGACGGCCTGCCCGGCGCGTAGGGTTCCGTCCAGCGCCTCCAGCCAGTCCAGATCTGCCGTGTCCAAGGTTTCGTACAACAAGGTAACGACACCGCCACAGCATTGGCCCAGACTGGGGCCCAGCGGCAGGCGACTCATGCTCCAGGTCGGTCCGCCCGGCTGGCCGAGCAAGACACGAGCCTGCTCGGCGGCCACCCATTCCAGATGCCCGCCACCAATGGTCAGCCATTGTTCCGTCTGGCTGAACAGCATGACGGTCCCTGTCGTGCGCGGCGTGGAGCCTTTGGCCAGCGCCACCGAACACAGCACCAGCCGCTCGCCCGCTTTTAGACGGGCGAGGGCAAGAGAGGGCCAGTTACTCATTTCGCAGCGCGAATCGCCGTAACTGCCCGCAACACGGCTTCCGCCGTTGCGGGTGCGTTCAGCTCAGGTTCGATTTGGTTATTGCCCACGCTGGCCACGGCGTCGCGAATGGCATTGAAGACACAAAATGGCAGCAGCAAAGGCGGTTCACCCACGGCTTTGGAGCGATGAATCGAGTCCATGGCATTGCAACCGTCGAACAGCTTGACGCGAAAGTCGGTGGGACAGTCGCTGATGGCCGGGATTTTGTACGTCGACGGGGCATGCGTGGTGAGCTTGCCTTGGGCATTCCATACCAGCTCTTCAGTCGTCAGCCAGCCCATGCCTTGGATAAAAGCACCTTCAACCTGCCCGATATCCAGGGCGGGGTTGATGGATCGGCCCACATCGTGCAGAACATCAGCCCGCAAAAGGCGAGACTCCCCCGTCAGTGTGTCGATCAGCACTTCCGCGACCGCCGCTCCGTAGGAGAAATAGTAGAAGGGGTTGCCCTTCATGACCTTGGAGTCCCAGTGCAGGCCAGGGGTGGCGTAAAAGCCGTCGGACCACAGCTGGACACGGGCTTGGTAAGCGTGCTCAACCAGTTGGAAGAAGGGCATGGTCTGCTCACCGATCTGGACTTGACCACGCTCGAACTTCACGCTGGATTCTTCTACCGAGAACAACTGGGCAGCCACTGTCGTCAGACGCTGGCGAATCTGATGGGCGGCATCTTGGGCGGCTTTACCGTTCAGGTCTGTACCCGTGGATGCGGCCGTGGCCGAGGTATTGGCCACCTTGGTCGTATCGGTTGCCGTAACGCGGATATGCTCCAGATTCAGGCCCAGCTCATGGGCGACCACCTGAGCCACCTTGGTGTTTAGCCCCTGCCCCATTTCTGTGCCACCGTGGTTAACCAGTACGGTGCCGTCGCGATAGACGTGAACGAGCGCACCCGCTTGGTTAAAGGCAGGCACGTTAAAGGAAATGCCGAATTTCACTGGCGTCAACGCCAGACCCTTTTTCAGGATCGGGCTGCTGGCATTGAATGCACGGACTTGTTCACGACGCTCACGGTACTGACTGCTTGCTTCCAGCTCGGCCACCAGCTCGTGAATCACATTGTCGACCACGGTCTGATCGTAGGGCGTGACATTGCGCTCTTTCTTGCCGTAAAAGTTAATGCGGCGCACATCCAGTGGATCTTTGCCCAGACGGCGGGCGATCGCGTCCAGCGCCACTTCCATTACCAAGGCACCCTGCGGGCCGCCAAAACCGCGAAAAGCGGTATTTGACTGCGTATTGGTGCGGCCGCACAGTGCGCTCATCTCGACATCGGACAAGTAATAGGCGTTGTCAAAGTGACAAATTGCGCGGGTGGCTACCGGGCCGGACAGGTCGGCGGAAAAGCCTGAGTTGGCGGTCATGTCCAGGCGTGCACCCAGCAGGCGACCGTCCTCATCGTAACCAATGTCGTACTCGTAATAGAATCCGTGACGCTTGCCGGTAATCATGAAGTCGTCGTCGCGGTCCAGGCGCAGCTTGATGGGACGTTGCAGTTTGACGGCGGCCACACTGGCCACGCAGGCGTATAGCGCAGACTGGGACTCCTTGCCACCGAAACCGCCGCCCATGCGTCGACACTCCACATGGACCTTGTGAGCGCCAATACCCAGACAGTGGGCAACCAGTTGCTGCATTTCCGATGGGTGCTGGGTGGAGCACCAGATATGCACGGCACCGTATTCCTTGGGTACGGCGTAGGAAATCTGGCCTTCCAGATAAAACTGTTCCTGCCCATTGCATTGAAAGCTGCCCTGCAGGCGATGGGGTGCAGCTTCCAGAGCCTTTTTGGCATCGCCTTGCTTCAGGTTCATGACGGGAAGCACGCCGGCCTGAGCCGCTTTGGCTTCCTGAGGTGTCAGAATGGCTGGCAGATCCTCATAGGTGATCTGGCCCAGACGGGCTGCACGACGTGCCTGATCATGAGACTTGGCAATAACGGCGAAAACCGGCTGCCCGAAGTAATGCACCACGCCATCAGCCAAAATGGGATCGTCATGCAGAATCGGGCCACAATTATTGGCGGCCGGGATGTCGGCAACCGTCAGAACCGCAATGACTCCCGGCGCGCGGCGCACGGCGTCCAGGTCCACGCTCAGCAAACGGGCATGGGCCCGTTCGGACAGCCCCAGAGCAATATGCGCGGTACCTTGCAGCTCGGGCAGATCGTCCGTGTAGTCCGCGGTGCCGCTGACATGCAGCTCGGCCGATTCGTGCAGGAAGGACACGCCCACCCGCTGGGCGCTTGCAGTATTCAGGTGGTCGATAGAGTCAATTTTCATCACAAAGTCTCCAGGCTGGCTTGAGCTCGGTGAAAGACGTTTAGCTGGGCGGGACTCAAAGCGTGTTCAGGGTGGGTTTCCAGAAAGAAGCGGTACAGCAAATTGGCGGCACTCTGCTGGCGATACTCGCTGCTGGCACGCATGTCGCTCAGGGCCTGATAGTCTTGTTGCAGCGCCTGCATGGCCGCTTGTACGTTTTGCTCGCTCCACGCCTGGCCTTGCAATACTTGCTCGGCCTGACTGGCCCGCTTGGGTGTCGCGGCCATGCCGCCAAAGGCAATACGGGCCTGTTTGACGGTCTTGCCGTCCAGCTCTATCGCAAAGGCAGCGCAGACAGCGGAAATGTCCTGGTCAAAACGCTTGGACAGCTTGTAGGTGCGAAATTGCCACTGGGCCTTGTGACGGGGGACCAGCAGGCCTTGCACGAATTCGCCCGGTTCCATGGCGGTCTTCTGGTAGGCCAGATACAGGTCCTCCAAAGGCATGACGCGTTCGACGGCGCCTTTGCGCAGCACGACGCGAGCACGCAGCGCAATCAAGGCTGGCATGGAGTCGCCAATGGGCGAACCGTTGGCCACATTGCCTCCCAGCGTGCCGGCGTTGCGAATCGGAAAGGAGGCAAAGCGTTGGCGCAGCTCTGTCAACTCAGGGTGGTCCTCGATCAGGGCGTCAAACGCGTCGTTCAGCAGCACGCCCGCACCAATGTAAAGATCGTCCTCGATGGGTTTCAGTTCACGCAGCTCGGCCACCTGGCCGATGTAGATCAGATGTGGCAAGTCGCGGAATTGCTTGGTCACCCACAGTCCAATATCAGTACTGCCGGCCAGAATACGGGCGTGAGGATACTGTTCGCGCAACTGGGCCAGTTGATCCAGTGTGCGGGGGGCGTGGAAGGTCTGGCCTTGGTACTCGTAGGCCAGCATGTCCTTGTGGCGGATGGTACGCAGGGTGTCTTCAAGGGCTGCGCGGTCCAGACTGACAGCGGGGTAACTGTGCATGGCCTTGGCGGCATCAATAATGGGACGGTAGCCCGTGCAGCGGCACAGATTGCCCGAGAGCACATCGTCGATTTGCGCCCGGGAGACGGGACCATCCTCAGGCGAGTGGCCCATGTACAGGCCCCACAGCGACATGATGAAACCGGGCGTGCAAAAGCCGCATTGGGCGCCATGCCAGTCCACCATGGCCTGTTGCACGGGGTGCAGCGTGCCGTCTTGCTGGCGCAGATCCTCAACGGTATAGAGTACTTTGCCGTCCAGGGTCGGCAGCAACTGGATACAGGCGTTGACAGCACGCAATTGCAATTGATTGTTCTGGTCCAGTTCGCCAATCATGACCGTGCAAGCGCCGCAGTCACCCTCGGCACAGCCTTCTTTGGTGCCGGTGCAGTGCTGATCCTCACGGATGTACTGTAAAACGGTTCGCGTGGTGGGGGCGTGAGCCACTTCCTGTACCTGGCCGCGATAAATAAAACGAATTGGTCTTGTCTCCATGATCTCACTCGACTGGTTTTTTACGGATCGAAGATAGCATTTGCTTAGGACGCGAACATTTGCCTGGAATGATGTTCACTATATAGGCGTATGAGTGTCTATACGGATCAACGGCGCGGGCCAGCGCTTGTATTATTTTGATCATGCCAAAATTACGAGAACAACTAGACCTGCATTTGCTGCGGGTATTGCAGTCGCTGCTCAAAGAGCACAGCGTCTCGCGTACGGCCATCCGCTTGGGCATGTCCCAGCCGGCCGTCAGCAATGCCTTGCGGCGCTTGCGTGAAATCACGGGCGACCCGATTTTATTGCGCGGTAAAAAGGGGATGGTGCCTACCGAGCGCGGCCCCTTTTTGCTGGCACATGCCACGGAAGCCCTCCAAGCAATCGAGCGAATTTCTGCCGCCGCAGAGCCTATGGATCCCAGCCAGTCTACCCGGGTTTTCAATCTGGGGGCGCCAGACTATCTGGACGGGGCTTTTATCCCGGATATCGCGGAGCGGGTACGTCGCCAGGCTCCGCAGGCCCGTCTGGTGGTCCATACCATCAACCCGGATCTGGATTACGTGCAGGCCCTGGAGGAGGGCGAGCTGGATGTGGTGATCGGCAATTGGCTGGAGCCCCCGGAAAAGCTGCATCTGGCGCGTCTGTTTGATGATGAGGTGGTCTGCATGCTGGGCCGCCATCATCCACTGGCCCAGCGTGGCCTTTCCTTGCAGCATTATCTGGAAATGCCGCACCTGGCTCCCTCGGCCCATGTCACGGACAAGCGTGGCTTTATTGACGGCTGTCTGGCCGAGCAGGGGATCAGTCGGCAGGTACAGATGGTGGTACCGTATTTCGGCTTGGTGCCCGGTATTTTGAGTCGTACCGATATGGTGTTTACCACCAATCGTCAATTTGCCGAGTACTATGCTCGCATTTTGCCGATTACGGTCTTGCCCTGTCCGATCCATTTTCCGCTGATGCGTTTCTATCAGCTGTGGCATCCGCGCACCCACAATGCGGCCGAGCTGCTGTGGTTTCGGCGTTGCATTGCCCAGGCTGCCGGTCGGCTGGACGGCTTATCCGAGGGAACAGCATGAGCTTGAACATAGATTTGAATTGCGACATGGGCGAGAGCTTTGGGGCGTGGGTCATGGGCCAGGATGAGCAGGTCATTCCCTGGGTCAGTTCCATCAATATCGCCTGCGGCTTTCATGCTGGGGACCCGGGCACCATGCGCAAGACGGTCGCCCTGGCCCTGAAGCACGGTGTCAAGCTGGGCGCCCATCCTGGTTTGCCGGATCTGGCGGGTTTTGGCCGCCGGGTGATGGCAGTGACGGCTGAGCAGGTCTATGACCTGGTCGTGGTGCAGGTGGGAGCGCTGGCCGCGGTGGCCCGCACCCAGGGAGCCCACTTACATCATGTCAAGGCGCATGGCGCGCTTTACAATATGGCCGCCAAGGACGTTCAACTGGCCCGCGCCATCGCTCAGGCGGTGGCCGATATTGATCGTAGCCTGATCCTGTACGCCCTGGCGGGCAGTGTCCAGGTGCAGGCCGGGCGCGATGCCGGCCTGCAGGTGGCACAGGAAGTGTTCGCCGATCGCAGCTATCAGGATGATGGCAGCCTGACTCCGCGGCAACAGCCTGGCGCCATGATTACCGATGCGGAGCAGTCGGTACGTCAAGTGATGCAGATGATCGAGCAAGGGACAGTGACCAGCCTGTCCGGCAAGACCGTGTCATTGTCAGCGGATACCTTGTGTTTGCATGGCGATCAGGCAGGAGCTGCCGAGTTTGCGCAGCGTTTGCATCAAGCCTTTGCGCAAAGCGGCATCCGCGTACAGGCAGTCTGATTACGCTTTGTGTTCGGGCAGGTTGCGACGAGCTGTGTCGGTACTGGCCAGCTCTTCCAGCTCTTTTTCGCTCATGGTGTTGTACATCTCCAAAGACGCTCCTTTCAAGCTGGACACAGGCGTCTCCCCGCGCTTAGCGGACAAGGCTGCTCCAGCGGCTTTTTGTTGAGCTTGAGATAAAGCAGGCATAACGCACCTCCATAAAAAAGAGTCACGTCTGTAGTGTGCCAAATGGCAAAGACGGCAAGGCAAGCAAATGTGAGGCTTGTTTGCCGTCTTGAACAGAGGCTGAGGGAAAAGCCCGCTCAGGACACTTTTCGTTTCTGAATCAGATAGATAGCCATGCCGAAAATCAGACCCCAAAAGGCGCTGCCGATATTGAGCAGACTCATGCCCGAGGCGGTGGTCAAAAAGGTGACCAGGGCCGCATCACGGGTATCCGGGGCTTCCAGCGCCATGTGAATGCTATTGCCTATGGTGCCCAGCAAAGCCAGCCCGGCAATGGCCGCGATCAGTTCCGTGGGGAAAGCGGCAAACAGGCTGACCACGGTGGCGCCGAAAATACCGGCGGCAATATAAAAAATACCGGCCCAGACACTGGCGCGGTAGCGCTGGCCTGGGTCGGCATCGACTTCCGGCGTCATGCACAGGGCCGCACTGATGGCGGCCAGATTGTAGGCGTAGCCGCCAAAGGGGCCGAAGATCAGCCCCACAATCCCCGTCCAGCTGATGACGGTAGAGTTGGGGGCGTCATAGTTATGGGCCTTCAAGACGGCCACGCCCGGAATGTTTTGCGAGCTCATGGTCACGATGAAAAACGGTATGCCCACCCCGATCAGGGCCGTCCAGGAAAACTCCGGCCAGACCAGTACGGGCGTAGCGGGCGTCCAGCTCAAAATCTCCATTTTCAACAGGCCCTGCAGCGCGGCGATGGTGACACCGGCCACCAGGGCCAGAGGGACCGCATAGCGGGCTGACCACTGGCGCACCGTCAAAAACACAATGAACATGCCCAGACACAGTAGCCATTGGGTCTGCATGGCGCCAAACAAATCCAGACCAAAGCGCAGCAGGATTCCGCCCAGCATGGCGCCGGCAATGCTGCGTGGCATGTAGTGCATCAGCTTTTGAAAGCTGCCGCTAAGGCCGCAAATGGCGGTTAGCAAGGAGGAAAACAGAAAAATTCCCACGGCCTGGGACATGGGCAGCCCCACCAGTCCGGTGGCCAATAAGGCCGCGCCGGGCGTGGACCAGGCCGTCAGAATGGGAATTTTGTAGCGCAAAGACAGGCCTGCCGACAGCAGGCCCAAACCAATACCCAAGGACCACATCCAGGAGCCCAGTTCGGCTGTACTGGCCCCGGCCGCCTGTGCCGCCTGAAAAACAATGGCCGCGGAACTGGTGTAGCCCACCAGCACGGCGATCAGTCCCGCCGACAGGTGAGAGATCTGAAACCAACTTAATAAGCGATGCAGATATCCGGTGCGGGACAGAGGTGTGGAGGTCATGGATGTGTGTTGAGGGTAAGGGGGCTTAAGAGGATGGGCTCTGGCCTACGTAGCGGCTGGGGGTCTCGCCCACAATGGATTTGAAAACACTGATAAAGGCACTGATCGAGGTGTAACCCAACTCCCTGGCAGTGCTTTTGACAGACATGCCTGAACCCAGTTTTTGCAAGGCCAGCATGATCATGAATTGTTGACGCCAGCGCCCAAAGCTCATCCCTGTGTGTTTTAGCATATGTCGGGCCAGGGTGCGCTCGCTCATAGCCAGTTCTTGAGCCCAGTCGGCCATGGTGGGGCGTGAATCAGGCTGCTTGAGCATGTGCTGGGCAATTGTTTGCAACACCCTGTCTTCCGGCACGGGAACGTGCAGCTGGCGGGTGGGCATCTGGTTCAAGGTCTCCAGCAGTACCAGAGCCAGTCTATGGGTCTGGCTGCCCAGCTCGTAGTCAGCCTTGAGCTCGCTCAGGTGAATAATCAGTTCCCGCACCAGGGGACTTAACTGCAGGGTGCAGCAGTGCCCGGGCAGTTGATCCAGGCCGGGCTCAATATACAGAAAATGGATCAGGGCCTGATCGTCAACACGGGCGCGGTGCCGGATGCCCACTGGCACCCAGACCGCGCACAGGGGCGGCACCATCCAGTAGCCCTGGTCGGTCTGCAGGGTCACCGAGCCATATTGCGTCATGATCAGTTGGCCATTTGGATGGGTATGCAGGGGATTTTCGGTCGTGCTGCCCATCGCCATCTTGATGCTGAAAACAGGCCCTCCCTGCGGGTCAGCGCTAAAACTCATGGTTTGTCTGTTTAGAGGTATAAATTGTCATAATATCCTGTTTGCGTCGAAGCGGTAAAACGATAGACTAGGGTTTTTACCTACTGGTCGTTTTTCATGTCCCATTCTCGCTTTTCCTGGTTTGCCCACCCCATGCTGGTATTAGTGGGGGTGTTGCTGATTGCGGGCAATCTGCGGGCTCCGATTACGGGTATAGCGCCCTTGCTGGACCTGATTCAGACAGATTTGTCTTTGTCGTCCACGCAGGCCGGCCTGCTCACTGCCATGCCTTTGTTCATCTTTGCCGTGATTTCATTGCTGGCAGCGGGCATGGCTCGGGTGGTGGGCCTGTCTCGTTCTTTGTTTATCGCTTCGGTGCTGATCGCCGCCGGTGTGGTGTTGCGCATTCTGGGTGGGGTAGGCGAGCTGTTTGCGGGTATTGGTCTGCTGGCGGTCGGCATTGCGTTGGGCAATGTGCTGTTGCCGTCGCTGGTCAAACGCCATTTCCCCATGCGCATCAGCCTTGTCACGTCTTTGTATGTCTTGTTCATGGGCTTGGTAGCGGCGTTCAATTCCGCTCTGGCGGTGCCCATGGCCGAGTGGACGGGCCAAAGCTGGCGTTGGTCGTCCCTGATTGTGGTGGGAATCATGGCCTTGGCCAGCGTGGCAGTGTGGGCAACGCAACTGGGTGCAGACCGACGTGCCGCACAAGATGCCCCCGCGCTGTCGGCGTCCGGCGCTCCGGTATGGCGCTTGCCGCTAGCCTGGTATATCACGCTGTATATGGGCTTGAATTCCTTGGCCTACTACATGGTGGCCAGCTGGTTGCCCGTGATGTTGGTGAGTTATGGTTTTGAACCCGATCATGCCGGCCAGATCCATGGTTTGATGCAACTGGCCTCCGCCGTGCCGGCTTTGCTCTTGATGCCGCTACTCAGTCGTTTGCATGATCAACGTGTGGTGGCTTTGGCAGGGGCCGTGCTTCAGACGCTGACCTTTGTGGGATTTCTTGTCCTGCCGTCCTGGTCATCGCTGTGGGCAGTCTTGTTTGGCTTTGGTAGCGGTAGTGTCTTCTTGATTGCCTTGTCCTTGATCGGGGTGCGTTCCACCTCTACCTCGCAGGCCGCCTCCTTGTCGGGCATGGCGCAGTGCATGGGCTATTTGCTGGCCGCCTTTGGACCTCCTGCCATGGGGGGCTTGCATGACATGTTTAACGGCTGGGGTTGGGCTTTGGGTTTGTGCATTCTGGTCAGCTTCGGTATGGCCTATGCGGGTTGGCTGGCTGCTCGTCCAGCAGTGCCCCGCACGTTCTGATGCTGTCAGGGGCGTCACGCAGCTCAGTGTTAGGAAGAGATGAAAAAACAGCCCCTTGGCAGATGCGTGCGGTCCAGGGGGCCATCTACTCAGTCCTTGATGCGCAGCGAAAGGGTATGCAAGGCCAAACCACCTAGCGCCAGCAGTGCGCCTACCCAGGCGGTGGAGGTCCAGCCCCAGCCAGCTGCAATGGTCAGACCGCCCAACCAGGCTCCCAGTGCGTTGGCGAGATTGAAAGCAGAGTGGTTCAGGGCCGCTGCCAAGGTCTGGGCGTCCCCGGCTACATCCATCAGGCGAATTTGCAAGGCAGGCCCCAAGGCGACCATCGTGCCGATCAGCAGGATGTTCAGTGAGCCCAGAACAGGGTGATGGGCGGTCAACATAAATAAAAGCAGGACGCCGCTGGCCCAGATCAACACCAGTTGGATACTACGATCCAGATGGCGATCGGCATAGCGGGCACCCAGCAGATTCCCCAGCACCATGCCCAGACCGAACAGGGCCAGCACCATGGGGATGGCACTCAGAGACAAGCCGGCCAAGTCCATTAATGTGGATTTGACGTAACTGAACACCGAGAACATACCGCCAAAACCAACGGCCCCTATGCCCAGTGTCAACCAGACCTGCTTGCGTTTTAAGGCACCCAGTTCCCGTAAAGGACTGGCCAGGGTATTGGCAGGGACAAACGGGACAAAACGCAGGATCAGCGCCATGGTCAGCACGGCAATCACGCTGACGAAAATGAATGCTGCCTGCCAGCTCAGCCATTGACCCAGCGCCGTAGCGATGGGTACGCCCAGCAAGGTGGCCACCGTCAGGCCCAACATTACGTAGGCGACAGCCTGGGCCCGGCGATGGGGGGCGACCAGGCGGGCAGCGACCAGGGCGGCGACACCAAAGTAGGTGCCATGGGGGAAGCCGGCCAGGAAGCGGGTGACCCATACCGTGCCATAAGAGGGGGCAATTGCCGTCAGGAAGTTGCCCACTGCGTAAGCGGCCATCAAGGCAATCAACAGGCGGCGCCAAGGCCAGCGCGCGCCCAGTACGGCCAGTACCGGAGCGCCGATCACCACGCCCAGGGCATAAGCACTGATTAAATGGCCGGCGGTCGGGATGTTGATGCCCAGATCCCGGGCCACATCAGGCAAGAGCCCCATGATGACGAATTCGCCAGTCCCGATGGAAAAGCCACCGACGGCTAAAGCCAGGATGGCCCGTAAAACGTGTTGTGCAGATAAGGAAGGATGTGAGGAGGACAAGATAAGGCCTGAAAAACAAGAGGGAGGGAGGGTAGGTCCCTGACCGGGTATTGTCGCGTACTCCCGGGTGCGGACTCAAGATTTTCCGCGGCTCAATAGCTGTCTACCAAGGTCGGAAGTAGATACGTTTTTCTAATTTTTAATTATCTCTACGTCCTAGCACAAATTAATTTAAGGATCTATAGCGCCTGCCTTAAACAACGTATGCTGATTTTTTTATTTTTTTTATATAGAATCACGGTATTGGGTTTTTTGTATCCAATCATTTTCCTGTGGTAGCTTTCCCCTGATTTTGCAAGAAATCGGGGGTTTTTTTTATGCTATTTATTTTCAATTTCAATCATTAGTTCATTGATTATTCAAGCGCAAAGCGGCCTGCAACAGCGTTCTCACGTTTTGGCCCTAGAAAGGGGCGCTGCCCCAGTATGGATGACAGAGTCTGCGGATGCTTACGCCAGACTCTTTTTTTTTCGTTCTTTTTATGTTGCTCAGTAGAAAATAAAAAACAATATGTCCGGTCATATTAAAAGCTGGTAAAAGGAGTAAAGGATTTAACGAATTAAAGCGTGTCGCTGGCTGAGTTGATTCTCTGTTTAAGCTGATCAGCCTGTTTTTCGGTATAAGGTCAAATTTTTTCTTTGTTATTTCTTTTATCTTATTTAAGGCATGAATAAATTTTATATCTCATTGAGATGTGTTTTTTTAACCATGCTGCATGAGAGAGCAATTAATTCGCTGGCACGCATGCTCGCTTCTGTTTGAAAGGTGGGCATGGTCCCCCTGCGCTGGGAGGCCTATGAGCACGTCAAGGAGCTCATGGGGGGGCTTGTCTGCTGTGGAGGTTCGCGCAGCATGGCGCACTCCTTGTGGACCTGGGGCCAGCCATCGGTAAAAAGCGCGGCTGGAGCGGGGTAGCAGATAGGGTGAGGGGCGTTCGGGCCCCGGTCCGGCCTGCTCAGAGGCGACGGCTGCGTTAGAATCGATCAGGCCGCACAGCCAAGGAGGTGATCATGAAAGTTGCATTGGGCCAGATGGCCGTATCCAAAGATTCCCAGGAGAACCTGAATACCTGTCTGGGGCTGATCGAACAGGCATTGCGCTCTGAGGCGCAGTTGCTGGTGTTGCCGGAAGGGGTTCTGGCGAGAAATGTGGCCGACCCGGAGCTGGTGCTGAAATCGGCCCAAACACTGGACGGTGAGTTTGTCAGCCGACTGCGGACCGCGACCCGTGATACTGACCTTACGGTGGTGTTTTGTATTCATACCCCTGCCAGTGAGGGCAAGGTCTGGAATACGCTGGTGGTCTTGCGTGATGGCCTGGTCGTGGCGCATTACAACAAGCTGCATTTGTATGATGCGTTTTCGGTGCAAGAGTCGCGCTATGTGCAGCCGGGTACCGAGATCCCCGCTTTGATCGAGGTGGCCGGTTTCAAGGTGGGTTTGATGACTTGTTATGATCTGCGCTTTGCCGAGCTGGCCCGACGCTTGTGCATCGAGGGGGCGCAGGTGTTGCTGGCACCTTCGGCGTGGCTCAAAGGGCCCTTGAAAGAGCATCACTGGCGAGTGCTGACGACAGCTCGTGCTTTGGAAAATACAGCCTATATGGTGGCTGTCGGTGAATGTGGTGAACGCAATATTGGTCAAAGTCTGGTGGTAGACCCATTGGGTGTGATCGTGGCGCAGGCGGCGGAGACGCCAACCTTGTTGCTGGTGGATCTTGATCGGGAGCGTCTGGCTTACGCCCGCCGTATTTTGCCTGTTCTGGAAAACCGTCGCTTTGCACCGCCTGAACTGGCTTGACGAGCGGGGCCTTAGCCCGCCTTGCGAAAAGTCAGATTGACCCGGCCTGAGCCCCACAGGGGATGGGCCGGGCCTTCCAGCCTGCGTATGCCATGAAAATTCAATCTGGAAGGCCCCCACCAGATCAGCACATCACCGTCACGCAGCCGCAGGGTACGCACCGGGGCGCTGCGTGTTGCGCCACCCCATAAGAACAAGGCCTCACGCCCCAAGGACACCGAGACAATCGGGTGCTGCAAGTCGCGCTCGTTTCTGTCCTGATGCAAGGACATATGCGCGTGCTCGTCGTAGTAGTTGATCAGGCAGGTATCTGGCTGCAAAGGGCCCTGGCCTGACTCCTGGGCAATGTGCGTCAGCAAGTCCTTGAAGACCGGAGGCATGGCGGGCCAGCCCAAACCGCTTTGCGGGTCGGTGGGACTGTAGCGATAGCCGTGCTCGTCCGATATCCATCCCAAGTTTCCACAGCTACTTTGTGCGGCTGACATGCGATGTCCTGATGGAACCTGCATATGTCGCCAGGGGGCACTGTGCAGCAGTTCTTGAACCGCCCGCGCCAAAGCGGCGGCATAGGGCAGGGCCAGGCCCGGCAGGGCGATCAGGCCGGTATCCAGAGTCAGGACGTTGCCGGGATCGGGATCAAAGAGTGAGAGCGTGGGCATGCGGGAGTAAGCGAACCAATCAGGGACCAGAGTATAGTAATCGGGATTGCATTTTTGCGACTTCCCAATAGAGGTGTCTATGGTCGAGCTGCTGATTCCACAACGCCAGCACAGTATTGGTGCATTTGAGGTGGGGCGCGTTTTGCCCTTTCGCCAACGGCGTATGGTGGGGCCCTTTATCTTCTTTGATCGCATGGGGCCGCAGGCGTTGACGGCACCGGTAGGGACGGAGAATGATGTGCTCCCACACCCGCATATCGGCCTGTCTACCGTGACCTATTTGTTTGAAGGGGCCATGACGCACCGCGACAGTCTGGGCGTGGAGCAGGACATTACACCGGGTGCGCTCAATTGGATGACCGCGGGTTCAGGCATCAGCCATTCCGAGCGCTTTGAACCCATGCGCGCGCAAGGGGGGCGCATGGATGGTATCCAGGTCTGGGTGGCCTTGCCGGAACACAAGGAAGAACAGAATCCGGACTTTGTGCATTATGAGGCCGAGCAGCTACCTCTGATTAAGGATACGGGCCTGGAAGGTCGCCTGATTGCCGGCTCGGCGTTGGGTTTGTGTAGTCCCGCCAGTGTGGCCTCGCCTTTGTTCTACATGGAGTTGCGCGTGCAGGCCGGCCAGTCTGTCCCTTTGCCAACCGGCCACGACGAGCGCGCCATTTATATCTGTGCGGGTGGGTTGGAAATAGGTAGTCAGCGTTATCCAGCTGGCCAGATGCTGGTCTTTGCCAAAGGTGACAGCCCCCGTATCCTTGCCGAGCAGAGCAGCCACTTGATGCTGCTGGGCGGCGAGCCTTTGGGACCACGCCATATCTGGTGGAACTTCGTGTCCTCGCGCAAAGACCGCATCGAGCAGGCCAAGGACGACTGGCTCAATGGCCGCATCCGCCTGCCGCCACTGGACGATGAGCAGTTCATCCCTTTGCCTGCGGTGTAGGCTCAGGTTGACTGTGACGGTGCAGGCCTTGCACCTGGAAAATGGCGTGCAGCTAAAACAGTCGCTGTGGGGGCGCCAAATCGTACACACAAAAAAAAGCCCTGGAAAGAATCCAGGGCTTTGAAGGCTTGCTCATCAGGCTGGTGGATTTGCCTGTATCTGCTCCATGAGCAGACTGGTTTTTTGATTGACGAACAAGCCTGGCAAACGGAATAGTACCGCTTGCGCAGAATGTTTAGGAAGGCAATTGTACGGATTGCCAATAAATGAAACAAAAAAGACCAGTTCGATAGCAGGGCTATTGCACGGTGGTGTGCGGTGCCACTGATAGCCAGCGATCATGCCTGCTGATCCATCAATCACGGGCAGGAATGTTCAGGCCTCGTTGCACTGCCGGGCGGGCCTGGAATTGCTGCAGGACACGGGCCACGTTCTTGAATTGCTCGTACTCCACCAACTCGCCTGCGCCGTAAAAACCGATCAGGTTGGCAATCCAGGGGAACAGGGCAATATCGGCGATGGAGTAGCGGTTGCCCACCATCCAGTCCTTACCGTCCAGATGCGTGTCGATCACGCCCAGCAGCCGCTTGGACTCGTTGACATAGCGGTCACGGGGGCGCTTGTCTTCATAGTCCTTGCCGGCAAATTTGTGAAAGAAGCCGAGCTGACCAAACATGGGGCCGACGCCGCCCATCTGGAACATCAACCATTGCAGGGTTTCATAGCGTTGGGCCGGGTCCGCAGAGAGCAACTGGCCGGTTTTTTCTGCCAGATAGATCAGGATGGCACCGGACTCGAACAAGGCCAGCGGTTTATTGCCAGGGCCATTGGGGTCCAGAATCGCCGGAATCTTGTTATTGCTGCTAAGTGAAATGAATTCCGGGCTGAGCTGATCGTTGCGCTCAAAGCTGACCAGATGTGGCTCGTAAGGCAGGCCAATTTCTTCCAGCATGATGGAAACCTTGACGCCATTGGGGGTGGGCAAGGAATACAGTTGCAGGCGCTCGGGGTGCTGTGCCGGCCATTTGCGGGTGATGGGGAAGGCGGAGAGATCGATAGTCATGAAGTCCTTCACAATGGGGTGTAGAGGAAGCCTTGATAGTAGCAAGCGGTACGGCGACATACTGTCGCAGCCCGCCACCCAGTAAGGGATTTGTGCCGCTTAGCGGCTGCGCGGGCGCAAGGGGTCCAGCAAGGATTTCAGGCCGTTGTGGTCCAGCTCGTGCATCAGGGCCAGTAGCTGCCCCAGCCGCCCGGAAGGAAAGCCTTCCCGGGCAAACCAGTTCAGGTAATGCCCCGGCAGGTCGGCCAGCAAGCGACCTTTGTATTTCCCGTAAGGCATGGTGGTGTTCAACAGAGCAAGCAGGTCGTCGCTGGATTCAAGCATGGGGGCTTAACGGAGATGGTCGGCAAAGAAAGCGAGTGTACGCTCTTGAGCCAGTTGGTAGGACGCTGGGTGAAAATCGGGGCGATGATCGCAGCCAAAACCATGTCCGGCAGGCTCGTACACGTAAATGGCCACGTCCTTTTGCGCGTCTTGAATGGTCTGAATGGCGCTGGCAGGGATGGAATGATCCAGAGCGCCAAAGTGCATTTGCACCGGAATCTTGGGCTGTTCCTGGGCGTTCTGGGCAATCTGTGAACCATACCAGCAACTGGCGGCTTGCAGACCCTGCAAGCGGCAGGCGGCCAGCCAGCTCAAGGACCCTCCCCAGCAATAGCCCACAATACCCACCTTGCGGGAGCCCAAGGCATCGACGCAGGCCTGAATATCCAGCAGGGTTTTGTCGAGCGCAATGCGATTGCGCAGCGCCAGACCCGCTTGCACGTCCTCGGCGGTGTAGCCCAGTTGTACATTTTTCTCTTGTCGGTCGAACAGGGCGGGTGACAGTACGCGGTAGCCTTGCTCGGCAAAGCGCTCGCAGGTGTCACGGATATGTTGATTCACACCAAAAATCTCCTGCAGCACGATCAAGCCGCGTTCGGCCTGTTCATCGCCGGCGGCATAGGCCTCGAAACGGTGCTGGTCTGCGCTAGTCAAGCTAAGCATGCTCATGGCGGGTCCTTTAGCTATAAAACAATAATTCTCTCTTATAACAGTCGCCCATGCTGGGACGCCAGCCTAGGGACGTTTACAATCCACCCGGAATGGCGAGTAGCTTGACCACTTGCCCAAGCCCCTTCTACTTCAATGGAATAATGATGCGTGACGTGCTAATGGACAGTCTGTTCTGGACGATTGTGATGCCCTGGTTCTTGTTTCTAGGGCTGTTTCTTGTTCCCAAGCAACCTTCCTGGTTGCGAAGCTACGCCTTTCCTGGCGTGTTTGTGGCAGTAGGCCTGGGGCTGCTGGCTGCCGTGGCAGTGGGCGTTGGCATTTTCAGTATTGTGCTGGGTTTGATTGCCTTTGCCGTGTGTTACGAAAAGCAGAAAGCCAGCGCCTGAGTCCGGGGCAATGGCCTGAAAGAAACCATCGCAGGCAGTAGGCCGCGATGGTTTTTTTGCGCGTCAGCCATCCACCGGCTCGGTCGGCGTATCCAGCGTCAGCAGGTAAAAGGCGGCATCGAGCCAGCGCCCAAATTTGAAGCCCACTTCCTTGAACGTGCCCGAATGGGTAAAGCCCAGACGCTTATGCAGGTGGATACTGCCCGCATTGCTGGCATCAATACAGCCCACCAGCGTATGCACATTGGCCAGACGGGCACGGCGGATCAGCTCTTGCATCAGAATTTTGCCCAGGCCTTTGCCGCGATGCGCCGGGTGTACATACACGCTGTGTTCCATGGTGTATTTGTAGGCGGGAAAGGCGCGGAAGCTGCCCCAGGTAGCAAAGCCCATCAGCGTGCCCGCATCGTCCATGACGCCCACCACGGGAAAGCCGTTGGCGCGTTTGGTGGCAAACCAGCTCACCATGGCGTCGGGTGGGCGCGGCACATAGTCGTAAAGCGCGGTGGAGTTCACGATAGCGTCGTTCAGGATCGCCAAAATAGCGGCTGCATGCTGCTCTTCATCGCAGTCTATAAAACGCAGCCCGCTGTCACTGTCTTTCATGGATCTCTTCCTGTCCTGAGCAAGCCAAGCCGTCATCACCGATGGTGACGGGGGGTGGGGCGCCAGCCTGGCTGTGTGGAGTGCTAAAGCTCATGAGCGGTAGCTCTGGCCTATCGTGTGGCGTATTTTATTCCACTATGTTGGGTTGCCAGTGGGAAATTCCTGCTAAGAACGTATCGCAGTTTGCTTTATTTTGAGGTCGTTGATGTTGATCTCCAGAGGCATGCCTGAAGAAAAGAAAAACGCGCAGCGTGGGCTGCGCGTTTTGGCACTCTTGTGGCGTGGGTAAAGGCTGATCCGCTGGTCGAACCCTCCACGCCCAGCCATCAATCGTAGCGAGCGGCGATATTGCGTTCGCCGATTGCCAGACCTGTGGTCATGCCCAAGCCGGTGTGCATGACCGTCACTAGTGTGCTGCCATCGGCCTGCAAGACGGAAAACGGAGCCGGTCCTTTTGCACCGTACACCCCCTGCCAGCGTTGAAGCACCTGAACCGGGCATCCCAGCACCGTTTCAGCCAGAGCCAGCAGGTACTGGTCTGTTTCTTCCTGGTTGAAGGGACTGGCTTGCTGGCCGTAGTCGTGCGAATCCCCAATGATCAGGTCGCCCTGAGGGGTTGGGCTCATCAGCAAATGAATGCCTTGCTCCAAGAGCACGCCGTGGCGTTGCTGTACCTGCTCGCGCAGTGTGGCTGCCAGAGGCAGGTCGCTGAAGGCACCATAGTGCAGGCAGGACAAACCTGTCAGCAAGGGTCGGTCCAAGGCCCAGCCCGCGTCTTGTGCACGCACTTTCAGCATTTGCAGACGGGTCACCGAGGGTTTGACGGTCTCCAGCAGTTCGCGATGCAGGCTGCTGTAGTCATGGCCTGGGCACACAAAAATGCTGTTGGCCGTGAAGTCGCCCACGCTGCTGTGTACCTGACCCGCTTGGGCATAATGCACATGTGCTTGGGTATACACATCGACGCCCATGGCCTGCAGGCTGCTGGTAATGGCGGGCAGGGCGTCGCGCGAGTAAATCTGCAAATCGTCCAGACCTTGCAGCGCACCGTGGTGATGCCCCAAGCGGCCTTCAAACAAGGCGGCCAGTTCCTTGCCGCTCAACATCTGGCATGCCACACCTTCATCCTTGGCACGGCCTTGAGCGAAGTCTTCCAGCAGTTCCAGTTCCAGATGATTGCGCGCCAGTACCAGCGAACCATTGCTGCGCACATGAAAGCCCGCTTGCGCGGCCAGTTCCAGCCACAGTCCGCGGCTTTGGCGAGCCAGTTCCATCATGATGCCCGGAGCCTGGCCGGTGACCAGGACCTGACCGAAATTACGTATGGTGGCGCCTTGGGCCTGATGACTGCGCTCAAGCACAGCCACCCGTAGCTTGCGGCGGGCAGCCGCCCAGGCATGTGCCATGCCCAGGATGCCGCCCCCCACCACGATCACGTCGTAGTGTTGTGTGCTCATTACTTCTTGGCTTCCGATTTACCGTCGTAACGCTTGGTCCATTCGTCGATGATGCGCTCGCGGTTTTCAGCAGCCCATACGAAGTTGTTGTCGATCAGACGCTGGTTCAGGTCTGCAGGCAGATAGGGGTTGGCGGTCGCGATGGAAGGAATGGCCAGAACCGCGAAGTTGCTCTTGTACAGATGGTTGGCGGCTTCGCTGGCAGAAAAGTCAGCCAGTTTCTGCGCGGCTTCCAGGTTCTTGGTGCCTTTCATGATAGCCGCGGCCTCAATTTCCCAGCCCAGACCTTCTTTGGGGAACACCAGCTCCAGGGGAGCGCCTTCTTCTTTCAGGCGGGCGCCGCGGTAGTCAAAGGACACGCCAATCGCATACTCGCCGGAAGCAGCCATATTGCAGGGCTTGGAACCCGAGTGGGTGTAGGCGCCAATGTTCTTGTGCAGGCCGTCCATGAAGGCCCAGCCTTTATCTTCACCAAACAGCTGCAACCAGGCGCTGACGTCCAGGAAGCCGGTGCCCGAGGAGGCGGGGTTGGGCATCACGATCTTGCCGGCATAGACCGGCTTGGTCAGATCTTCCCAGGAGGTCGGCATGGGCAGCTTGTTTTTTTCCAGCTCGACGGTGTTCACACACAAGGCAGCGGCAAACCCGTCCATGCCGACCCAGCTGGGCGGATTGTTCTGGTCGCGCATTTTGGCGTCAATTTTTTCCAGACCCTTGGGGGCGTAAGGCTGCAGCATGTCCTGGCTGGCCATCAGGCCCAGGGAGGACCCGGCCAGACCCCAGACCGCGTCAGCTTTCGGGTTGTTCTTTTCAGCGAGCAACTTGGCGGTGATGATGCCGGTGGAGTCGCGGACCCACTGGATCTTGATATCGGGGTTCTCTTTTTCAAAAGCGGCCTGGTAGGCTTTGAGCTGATCGGCTTCCAGCGCGGTATACACCGTCAGGGTGGTGGCAGCGTGTGCCAAAGAGGCGGTGCCCATCAAAGCGGCGGCCAAGGAGCTCAGAACAATGGTTTTCATGAAGGAATGTCCTTGTGACAGCAAAAGGGGGAGGGGTTAGAGAGAGTCGCTGGGGTGTTCGCCCTGGGCCAT
The DNA here is from genome assembly GCF_019343455.1 of Alcaligenes ammonioxydans. Lineage (NCBI taxonomy): Bacteria > Pseudomonadati > Pseudomonadota > Betaproteobacteria > Burkholderiales > Alcaligenaceae > Alcaligenes > Alcaligenes ammonioxydans. The sequence goes on along the minus strand of NZ_CP049362.1, from coordinate 2,293,459 downwards.
GCGCTCATTGATCTGTTCAATCACGGCAGGCAGTTGGGCAACGGTATCAATCAGATAATGAGGCTGGGCGTGGGCAAACGTGGCAGCAGCGCGATCACGCAGGGTCTGGCGGCTCGTTTCATCCAAGGCCAGAAATTCCAGCTCGGTCAGACCGGCGGCGTTGCCCGAGAGCAGCAAACCCACCGTCCACATGCCGGCATTGCGGCCTTCCTCAATTCCGACCGCCGTGTCGTCAATCTTGACGCAGGCGCTGACATTGCGGATTTCCAGACGGATGACGTTTTCCAAGGCCATGGCGGGCCAGGGGCGCGCCTGTGGCACTTCATCGAAGGCCACGTGGTAGTCCACCAGCACTTGCTGGCGATGGGCGTGTTGCAACAGATTGTCCAGAACCAGACGCGGGTAGCCGGAGCACGAGCCAATCTTCAGGCCTTGGCGACGCGCCCAAGACAAGGTTTCACGCGCACCCGGGATGGCCGCGGAGAACTCGCCCACGCGTTCGTTTTGCATGGGCAGGAACGTGTTGTAGATGCGGTCCACATCGTTATCATCAGGCTGGCGATCGTGCAGGGCCACGAACTGGGCATGCACTTCGGGCAGTTCCAGCATGGCTTTGATGTGGTCCCATTTGCCAATGCCCATGGCGCTGCGAGCCTGGTCCAGGTTCAGGGTCAGATCAAAGCATTTGAAGGCTTCAACCAGAATTTGAGTGGGAGCAAAGGAGCCAAAGTCCACCAGCGTGCCGGCCCAGTCGAAAATCAGGGCTTCAAGGTGCATGGCCTGGGAGGTGGATGTATCAAGTGGCGTATTTGCGCAAGTAGGGGAGGGCATTGCGGTCCTATCGGGTTGGAGAAAGAGAGGGAGAGCGCCAGGCCTGGCTGCGGCGCAAGGCGGCACGGCTCAGTACATGAACCAGCAGGCAGACAAAACCGGAGCTCAGCATGATGACCGTACACATGGCCGCTGCCGGGCCAATAAAGCCGGCGTCATCCATATTCATGACGGCGACCGAGGCCAGCACGGTTTGCGGGCTGTAAAGAAATACGACGGCAGACACGGTGGTCATGGCCGAGACAAACAAATAGCGCGCCACGGACAGCAAGGCAGGCAGACACAGGGGCAAGGTCACCCCCATCAAGGTGGACAGGCGTGGCGCTTTCAAGGAGGCCGCGGCCGCCTCCAGCTCCGCGGGAATCGCCTTCAGGGCGGTCACGAAGTTCAGGTGGGCGCTGGTGTACAGGTGAATGACGCTGCACAGGACCAACAAGGTCATGGAGCCATACAAGCCGGCCAGGGGGTTGTTGGGATGGTTGAAAAAGAAGATGTAACCCAAACCCAGGACCAGTCCGGGAATGGCCATGGGGGCCAGCGCCAGCATCTGCAACAGGCTGTACAGACCTTTGTCGGTCCGGCCGCGGGCGGGGAGTTTTTCCAGCACCCAGGCACCCAGGAAAATCAGGGCCGAGCCGATCACGGCGGTGAACAAGGCCATGGTCAGGCTGTTGCGCCAGGCCAGCCAGCCGCCGCCATCCATATTGTTGAAGTCATAGGACTTCAGGGACAGGCTCAGGTTGTAAGGCCAGAACTTGATCAGGGAGGCCCAGACGGCCATGCCCACAATGGTCAGGATCGCCAGGGAAATCAGCACCATGACCCCCATGAAATAGCGGTCACGGCGGCGGTGTGGCTGGGGCGAATAGGCGCTTAAAGACCCTTGTGCCTGACCGCGAGCACGGGTACGCAGGTGGCGGTCCAGAAAGAAGGTCAGGACGGCCGGGATCAACAGCAGCACCCCAATGGCAGCGCCTTTGGAGAACTGTAATTGGCCGACCACGGCCTTATAGGCTTCCATAGCCAGTACGTTGTAGGAGCCCCCCACGACCTTAGGTACCCCAAAGTCGGTGACCGTCAACGTAAAGACCAGGCAGGCGGCGGAGAAGACGGCATAGCGGCTGGCAGGCAGCGTCACGGTCATAAAGCGACGCCAGGCGTTGGCGCCCATGGCGCGCGCCGCGTCATACAGGCGGGCATCGGCCAGAGCCAGACCGGTACTTAAAATCATCAAGGCATGGGGGAAGGTATAAAAAGCCTCCCCCAGCACAATGCCCCAGAAGCCGTAGATCGTCTCGCCGCCTATCCAGTGACGCAGCAGTCCCTGATTGCCGAACAAATAGATCAAGGACAGGCCCGGCATCAGCGAGGGCGCCAGCAAGGGCAGCAGTCCCAAAGCCCGGAACAGACCGGCACCCCGGATGCAACAGCGCTGCAGGGCAAAGGCAAAGGCGTAGGCAGCGGGAATGACAATGGTCAGGGTGGTGAGGCCAACCAGAATCGAGCGACCCACCATGTGCATGAAGCCTGGGGCGCTGATGATGGACCAGAACTGGCCCAGCCCGACCAACTGACCCTCGCTGTCCTGAACGGCTCGCAGCAGGATAAACAGCATGGGCAGGGCCAAAAACAGCACCAGCAGGGCAAACAGGGCAATCAAGAGGGCGCGTCGTGCTGCCGCGCCTATCCAGGCAGGCAAGACGCGACGAGTCAGCGGGGGATTCTTCACGCGTGTGTCGGCAAGGGGTAGCCCGTACAGGCTGGTCGAGGGCAGGGCGGCCGTGCCGGCTGGCGGCACGGCAGTATTAGTGGTGGGCATGCAAGGCCTCGCTGGGAAGCTGGATACGACAGCGTCGTGCAGCCAGTGGGTCAAGCAGGCGGTCTCCCTGCTCCGGATTGACGATGGCCTGCACAGTCAAGCCGTCCATGCCCTCCGGACGCAGCGTCAGTTTGTAGTGGCGACCCAGGAAGATGCCATCCACAATGTCTGCCAGAAACGTATTGGTGACCGAAGTGGGGCTGTTGTTGTCCAGAACGCGGATGTTCTCGGGACGTATGAACAGTCGTCCGGCACTGGTTGGTGCCTCCTGGCTCAGGTCCAGACGAACCCGCTCGACCAGCACCGAGCAATCATGCAAAGGCGTGAACGGCAGCCAGTTGGCCTCGCCCACGAAACCGGCGACAAATGGGTCTGCCGGGGCGCGATACAGAGCCTGGGGACGATCAAATTGAACCAGGCGGCCTTTATCCATCACGGCAATGCGGTCGGCCATGACCATGGCCTCTTCCTGGTCGTGCGTCACCATCAAGGTGGTAATGGACAGCTGTTTTTGCAGCGCACGCAGCTCGCTGCGCAGGCGTTCGCGCACCTGCGCATCCAGGGCGGACATGGGCTCGTCCAGCAAAAGCAGCGAGGGTGAAGGAGCCAGGGCGCGGGCCAAGGCCACGCGCTGTTGCTGGCCGCCGGACAATTGGGCCGGGTATTTGTTTTCCGAACCGGACAAACCCACCAGATCCAGCATTTCCGAGACCCGCTGACGCACTTGTGTGGCCAGGTTTTTGCGGGGCGACAGCCCATAAGCAATGTTTTGAGCCACGGTCAGGTTGGGAAACAGGGCGTAGGACTGAAACAGGATGCCGTAGTCGCGTTGTTGGGGGGGCAGTTCAGTGATGTCACGTCCAGCCATAACGATGCTGCCCCGGTCTGCCTGTTGCAGGCCTGCAATGCATCGCAGCAAAGTGGTTTTGCCACAGCCCGAGGGGCCCAGCAAACAGACCAGTTCACCGGCCTGGATATCCAGGCTGACCTGGTCCAGGGCAGTAAAGGAGCCGAACTGCTTGTGCAGTCCTTGTATGGTTAAAAAAGCAGGCTTGGCGCTCATCCCGAGGTTCCGACTTGTCATGAATGTCATGAACGTCAGTATGGGAGTCCTATATGGCGGCCCGATGACAGTACAACGAATTTCTGTAATACGAGAATCGGATAATTTGGGTTTTGAGTTTTCCCAAGGAGAGCGGCAGCATGCTGGCTCTGGAACTAAAGTCCTTTCACGCGACGGCCCATTGTGGCTCGATTACCAAGGCGGCCCAGTTGCTGGGTATCAGCCAGCCCACGGTCACCTCGCATCTGCGGCAACTGGAGAGCCGCTACGGGGTGGAGCTGTTTTATCGGCAGGGCAAAGGAGTCTATTTAAGCCAGCAAGGGGAACGCCTGCTGCCGCAAGTTGAGCAACTAATGCAGCAGGCCGCGCAGATTGATTTCAGTCTGCGAGACTTGCGTGATTTGAAAAGCGGCATATTGCGGGTAGGGGCGACCGGACCGTATTACATCATGGCGGTATTACGGAATTTTCATCAGGCCTACCCAGGTGTGAAAATGCGTTTGAGTATCGACAACTCTCATCGGGTGCTGAGTGCCTTGCACGATTACCAACTGGATGTGATCGCTTCGTCGGCGCTAGTGGATGACTCACGTCTGGTGCGTCTGGTGCTGGCCTCCGATCCTTTAGTGGCCGTGCTGCGCAAGGATCATCCGCTGGCAAGCCGCCAACGCCTGCGGATTGTGGATCTGTGCCGCTACCCTATGTTGATGCGCGAGTCTGGGTCCATGACCCGGGAGCTTTGCTACCAGGTCTTTGGACAGGCGGGGCAGGAGCCCACACACATTCTGGAAATAGGCAGCCGGGAGGCCATTGGGTGGGGAGTGGTGTGCGGCATGGGCGCCAGCTTGCTGCCTTTGCGTGAAGTGCCGGCGCACCCGGACATCATCAGCTTGCCCTTGAGCGATGTCTCGGCGCACTTGAGCGAGTTTGTGTATTGCCTCAAAGAACGCGCGCAGGGTCATGCCATACGCGCGTTTCTGGAACAGGTGCAGGCCCAGTTGCCCGCACCGGGAGGCTAAGTTCAGTTCAGTTCAGCCAAGCCTTTCTCGAAGGCCTGACGGGCCTTTTGAACGGCATCACGCTGATCCTGAACCGCCTGGCGCTGGCTGGCAATCTGGTCCTCTTGCTGGGCCAGCTGTGCGCTAAAGCGCTCGCCCAAGGTGCTCTGCGCGCTGACCGCGGCCAGATTGGCGCGGATGCGCTCCTGCTCTGCAATCGTCTCATTCAGGCGCTCGACCGCCAGGTTCTGCGCCTGCTGGACCTGGCTCAGTTGCCGACGCAACTCAATCAGCTTGTCCATCTTGGCCTGCAGGGCCTGGTCCTGGCCGTTGCCTCGCCATTGCGCCAGCAGGGTTTCGTCGATGTCTTCCAGACGCAGTTCCGTCTGGTCCTGCAGGCTGAGCTGAGCCGTGACGGTGATGGTTTTACCTTTGGGTACCTTCACTTTCAGGCGGTGTTCCTGGGCTGTGTCGCTATCGTGGGCATCGGATTTGAAGGACCAGCCATCCTGACGCGGTAACTGGATCAGGACGGTCCTATCTTCGTTCGCGGGACCCGTGATCTCGAAACGGAAGTTTTGAAAGCGGGTCCATTCCGATCGAGCCACGCCATCGCTGACGCGCGTGTTGCTCAGGCGATATTCCTCTGTCTGTTCTTCACGGATCTGCACTTTGCTGTCCTGGGCAAAGTAGATCAGGCGTTGCTCTCCAGTTGGCAGCCCGGCCAGCTCCGCATCCCCCACATGACCGTCTTGCTGGTCAAAGACGGTGATGATGCCCGGTGGCAGGCTATTGGCCTGCTGATTGTTGACCCAAATGGCGGCCGTGGGATGATCGCCCGCCTGACCACTGCGATATACCGACAGAGCCTCAGCCTGCAAGGACGTGTCCATAAATGGGACGGAGACTGTCTGGCCGGTGGGAACATTCACTGTCTCGGGCAAGCTAAAGCGTACCTGGGTTTGACCTTCCTGAGCTTGAGCGTCGCTGTTGGCACCACCCGCGGCCCATTGTTTGGAAAGGGCGCTGTCTGCCATGTAAGCTGCTTCAGCGATGGGGGCAGGGGCAGGGGGGCCATGCGGGCACGCATGGCATTAGCCATGGCCGGATGAGCTTGGTTCGCGCGCACGCTTGCTTGGGTGTCCGCTTTCGGGGCGATGGCGCTGCCCACGGCAACGGGCAGTTCGGGGCGCTCGTTCCAGTAGCGCTCCAGCAGGCGTTGACGCAGCATTACTGGCGAACCCGAGCTTAAGGTGACCTTGACGTTTTTCCAGTCCTCGCCAGTGGTGTTTTCGAAAATGGCCCAGGCCTGCAGTCGGGCTTTGCCCTCTTGCATCATCAGTCGGTAGGAGCTTTTCCAGACTGGGGCAGGAATCAGATAGGACAGACGCGCGGTCTTGGTGTCGGTCTTGTTCAGGACCAATTGAATGTCACGCGATTGCTGATTGTTTTGTCCGGCCAAGACCTGCGCGGCTTGCTGCAATTGTTGCTGCACGGTTTTATCCAGCACTTCCAGGCTGGTGTCGGGACCCAGCTCCAATGTCTGAATCTGGCCTTGCTCCGTGAGCACGCTCAGGATGGCCTGGGAGGAGCGCTCGTTAGTGGCCGCGATGGTCTGTACACCCAGAACGGCACCGCGCACCTGGCGACCTTGCGAGCTGGCGCTCAGTTGTTGCCCTCGCAGGGCCTGCGCCAAGGCGGCGGGCGAGCCCAGATCCTTGGCCGAGAAGGGCAAACTGTCAAAGCTCTCTTTCAACGGGGCCAGACCGGACAGGGTCAACGATTCAATGCGGCTTTTGCCGTCTACGGCCATCAGGGTTTTTAAAATATCATCGACCTGGTTCAGAGGCACGCGCAGTTGGGCGGTTCCGGTGTCGGTAATCGGGATCTGTCGTTCGATCTCGGCCATACCGGCGCTGGATAAGGTGATCGCTTCGATCTGCTGGGCCCAGGCTGCACTGGCTGTTGAGCCCATCCAGACCAGCATCAAAGCACCGGTCAACGAGCGCAGGCGGGGAGCACGCGCCGCGTGGGGCATAAATTGGTTCATGGCGCTTCCTTATTCATCCATAAGCGAAACAAAGGGTTGAAGCGCATTATGCCTAGCCTTGCTGGGCTCTGTCTGTCATTCGGGTAACAAAAAATGCCATGCCCCGATTTCCCGCAGCCTGGAGCAAAAAATGCTTACGTCATCAAAAGCGCACACGCCTCTGCTAGGATTTGGTCAGCGAGACTGTGGGACACGCACTTTTCATTAATCGGGTGAAGGATCATTATGATGTGGACGTCGTGGGGCAATGCCTGGGCGGGAATGGGAGTTGCTCTGGTTTTGGCCGTCTGTTTTTATTGGCCCGCCCGGCGTCTGTCCTGGAGTCTGCCCATCGAACTGGAGTCCGGCTTGAGTACACGCTCACGTCGACTCCACCGGCAATGGGGGTGGGTGTGCCAGGCCCTGGCTTTGGGGCTGATGCTTTGGGCAGGGTGGCGCTGGCAACTGACTCCGGCCGCAGTGGCTGCCTGTGTCTGGATCGCCGTTACCGCTTTACTGGCCTGGATTGATGCGGAAACCGGCTACCTGCCCGATCGCCTGACCTTGCCCTTGTTGTGGCTGGGCCTGCTGGTCAATCTGGATCACACCTTTACCACGTTGCCCTTGGCGGTGCTGGGTGCAGCGCTGGGTTATGGTCTGCTGTGGCTTTTGAATCATGGTTTCCTGCTGCTGACCGGACGTGCCGGCATGGGGTACGGCGACTTCAAGCTGCTGGCGGCCCTAGGGGCCTGGCTGGGGGCAAGTGCCCTGCCCGGCATTCTCTTGTCTGCCTCTGTCCTGGGTTTGCTGGCCGTGCTGATCTTGCGCTTGGGTGGTCGGCTGGCGGCAGGGCAGGCCATTCATTTTGGGCCTTATCTGGTCCTGGGGGGCTGGATCATGCTGTTTTCTCTGCCTCGCCTTTTTTAAGAAGCAGGGGCATTCGCTCAGCTAAACAAGATTTGATGGTTTGCCCATGCCCGCCGCAGGGGCCGGAAGTGTCCACCGACAGGTCTTGTTGACCCTTTTGTGAGTGCGGCGCATCTCGCTTGGCATCCTGGGTACTCGCTCCCGGCCGATAGGTGATAGTTGGGGCTGGCAGGGCAGTCGTGGTAAAACGTCCCGGGCCAGTCGGGCTGGCAGCCATTGTGCCCAAGCGGTCAGCAGACGCACAAGGCGGTTCTATGGACATTATCCCGCTGATAAAGCGGACGGGAACCTGGGGATGAAGGGATGATTATTGTTGTTGGTGCTGGTGTGGCGGGTTTGGCAGCGGCGCGCCGTCTGAGTATGCAAGGTCAGGCTGTGACGCTGGTGGCTCCGCCAGAGCGGCAGCCTTCGTGGGGTGAAACCTTGTCTGAACGCGGTGCCCAGGTCTTGACCCGTCTGGGATGGGAAAGCTGCCTGGATGAGACGGTGGCTCTGCGTTCTCAGGGGCGTTTTTCGGTATGGGGAAATGAAGGGCTGCGCACCGTGCAGGACGAGGATGGTCAGGGGTACCTGCTGGACAAGGCACGTCTGGAGCAGGTGCTGCTTGAACGCTTGCAGAAAGAAGAGAAACTCAGCCTGCGTCGCACACGAGTTCTGAGCCTGGAACATCAGCCTCACGGGCTTACTGTCAGATTGGCGGATGGCACGAGCCTTGAAGCCGCTGCCTTGATCGATTGCAGCGGTCGCGCGGCAGTATCTTGCGGGTCGGTTGCCGAGCGTCAACGACTGGACAGGCTGGTCGCGGCCTGGCGTGTTTTTGATCTACCGCAGGGAGCGGAGCCTCTGGCGGCTTCATTGGTCGAAGCGGCGGAGTTGGGATGGTGGTATTTGTCTCCCATGCCCGGCCATCGTTTGACGGTGGCCTTGTTCTCGGATGCGGATCTCTTGCCTGACGCTTTGAGTCATGATGGGTCGACGTGGGCCGGTTTACTGGCTTGCGCCGATGCAGCGCGCGTGCGTATGGAAAGTCTGGGCTTGATCGATCAAATGGCCGACTGTGCTCCTACCGTCAGCGCAGCTGCCAGCGCCACCGTGTCTCACTTTGTTGAAGGCCGTCTCCTTCGCGCTGGCGATGCGGGCGCCGCCATGGACCCCTTGGCGGCCAATGGTCTGGCTACGGCTCTGTGGAGCGGCTCGCAATCGGCACAGGCGGCTCTGGCCCTGACGCAAGGAAACCCTGAGCCGGCACGATCGTATGAAAAAGACTATTTGCTGGGTCTGGTGCGTCACCTGAATGCTCAACATGCCCTGTACGGTAGGGAGCAGCGTTATGCGGCGCAGCCATTCTGGCAACGCCGTCATCGCCCTTTGGAGTAGTCAGCAAAAGGGTGGGCCAGCCGAGCAAAAGGTGATGGGCCTGTGCATGTCAAAAAGCCGAAGCAGAATAAAGCATCTGTTTCGGCTTTTTTGTCGCTGGATCTTCGGGGTCAAGGAGATCGGTGTCTCCCCCTGACGGTTGTGCCCGTTGGCAAGGGGGCATACATCAGATCTGTCGATCCGGGCAGGTTCGCCTCCGTGCGAGGCCATGAACTTTCTGGGGCTTTTCAAACTGGTCTTTTACGCTGCTGGTTTCACGGTTTCAGCTCAGACTGAGTGGTAGCTCGATAGGACGGCGTACGCGTTTACTCAAAAGAATGAACATATAGCCGCTATTCGTATTTTGTAATGGGCATGTTATGTGCTTGGGCCGCACGAACTGGTTTTCCTGGTTTCAGGTAGTGTAAGTGACTGTTGATCCACACTTTTTTCTTCTTGGCCTGATTTTTCTTGTGGCTTTTCTGCTGCTCGCTTTGGGCCCGGCGCTAAGCTTGTCCGCCCCTGGGGAAGCGCTGCCCAGATATCAAGGTAAGTTGCCCGATTTTTAGTACTTATCTGATCGCGGTGCTTGCGTTTGGTGTTCAGCTTGACTGCTGTACTTCAGGGGGGGAAGGTCGGGGTGGGGGCCTCGTGCGCTCCTGTAAGGGGCTCGAAGATTTTAGCGTTTGGGTGCGGACACAGCAAAAAGCCGATCATCTTTTGATGATCGGCTTTTTGAGGAATTTGTGGTGCCCAGGAGAGGACTCGAACCTCCACACCCGAAGGCACATGGACCTGAACCATGCGCGTCTACCAATTCCGCCACCTGGGCTTTGATAAGGGCTGCTGCCCGTCTCAAGCATTAAATTATAGGATGAATCTTTTGGTAAATGCAAGCATTTTCATTGGGCACGGTTTATTTTGGTTTTTGGTTGATTGTCATTCTCATTATCATTAATATGTGTCGAGTGATATAGCATAAGAGTGTGACTATGAAATTCAACACAATGGATGTCGAGCGCATGTTGCAGGATATGGGGCAGGGTCGAAAGTACTCTGCCCGAGCTATGCAGCTTATGCTGATGGCCTTGCTCAAGGAAGGCAGCACTCATGGGTATCAACTAATCCGTCGTTTTGCGCAGATCAGCCAGAACAGTTATGTGCCCAGCGCCGGCGCGGTGTATCCGGCCTTGGCCTTTTGTGCGACTCAAGGTTGGGTTCTGATTGAGGAGCAAGGGCGCCGCAAGATGTACAGCCTGACTCCGGAGGGGCTGGGGTATCTTGAGGCGCAGAAAGAGAAGTGTGACTACCTACTGCAGTCCTTGACCTACCGCGGGCGCAAGCGGGTATGGATACGGCAGATGCTGGCTGAACAGAGTAGTGACGAGGATTTAAAGGCCGCGCAGGAACAGACGGGTTGGCTGCCCGAATTTGTCCAGGTACGCCATAGTCTTAAACAGGCCATGTTTGAACAATCGACAGCCAGTCTGGCACGACAGGCTGACGTGGTGGCAATTCTGGAGAAAGCCATCGCCGAAATACGCAATTTGCCCAAGGAGTCTTAAGCATGCAGTCCGAACAATTAACGCAAAAAGTGGCCCATCCCCTGAAGTTGCGATTGCTCACCGTCAAGCATCGCCGTGAGTTGGGACCTCATATGCTGCGCATTACCCTGACGGGTGCTGACCTGGAGGGGTTTTACTCGCCGGGGTTTGATGATCACGTCAAACTGATTTTTCCGGATCCAGCCACCCATTCCCTGCGTCTGCCCCAAATGGGTGAGCGCGGTATGGTCTTTGCGGCGGGGCAGGAAAAACCTCCCATCCGTGATTACACGCCGCGCGACTACCGCGCGGCGGAACAGGAGATGGATATTGATTTTGTGCTCCACGGTGACGGCCCGGCGTGCCGATGGGCCATGCAAGCCAAGGAAGGTGACAAGCTGGGGGTCGCGGGACCCCGTGGCTCCTTTCTGCTCAGCAAGGAACTGGATTGGCAAGTCCTGATCGGTGACGAAACTGCCATACCTGCGATGGCACGACGCATCCATGAACTGCCTGCCACGGTGAACGTGCAGGTGTATGTCTTGGCGCGCAATTTATTGACGGTAGGGACGCTAGCGGCGCCCGATCACGTTACGGTGAACTGGATTCCATCACTGGCCGGGTTGCCGGGCATTCTGGACGCGCTGCGGGCTGCGGCGCAGCCCAGCGGCACCGGCTATGTATGGGTGGCGGCAGAATACGCAGTTGCCCAAGGGCTGCGTGAATACTGGGTGCAGGAGCGTGGCCTGGATAAGAACGCGATTCGGGCCAGCAGTTACTGGCGCCAAGGCGATCAGGGCGATCAGGCCCCTCGTCTGGATTAAGCGGCTTGTTGCTGAGGGTAGGGTTGGGCGCGCAAGCGGCCACCCACGTGCAGCACTGGCTGCAGGTCTGTGTCCAGCGTTGTCTCGGGATGCGCCAGGCGATGCTGGTCAATCAGGCGTGCGATCGCATCCATGTTCAGCAGCAATGTGCTGTCGATATCAGGCTGAAAACGGGTCCAATAGCCGCCCCGACAACTGGAGCCCAGCCAGCGAGGCTCATAATCTCCGACAGTATCCGCATGCTGTTCGCGGACAACGGCCAGCCGCGAACAGCCAGGACGAAGCACAATGCGGTAGCTTTGCTGTTCTAGGGTGAGGTGATAGCAGTACGGTGCAGACATAGTTTCTCCTGTTTAGCTCTTGGAAGCGGCTTCCGGGTGAGCAAGTTGGATTAAAGGACCCGTTGAGCGCCTGCTAGGTCAGGCATAAAAAAACCCGCTGGCAGCGGGTTGTTGTCATAACGATCCCTTTGGTTGCCAGATGGCCATATCTTGAATCCACCTTGTGCGGGTACACAGGTTGGCATGGGTTACCCCAACTCTTGATATGGCAATAAGCATAAAAGCGATTTTCATGAAGCGCAAGAGGCCGACAAACTTCTGTCCATCATAAAAAACAGAAATAGTTTGCGCGAATTGAAAATCGTGTTATAGTTATTTTCTGTCTTGCAACGACGTGTTTAAAAACAAGTGTTGCAGTCAGAGCCCAGGTGGCGGAATTGGTAGACGCGCATGGTTCAGGTCCATGTGCCTTCGGGTGTGGAGGTTCGAGTCCTCTCCTGGGCACCAAAATTCCTCAAAAAGCCGATCGTCGAAAGATGGTCGGCTTTTTGTATTGTGGTTTGGGAAATCGGGGTCGTATAGATATCCAGGCGCAGTTCAATTTGGTCCTTTTCATGCCCCCGACGGAGCCAGCCTGTCCGACCGGTAAGGGACTGTGCGGTTGGGTTCGCGTTCAAGCGTAAACGGCGCTTACAAGGCTGGTTCTTCTGCCTGCAAATAATGCTTTATTTATAAGGTTGGTTCTTCTACCTGCAAAGAGTGCTTTGTATTAGGCAGCTCAGGTCGACGCGCTGTTTGATGGCTTTTATTCTCCAGGCAGGATGGTTAGTGCACTCTTCTCCCTGGCCTTATTCAGGTGCAGTTGAGCTGGCGTTTGAATCCAGTTCTTTCAACCATCGCCGTTGTCCATTCGATCTTGCTTCGTCCACGTGCTGTCAGCCAGCCATCGATCTGATGGGCAAACAAGCCTATTTGCCTAGCTAGCAATTTGGTCAGTTACTCAGTCAGTCGAGTGGTAGTAGTAGCTTGATCTGTCAGTTAGCCTGCTTGCCGTCCTCGTTCCTTGTCTTGTTCTTTGAAGGAGGAGTGCGTACACCCCCTGTACTGAATGGCTAATCGTCACTTGCCGTATTTATAAGATGTATTTAATATATATCTTTATGGGCGGTGGCGATTTCATCAACTGCCTCACCTCATGTTAAAGGGATGAAAAATGCAAGTGGGAATGTTGAAATTGGCGGGTCTGCGACACCCTGAGTGTGCTGACAAAGTGGCGAATGCCTTGGCAGCGGTCCAGGGTGTGCAAGCGGCAGACGCTTCGTTTGAGAATGCGAAGGCATCGGTGCGTTTTGATGAAACCCAGGTGTCGTTGGAAGATCTGCATGCCGCGGTTGAACAGGCGGGCTATCAGATTGCCAAGCCAGCGCATGGAGAGGATGGCGCATGTTGTGGCGGCTGCGGCGGTTAATAGCGGCGACTTTATGAAATGGAAAACCGATTGTTCAAACGCAGTCGGTTTTTTTTGTCCCAAAGAATCAGGCGGGGTTTTTGAGGCAGGGGCCGTGGCAGGCAGAAAAAGATCCCTTTGTTTCTCCCGCATGGGATTGGTGATGTGTTCATAGGCCTGTAAAGAAAGCCACCGATCATGCGGTGTTGATTTCTTATTCGGAAGTGCCTGTGCTTAATCAATCATGCGCTTGTATTGCCGTTACGGCAGTCCTTGGGCTAGAAGCCTTGCTCGCTGCGTACCTTCCCAAGTCCAGTCTGGGACAAGAAAATAAGAAGGCTTGCTGGGCGCCCAGCGAATGGCTTGTCAACGCGCAAGAGCCCGGCAAAGGGTGTGGCTTGGGACGTACACGTGGAGTGGGGGCTGCGGGCCTAACCTTTCATGGGGCCTTGCGTCGGTGCCCAAGCGCCTTGCTGTATGGGCGCACAAAACAAAAAGCCGATCATCGAAAGATGATCGGCTTTTTGAGGAATTTGGTGCCCAGAAGAGGACTCGAACCTCCACACCCGAAGGCACATGGACCTGAACCATGCGCGTCTACCAATTCCGCCACCTGGGCAATATCGTTGTATGCTTATGACTGTGCCAAAAGCCTTCAACGTTTTTGCTGCGTAAGCAGCAAAGAAAAAGGATTATAGGCATACTTTATTAATAATGGAAGTGTCCTTTTGAATAAAAAACATCAAGACAGTACTGAGGACCGTATTCAAACAACGGGCCGTTATGAATTGCCGCCTGACTTCGACCCGGATACCCCGACGCGGGAAGCGATCCTGGCGGGGCTGCGCGAAGATGCAGACGGCCTGACCATGCAGGCTCTGGCACAAAAGCTGGGCCTGGGCAAAGAGATTACGGTGGGTTTTGAGCGGCGTGTGCGCGCAATGGAGCGCGATGGACAACTGCTGATCTCCCCCGAAGGCAAGATTCGCAAAAACAGCCAGACTGGTTTTATCGCGGGCAAGGTGTTGGGTCATCGCGACGGCTTTGGTTTCTTGCAGCGTGACGACGGGCAGCCTGATCTGTTCTTGTCCCCACGAGAAATGGCCAAGGTGTTGCACGGCGACCACGTTATGGTGCGCATCGTCGGAGAGTACCGCGGCAAGCCAGACGCCTCGATCGTAGAAGTGACGGCGCGTCACACCAGCAAGCTGGTGGGACGTTTCCTGCGCGAGCGTGGCACGTTTATCGTGGTGCCCGAAGATCAGCGCATCAAGCATGACATTCTGATTCCAAGCGGGGAGCAGGGCGAGGCCGAACCCGGTCAGGTCGTCACCGTAGCGATTACCCAACAGCCGGAGCGGCATCGTCAGCCTTTGGGGCGTGTGATTGAGGTGCTGGGGGAAATTGACGATCCCGGCATGGAAATCGAGATTGCCGTGCGCAAGTTTGAGGTGCCGGTCGATTTTTCCGATAAGGCGCTCAAGCAAGCCGCCCGCATTCCTGCCAAGGTCAAGCCTTCGGAATATAAAGGCCGTGTCGACTTGCGCGATGTGCCATTCATTACGATTGATGGGGAAGACGCCCGCGACTTTGATGATGCGGTGTATTGCGAACGTGTCGATATCGGAACCGGTAAACGGCCCCGCTGGGCGTGGCGTTTGCTGGTGGCAATTGCAGATGTCAGCCATTATGTGCGTTCGGGTGACGCGCTGGATGAGGATGCGCTGGAGCGGGGTACCAGTGTGTATTTTCCGCGCCGCGTGATTCCTATGCTGCCCGAAAGTCTGTCCAACGGAATCTGTTCGCTTAATCCATCGGTAGACCGTCTGGTCATGGTCTGCGATATGGTCGTGTTGGCGGATGGCGCCAAGTCCGGCACCGTTTCAGCCTATCAGTTTTATGAAGCGGTCATCCACTCGCATGCGCGCACCACCTATTCTGATATCTGGAGCGCCCTGCAGCAGCCCACAGGCCCGGCGGCCAATCAGATCCAGCATGTGCTGGAGCCCGTGCAGAATCTGTATGCCCTGTATCGTGTGCTGGCCGAGCAACGTGCTGCGCGGGGGGCGATTGATTTCGATACTGTCGAAACCAAGATCGTGTGCAATCCTTTGGGCCGTATCGAGCGTATTGAGCCCCTGGTTCGCAACGATGCTCACAAACTGATTGAAGAATGCATGCTGGCAGCCAATACCTGCGCAGCTGATTTCATTGCTCGTAGCCGTCGCAACGGTCTGTACCGTGTGCACGAAGGCCCCACGCCGCCCAAGCTGGAAGCCTTGCGCGAGTATCTGCGCAGTTTGGGTTTGACTCTGGAAGGGGGCGATGAACCCAGCTCGGCCGATTACGCCAAAGTCGTGGCGGCAGCGCGTGGCCGCTCGGACTTTGCCATCATTCAGACCATGTGTTTGCGCTCGATGCAGCAGGCCATTTACAGCCCGGAGAAAACGGGACACTTTGGGCTTGCCTATTCGCAGTATGCCCACTTCACCTCGCCGATTCGTCGCTATCCCGATTTGCTGGTGCATCGCGTCATCAAGGGTATTTTGAAGGGCGAGCGCTATGTTCCGGCTATTGATGAGGACCCGGGGGATGCGGCGCTGCCCGCCAGTAAACGGGATTTTGCGCGGTGGGAAAAACTGGGGGCGTTGTTGTCGGCTCGCGAGCGTCGCGCTGACGAGGCTTCCAAAGATGTGGAAGCCTGGCTCAAATGCTGGTTTGTAAAAGAGCATGTGGGCGAGGAGTACTCCGGCAAGATCAGCGGTGTCACCAGTTTTGGCCTCTTCGTCACCCTGGATACTCTGTATGTAGAGGGTCTGGTCCATGTCTCTGAACTGGGCGCGGATTATTTCCAGTACAACGAAACTTTGAATGAGCTGCGTGGCGAGCGCACGGGCTTGCGTTATCGCCTGACCGATGCCGTGCAAGTACAGGTAGCCCGCGTTGACCTGGAGGCGCGTCGCATCGAGTTTCGTCTGGTCAAGGGAGTCGGGTATAAGGCTGTGAAGGCAGCGGCTGAAGCGTCTGATCCTTCCGAGCGTCCCATCAAGAAAGCTGCTCCGACCAAGCCTTTGGCGTTAAAGGGCACTACGGCGTCCCAACGGCGTGCCTCCCAAAAGCAGGCCGAGCGGGATGAAAAGCGCAGCGCGGAAAAGACGGCCAAAGCGGCCAAATCCACGCGTAGCCCAAGAGGCCGGCGCCGATAGGCGTACAATATCAAGCCGGGCTTTTGCCCGGCTTTCTTTATTTGCTTTGATTTATTTCCTCCAAGGATTGTTATGGCTCAGCAGGTTTTGGCCGGTTTTCATGCCGTTATTGCCCGGGTTCGTTATAGCGCCGCTACGGTGCGCGAGGTGTATGTGGATCAGACCCGGCGCGACAAGCGGATGTTGGCCTTTATCGAACAGGTTGAGCAGGCGGGCCTGAAAGTCATGGCAGTGCCCGTCGAGCGTCTTGATGGTCTGGCCAAAGGCACTCGCCACCAAGGTGTGGTGGCCTTGGCTCTCGAGCAGGAATTGGCGGTTGATGTCAACGAATTGCTGGATGATCTTGAAGAGGCTGGCCAGGTTCCGTTCCTGTTGATTTTGGATGGGGTTACTGACCCTCACAATCTGGGCGCCTGCCTGCGCAGTGCCAATGCCGCGGGTGCGCATGCCGTGATTGCGCCTCGCGATCGTGCCGTGGGCCTGAATGCCACCGTGTCGCGTGTCGCGTGTGGGGCGGCAGAGTCCACCCCCTACATTACCGTGACCAATCTTGCTCGTACCATGCGCATGCTGCGCGAGCGTGACGTCTGGCTGGTGGGGACCAGCGACCAGGCAAGTCATACCTTTCATCAAGTAGATGCGCGTCGGCCTATGGCCTGGGTGATGGGGGCCGAGGGAGAGGGTATGCGTCGGCTGACCCGTGAGACTTGCGATGAGCTGGTCTCCATTCCCATGATGGGGGCTGTGGAGAGCCTGAACGTCAGTGTTGCCAGCGCGGTTTGCTTGTACGAGACGTTACGCCAACGTAGCCAGGCTTAATTTCTTTTAAGTCTTGTTACTTACTTAATTACTTATTTGTATAAAAGACAGCCGCTTTCAGCGGCTGCTTCACCAGATAATAAGTGATTGGCCATCAGCCGGGCGCAAGCCCACCAAGGTTGATGGGATGTACTTGCATTTTGGGCTTTGAAACGATCATGGACGAAAACGGCTTTATTACCTCCACCCTGCATTCTGACCGTCGCTTGGGCACGCAGTACGGCGCTATTCATCAGCCATTGCACCCATCGACCGAGTTTGGCTTTCAGGATGCACGTGAGTTGGCCGCGGTCTTTCAAGGCAAATCGGGCTTCACCTATTCTCGTCAGGGCACACCCACAACGGCGGCCTTGGAAGCCAAGATTACACGCATGGAAAAAGGCGTGGGCAGCGTGAGTTTCGCCACTGGAATGGCAGCGCTGACGGCGACCCTGTTTACCTTGTTGCGTCAGGGCGATCACCTGATTGCCAGCAAATATTTGTTTGGCAATACCAATAGTCTGTTGGGCACCTTGCGGGATCTGGGTGTGCAGACCACGCTGGTGGATGCGACGGATCTGGCGCAAGTTCAGGCAGCACGACAGCCCAACACCCGTATGGTTTTTTTGGAAACGATTGCCAACCCAGGCACTCAGGTGGCCGATCTGCAAGGGGTGGGGCAATGGTGCCAGGACGAGGGCCTCTTGTACGTGGTGGATGCCACTTTGTCCTCGCCGTATTTGTTGCCGGGTCGGGAGTTCAAGGCCTCGTTGGTGATCAATTCCCTGTCCAAGCACATCGGCGGTCATGGCAATGCCTTGGGTGGCATGGTGACCGACACGGGCTTGTTTGACTGGACCACCTATCCCAACATTGCCCAGGTCTATCGCAACGGCAATCCCCAGAACTGGGGGCTGGTGCAGATCCGTAAGAAGGGATTGCGTGATATGGGTGGCACCTTGTCGTCTGACGTGGCCCATCGTCTGGCTGTGGGTTCGGAAACACTGCCTTTGCGCATGGAACGCATTTGCGCTAACGCCCTGGCGCTGGCGCGTCATCTGAAGGCTCACCCCAAGGTAAAACACGTGCGTTATCCTGGCCTGGAAGACCATCCTCAGCATGAGCGCACCGCCCACTTGTTCGGCAATCGCTTTGGAGGCCTGATGAGCGTGGTGCTGGAAGACAAAATCGAAATCTTCGATTTTCTGAATCGTCTGAAGGTTTTTGTGCTGGCTACCCATCTGGGCGATAACCGCAGTCTGGTATTGCCGGTTGCGCACACCATCTATTATGAAATGGGGGCCGAGCAGCGCGCCTTGATGGGCATTGCTGATAACCAGTTGCGTATCTCCGTTGGCATCGAGGAAATTGTCGATCTGACCACGGACTTTGATCAAGCGTTGGCTCAGTCCTGAATACATGCTCTGTCTAGTCCTGGTTCAGCCTAGGCTGTATCAGGGCAAGATGCTGCATCGCCTGTTGCAGCTCTCCCGGCTCCAGATTGGCATAGCCAAATAGCAGATGGCGCGGTTTGGTGCCGTCTGCTTCCTGGCTGGCGGCCTGGGCCAGAGGGTAAAGCCGTATGCCATAGTGAAGCGCGGTCGAGGCCAGGTGATCGGCGTTCGGGCTTTGCGATGGCAAACGAAAGGCCAGATGCATGCCGGCATTCTGCCCGCTGATCACACCTGTATTTCCCCATATGTGCTTCAGGCCCTGGAGCAGGATATTGCGCTGGTCCAGATAGCGGCGGCGCAAGTGCTGCAGGTGACGTGGGTAGTCGTACTCATCAAAGAAGCGTGCCAGTACAGCTTGTGTTAACCAGGGGGAGCCGTTGTTGAGCAGCGCCTTGCGGGCGATAAAGTCTTGGCTTAGCTGGGGCGGACAGACCATGTAGGCCAAACGCAAGCCGGGACCCAGGGTTTTGGAAAATGAGCCCAGGTAAATGACCTGTCCCGGGCTCATGGCCTTGAGCGCTGCGGGCAAGGCCGGCCCGTAACAGAAGTCTCCGTCGTAATCATCCTCGATGATCAATGCGCCACTGGTGCTGGCCCAGGCCAGCAGTTCCTGACGCCGCCGCACCGTCAATGTATGTCCCAAAGGGTATTGGTGCGATGGCGTCACAAAGGCCAGTTGGACGGGCCTGTCGGGCAGGTGGCCGGTGCATAAACCCTGCTCATCCACCGGCACTGGAATGCCTTGTGCCCGATGCCGTTCCAGCAGATGCCTGAACCCGTTATAGCCGGGGGATTCATGCACCGCACAACTATGCTCATCCAGGAAATGCGCCGTAATCAGGCTGAGTGACTCCTGAGTTCCTGCGGTGATGATGATGTGTTCCGGGTCGGCCAGTATTCCCTTGCTGGCCGCCAGATAATCCGCAATCTGCAGACGTAAACCCCATAGCCCTTCCGGTGGCGGGTACTCCGCCATGGCTGAGCCGGCGTAGCGCAGCAACTGATTGGACAGATGAATAAACTGACGCAGTGGAAAAGCATGGGCAGAAGGCCGTCCGACCTTGAAATCGAAGCGAACTGGCAGACTGGGGGCGGGCACATGAACCCCGCTGGCCTGGGCGGTGCTGGTGCGCAGACTGCGTGAGCAATGCGCCGTTTGCAACACAAAATCCGGTGCCAGACGACTGCGTCCATGACGGGTAGGGGTGGCCACGAAAAACCCCCGGCTAGGTTCGCTATGAATCAGATTGGAATCAATCAGCAGGTCATAGGCACCCATCACGGTATTTTTGGACACTTGAAGCAAAGACGCCATCCGCTGAATCGAAGGCAGGCGACTACCTTCTTGCAAGCGCCCTGAACAAATCAGGCTTTCGATTTGACGGGCAATTTGTCGTTTGTAGGGCGGGCTATGAGTATGGGAGAGCGTAATCGGTAAAGAAAACATGGTGGGACTGGAAAGGAATCAAAACCATCGAGAGCGAGCCAGGCTGAGCCACTATAGGTAACCCCTCTCTCTTTTAACTTGAGTTGGCTCAATGTGATGTTTCGTTCGTGATAAATTTGTCCGCTTTGTTGATCTGTCACCTTACCCATCGTCAGCGATTTTTTTATCTCGGTAAGAGTATTTAATTTACTGTAATTGCGATATAAAAAAACCGTCACCATTCTTTGGTCCGTATCCATACCTTCTCATCAAAAAATAACAATCGTTATAGTTTGAATGGCCTTGCCCCTTGGCAAGTCACATGTTGGAGGTAATGGAATGTATAGAAAAATGATGACCCTGGCCTTCCTGTCTGCCACCGTCAGCACGGCACTGGCGGAACCGACGCAAGAGCAAGTGCGGGTGGACAAGCTGTTTCAGGAGAACTGTGCGGTCTGTCACGCAGCCGACCGGGGTGGATACATTGCGCCGGGTCTGCACAGGGATCGTCTCGTTCAAAGTGAGATTGCCTTGCGCGGCACCATCATGACCGGAATCCCGGATACCTTGATGCCGCCTTTCGTGGGGCGTTTGCCCGATGAGGATATCCGTGCCCTGGCCAGGCTGATCAAAAATGAGCCTGTGGTGGAACGTCACTGGGGGATGGACCAGATCCGCGCCAGCGTGAAGGTGTTGGTCGATGAGTCCACCTTACCCGACAAGCCCAATTACGAGATCGACTCTGTCTACGATCTGATGGTCATCATGGCTCGTGGACGCTACGGTCGGGGTGACGGCGCCAATCAGGCCCGTGCGGTTTTCATCAATGGCCAGAACAACCAGAAAGTGGGCGAAATTGCGACGGTGGGAGCACCCCACATCATGGAGTTCAGCCCCAGTCATGAGCGCTGGGCCTATCTGAAAAGTGATGATGGCCATGTCTATAAAATCGACCTGTACACCTTGCAGATTGTGCGACAGGCCAAGATTGGTCTGACGGGCACCGGGATAGCACTGTCCAAGGATGGTAAGTGGCTGGCGCTGAGCTCATTCGTGCCCAACAGCATGGTTATCTTGAAAGCCGACACCCTGGAGCCCGTGAAATATCTCGCGCTGGAAGGCGAGGACCCCGATGGCAATTTCATTAAATCCGCTGGCGGTCCGATCATCGGCAGTCGCATCAATAACAAATTTGCACTGACGCTGCGGCAAGCAGGACAGATCTGGATCATCGACCCGGACAAGCCCGACATGCCCGTGACCAAACTGGCCAAGGTGGGGCGCATGTTGCACGATACTTTCCTCACCCCGGATGGGCGCTATTCCATGGTTGCCTCTTACGATGACAACAAGTATGTGGCCATCGACTTGAAAGACGACAAAGTGGTGCGCGATATTCCGGCTGGCTGCCAGCCTCATGCCGGTTCGGGAGCGGTAACGGAAGTCAATGGGCGTATGCTGGCTTTCGGCACCAATATGGGCAGTTGCAAACTGGGCTCTGTGGTCACCGTCTGGGATACCAAAGACTTTTCGGTGGTGAAACAAATTCCGGTGGCGGGCGCCACCGAATCGCCGGCTGCTCACCCCAATGCCCCGTATGTTGCGGTCGACATTATTGACAAAGACAAGCGTGCCGCCTGGATTCAGCTGATCGACAAAAACACCTTGTCCGTCGTGAAAACCCTGGACGTGGGCGGTCACGCCTTCTTTCCCAATTACAACCGTACGGGTGATTACCTGTACGTCAGCTCTGGCTATTGGGGTGATCGTCTGAAGATCTATGACAGCCGCAGTCTGGAGCTGGTGGCCGAGCACAAGATGGAAAGCCCCTCCGGTGTGTTCTCGCGTGCCCGCACCCGTTGGCTCACCATCGGGCAGCCTGAAACCCAAAAATTCTAAGCAAAGGAACATCATGAAACAGCTTTTGATGGGTCTGGCCCTGGCTGGACTGATGGCAGTCAATGCAGCCAGGGCGGCGGACGAGCCGGCCGGATTGCAAGGTTCACATGGGCAGTCACAATTGTCGGCTCAGGCCTCTGCCATGCTGCCCCTGTGTGCATCATGTCATGGGCTAGAGGGAATCAGTACAGTGGGCTTGTATCCCAACCTGGCTGGGCAAAAAGAGGAATATCTGGTCAAACAGTTGCAGCAGTTCAAAACGCGAGAGCGCAATGACCCTATCATGAGTCCGATGGCTGAGCCCTTAAGCCCTGAAATGGTCAATGAGCTGGCTGCTTACTTTGCCAGTCTGAAGTAGCAATGAACCGGGCGTCAGTGTTCACTGACGCCTGAAGGATGTGATGCCATGAATGTGTTTCCCTTGTTCTTCAATCTGACTGGCAAGGTCGTCGTCGTGGTCGGTGGGGGGACGGTCGCTGAGCGCAAGGTTCGTCTTTTGCTGCGTGCTGGGGCACGAGTTACCGTTGTAGCGCCCGAGCAAACCCCATGGTTACGGGCCAGCGCCCAAGCTGGTGCCTTGACCAGTCTGTTCAGCTCTTTTGTGGCGGATCATATTCGTCATGCCTGGCTGGTCATCGCAGCCACCGGTCGGCGCGAGATAAACCGTAGCGTGGCGCAGGCAGCCGAAGCCTTGCATTTGCCCTGCAATGTGGTCGATGACGGTGAGCTTTCGACTGTGCAGGTGCCGGCCATGGTGGACCGCTCGCCCTTGATGATTGCGATTTCGTCTGCCGGCTCGGCTCCTGTTCTGGCTCGACGGGTCCGTGAATGGATAGAAAGCGAGCTTCCCGAATCGCTAGGGCAACTGGCGGGGCTGCTGGCTCGCCGTCGAGCAGAGATCAAACAGGCTTTTCCCGAGCCCCATACGCGCCGTCAGTTTTTTGATTCTGTTCTGGATAGTCCTATTCCCGATCTGTTTGCCCAGGGTAAGCCTGAGCAGGCACGGACGGCTTTTGAGACGGCATTAAAGGAGGAGGTGCCTCCTCAGACTATTGTGGTCACCATACTGCCGATTGCAGATTTGGACGCAGTGGATTTGTTAACCCTTCGTGCGTTGCGCAAATTGAACCAGGCGGACTGGGTTTTATATTTGCCGCTTATCTTGCCCGCAATTCTCGAAAAGGCCCGTCGCGACGCCCGCCTGATGCCTTTGGATCAGGGGGGCGTGGTTTTGCAGGAAACCTTGTTGAATCAGGATTTCTGGGCGCCGCTGTGCCGTTCCTGGTCACCCGGAGAGCGTATTGTGATCACCTGGAAAGCATCGTGGCCTGTGCAGCCTTTGCTTGATCTGTTGCGTCACCATGGCGTGCAGGGCGAACTGGCTTAAACAATCTGCGTATTACGGCTGCGGTTGGGGGCAGATGCTGCATTATGTTCAGCTACCTGACTCAGGCACGATGTGTGTTTATTCGTGTCTGCGTTCTGGGCTTTGACTGACCTGCCATTGGTAATGGCTCACCATACAAAACGCACAGGCTGGTACCTGCATTATTGATTGCTGGGGCCGATGCAGCATTTGTCGATGTTTTATTCAAGCAGTTGCCATTGTGTCTTTGTAGAAGTTGGCGTGCAGATCTAGCGGGGATGTCCTTATAAATCTTGCTCAGGATCTGTTGTGAGTGTGAATTTGAATGTGAATGGGAGCGTGGGTGTGGGTGGGCGCTGCTTCGTCGGCAGTGCCCAACCTTGCGCAATAAAGAGGGGCGACCTTAGCGAGTGATTTCCTGGTCATTCAGATAGCAGCCCGGATCTTCAGCCCATACATTGCCGGTGCTCTTTTCTGCGCGGGTGCGAGTATTGCCATTACAGATGTCGAGATACGCGCAGCTCGCGCAGCGCCCTTGTACCTGCCGTGGCTTCTGGCGTAGTCCCCTTAGCAGGGGCTCCTGCTGGTCTGACCAAATCTCTGAGAAAGGGCGTTGCAGTACATTGCCCAAACTATAGTGCCACCACATGGTGTCGGGATGCACATTACCGCGGTTATCGATATTGGCGATGCCCTGGCCAGAGGAATTGCCTCCCCATTGCCGCAACATGTCGATAATTTTCTGCGTATGTTCGGGGTAGTGCCGTCGTACCCAATGTAAAAAGAAAACACCATCAGCATCGTTATTGCCCGAGGTAAATTCCTTGGGGGTGCCAGCTTGCTGATAGGTCAGGCAGGTGGTGAACAGTTGTTCCATTGCCCATCGGGTGAGCGCGTGGTGACTGGCCAGGGAGCGGTTGCCCAGACCCCTGCCCGCGTAGTTCAAATGAGAGAGATAAAAACGGTCAATCTGCTCTTGTTCCATCACCTGTAGCAGACCATTCAAATCAAGTGCGTTTTCTTGGGTTAATGTAAAGCGCAGGCCGACTTTCAGATGCTTTTCACGACATAGACGCAAACCTTGCAACGATGCCGCGTAGGCTCCTTTCTCGCCCCGAATGTTGTCATGTCTGGCTTGCAAGCCATCCAGCGAGATACCCACATAGTCAAAGCCGCAGTCGGCTATCCGATCAATAGTCTGCTCTGTGATCAACGTGCCATTGGATGACAGTCCAACGTACATACCCAAGGCTTTTGCTCGTTGGGCCAGGTCATAAATATCGGGTCGTAGCAAGGGTTCGCCACCCGATAGAATTAATGCGCGTACGCCGAACTGATGCAAATCATCCATGACCCGGCACGCCTGTTCATGGCTCAACTCCCCTGGAAAATGTTTGTTGGTCGAGGCTGAGTAACAATGGCTGCAATGTAGATTGCAACGCCGGATCAGATTCCAGATGACCACCGGGGCCTTGCTTTTACGCATAGGGGGAACCGGGGAGTGCAACGCAGCAACAAAACGGGATAGGCGAAACATGCTTAAGGCCTCCGCAGACGCAAGCCAGTTTTCTTAAGAATGGCCGTGGAAAATAAAATATCGTGATCGTGCAAAATTCCCGGAAAGTCCTGCCTGATTTGTGTACTGATGTGTAGTGCCTGGGCGCGCACCGTGTCATGGTCTTTGCCATGCAACATGGCAAACAGGTTATAGGGCCACTCGGGTAGGCGTCGGGGTCGACGGTAGCAGTGGCTGATGCCCGCTTGTGTAGCCAGCCATGTGCCTACCGTGTCCAGTTTGTCGTCTGCAATGTTCCAGACGCACATTCCATTGGCTACATAGCCCAAGGCATAGTGATTGGGGACGGCTGCAATACGCCGGATCAAGCCGTGGTCCAGCATGTTTTGAAACTGTGTCATGACATAGGTTTCGGACACCCGCAGCTCTTGGGCTAGTTTTAGATAAGGTTGGGGTTCTATCGCCAAGCCTTGTTCAGACGCATGAATCAAAGCGATGTAAGGCTGAGTTAAGCGACGCATGTCAAAGCTCCAGTTTCAGGCTAAGAAGGTATTCCCGCTCTTTCGGGAATGCGAAAACCGGCAAGCCTGTTTCCACCTCGATGATCCTCAGGCAGGACTCGATCTCCAGCATGCTGGCGGCGGCAAGCACGAACCACATATTCAAGGCGTGAGTGCGACGGTAGTTATGCGCTACCTCCGGGTGGCGGTTCACCGCTTTGACGGTGCTTTCCCAGCGCTTTTCCGGCACGGCCATTGCGGCCAGGCAATAAGCCCCTCCCAGGGCTTCGATCTGAAAGAGAGGGCCAAAGCGGGTCAAGACGCCGGATCGGTGTAAGTGCTGCACGCGTGCGATTAGTTCGGACTCCTTCAAACCAAAATCAGGAGCCAGTTGCGCAAAAGGACGGGAGCAGATGGGGAATCCCTCCTGCAAGCGATTCAGGATAGGTCGATCGGCAGCGTCCAATTCGACCGGTGTGTGGCGTAAGGGGAGATTCGTATTAGTCATGATGAGGCTGGTTAAGCAATGCGCCCCGTTGTTTGAAGCAACGTTTGGAGAACAGAACTTCCTGGGGCAACAGGCTCAAGCCCAAATCGTCGTTCAACTGTGCATGTTGGCTCAGCACCTGCCCACGTTCTTTACCGTGAATCATGCAAAACAGATTGTGATTCCAATAGGGTGGAAAGGGCTGGCGCCGATAGCACAACGTGATGCCGCTTTGCTTGGCCAGTTTTTCGCCCACGGCGTCGATATGCTGCGTGTCTACTGTCCAGACGCACATGGCATTGGCCTGATAGCCCAGCTTGCGATGGTGTAGAACCACACCAAACCGCCTGAAAATCCCTTGCGCCAGAAAGTGGCGTAGATGCAGCAGTACTTGCGCCTCGCTTATTTGCGCGTACTGAGCCCAGGGTTTGAACGGTTCGGCCTGAATCTCCACGCCTTGTAATGCGCATTCAAGCAGCTTGCGTTCAACGCTGCCCAAGGCAGGCAGACCGCTGCCGGGCGCTATAGGGTTGTTTACTTTGGTGTGATGAAGCAGGCTGAAACCCAGATCAATGTGATAGGCCTTGAGCATGGGCAGAGACAGGGGCCGTAAGCCCGTGTGGCACGCGATGTGATCGAGCGTTGCGCGCCGTTCTGCTTCATCTGAACAGGTCAGCACAAACCAGAGATTGATGGCGTGCTCCCGTTCGTAATTATGGTTGACGGCCGGTAGCGTGCTGATCCAGTTTGCCACGCCATCCAGCTCTCGGTCTGGAACTTGCATGCCGACCAACGTGCTGCTTATGCAGGCGGGGTTCAGAACCGGTCCAATGCGGCTGATGATGCCTTGGTCGCGCCAGCCTCGGAGGTAGTCCATCACTGCTGGTTCGCTCAGGCCCAGTAGCAGTCCCAGTTTGCGAAAAGGACGTGGCTCCAGGGGGAAACCGTGTTGCCAGGCATTGAGTAGTTGGAAAGCGGAAGGGGAGAGTTCAGAAACCAATGCGACTGCTCCGATGCGTAAAAAACACGCCACTGGGCTGATGAATACTCAGGCTGCTCAGGTGTTTGAAACAGCGGGTGTCGTATACGTTGACCCGGTTGTCATCGCGTGCCGAGATCCAAACCGCCTCGCCTCGAGGCGTAAACTCCATATGCAGCACAGCCTTGCCCACTTCCAGGGTCCGGATCACGCTGGATGTCGCGACGTCAATGACCTGCACCTTGTCGTTGTCTGGAAAGGCGAAGTTCACCCAAACCTGGCGACCATCAGGCTGGGCCATCACAAATACGGCCTGGCCCAGGACCGGAATGCGGGCCTTTTCTTGCCAGTCCAAGGTACTGGCAACCAGCACCTCGTGGCGCCCTATGGCAGGCAGGAATACATTCTGGCCTGCCAGTGCCCAGCCACGCAGATGCGGCATCTTGTACACCGGCAAGGCCGATTCGCCCCGACCATAGCCAGCCAGGATCTTTCGGACACCTTGTTCAGGGTTCCATAAGTCCAGCAACGCCAAGGCGTCTTCGCCAAACAGCCCGGCAATGTAGTACCGTCCGTCTGGGGTCACCATGGCATCGTAGGGCTGGCGGCCGGCCGGAAAGCGACGGGTGATAGGCCTGAGGGGATTGGACAGGTCGGTCAACCAGATCTCGCCTGCCTCGAACAGAGAGTAGACGAACTGCTGATTGGGCAAATCTGCCAGACCCACCACTTTGGCGCGCTTGCCGGGGGCGTAGGTAGAGGGGACCTCGCTGAGCAAAGTGAGGGTATCGGCATCGAAAACCCGGATGCCGCCTGGCTCGTAGTTCTGTACCACAATCAGTCTGCCGTCTTGCGAGATGGCGCCACCGATGGCATTGCCAGACTGAATGATGCGTCGCACCAGAACTTGCCCAAGCAGATCAACCTTGCTCAGGCCGCCATCACGACCAAACACATAGCCGTAGCGCCCGTCGCGGGAATAGGTGATGTGAGCATGGGACAGATCGCCCAGACCTTCGATGCGCGCCAGACGGCTTTGCTGGCTGGTTTCAATCACGACGACGCTGCCAGTGGCGCGCTCGACAACCAGTCCCAGATCGTGAGTGCCTCGTAGTGGTGGGGTCGAGCAGCCGCTTAGCACAAGCAGCAGGCCAAGCGTTATCAAAGCTTTCATGGTTTCTTGTCCGGGGTTCGAAGCAGAAAATCGGCCAGCCACAGGCTTTCCGAGGGGTGGAGAAAGCGATTCCAGCCGGGCATGGCCGTCCCTGGACGGCCGTGGATGATCGTCAGCGCGATCTGCGCCGCGCTTTGGCCTTGCAGGGCGTCACTCGTCAAGGCTGGGCCCAGCCCGCCGTTGAGCTTCAGACCATGGCACGAACCACATTCCTGATGCAGCAAGCTACGTAGTGATGCTTGACGTTCCGGGCTGAGGGGCGGCTCATGGGCGGCGAGCTGCTTTGGCAAAAGAAATACGAACAACGCAGCCGGCCATAGCTTTATCAGGAAGCGGGCGATATCAGGGCGCCGGCAGCAATGCCTGGCGCTCACGTCAATGCTCCGAATGGCTCAACGTGCCTTGTGTCCTGAGCGGGTGCTCGGGGCCGGGGGTAATCGGGATGCAAACGCACAACGTCTCCGATGATCAGCAGGGCAGGTGGACTGAATGTCTCTGCCAGTTGCGGCAAGGTTTGCAATGTGCCTAAACCCCAGCGCTGATTTTTAAGCGTGGCATCCTGAGCCAGGGCGATAGGAGTGTCCGCGTCGCGTCCATGCTGAATCAAGGCCTGGGCGATATGGCCGCAATTAGCCATGGCCATGTAGAACACCAGCGTACAGGAGGGGTCGGACAAGGACGCCCAGTCCAGTTCCAGACCCCGGTTATCACGCAGGTGACCGGTGACCACACGCATGCTGCTGGCCAGACCGCGATGGGTCAGGGGAATACCCAGGGAGGCAGCCGCGCCGATGGCAGCCGTAATACCCGGCACAACCTCTACCTGAACACCATGCTGATGCAGATAAAGCTGCTCCTCGCCACCTCGCCCAAAGACGAAGGGATCGCCACCTTTGAGGCGAACGACATGCTGGTGTGTTTTGCTCAGCGACAAAAGCAAGGCATTGATGTCGTCTTGCATACCGGCTCTGCAGGCTGCCACTTTTCCAACATCGTGCAAACTGGCTTCCGGGTTGACGCAGCTCATGATTGCGCGGCTGACCAGACGGTCGTGGACGACGGCATCGGCCTGTTGCAGCAGGTATAAAGCCCGCACTGTGAGAAGTTCAGGGTCACCCGGACCCGCTCCAACCAGATAAACCTTGCCGTGCATCGCTGCGCTCCTTGCTGTCGCTAAATATGAAATACAGGGGAACAATGCAGAAAATTGTAGGAGGCGTGCAGGACCTGGCATGGGTATGGTTCATGCTCAGGGAATGGGTGCGGAAAGTGACCTTTCTGACCACCATTGCGATGCTGCTGATGAGCAAGGACGATGCCGTCAGGCGAGCTTGGTCGATGCGCACCGAGCAGGGGGACGCAGATAGGCGTGCAAGTGCTTGAAAGATTATTCAAAAACGCAAGTATCAGCCCGCTAATTTTGTGCCGGGCGATGCCCAAATAACATATTTGCGGCAGGCTGTTAAGTTTCTCGCAGCAAAATAGGGAAAGTCCTGCAACTTGTATCAACAGTGAGCAATGATGCGGGTTACAGAGGTTTTTTTGCTTGACACGGGTATTAAACGAAGGCTTAATACGCGGTAGCCAACCGGGGCACTTGTGCGCCCGGTAGCCATGACAGACAGGGCGCTTGGATGTCCGGTCGTTTGTCACTATTAAGTCTGACCGCCACAAACTGGTTCCCGCTGGGGGCCCGTAAAATAATTTTCAGGGGTATTTTCTCAATGAATAAAACCGAGCTTATCGAATTCATTTCCACCAAAGCCGATCTGTCCAAAGCTGACGCTGGTCGTGCACTGGATGCGTTTATCGATGCCGTGACCACCACGCTGAAAGAAAAAGATACGGTTACTCTGGTTGGTTTTGGCACCTTTGCTGTGTCGGAACGCGCTGCCCGTTCGGGTCGTAACCCACGTACCGGTGAAACTATCGAGATCGAAGGCGCCAACGTGCCCAAGTTCCGTCCCGGTAAGGCTCTGAAAGACGCTGTGAATTAATTTATAAATTAATTGGCGCAAAAGGCTTGCAAAAAAAATTCTTTGGTCCTATAATTCTTTTTCTTCACAAGAAGAACGGCATCACAGAAATGGGTGCTTAGCTCAGCTGGTAGAGCGGCGCCCTTACAAGGCGTAGGTCGGGGGTTCGAACCCCTCAGCACCCACCATTTCTTTTGCTAGTCGAATCAAGCACTTAGGTAAAACTAAGTGCTTTTTTTGTGCCTGTTTTATTGGCCTTATACGTGCGTTCGCCCTTGATTGAACAGGCACACCAGACCGGGAAAAAGGCCTTCAGATGCTGCCAACAGGCGGTAAAGTGGCTGTAAGCGTTCGTAAACGTACTCCTAGGTTCGCCTTTCAGGTTTGATCGAGCCTTAGCGGCTTGGTACAGAGAACAGGCAGTAAGACGGGGTCATGGGTGGTGGCAACCAGCACAGAGTTGCGCTTTACGGTCCGCTTCCGGTCATCCGTGCGCATTTGCGATCAGTGTCCGGGCCGTCTGGCTATTTACTTTGTAACGGTGCTATCTATATTGGTGAATCTCGGCCATAGTGTGTCCAGGGACATTTTTACCCTGATTATTTAGGACATACATTGAAAACAGAAATTGGTATCGTGAAGTGGTTCAATAACGAAAAAGGCTTCGGCTTCATCATGCCGGAGAGTGGCGGTAAAGACCTCTTCGCACACCACAGTGAAATTCAGGGCTCTGGGTTTAAATCTCTTGAAGAAAACCAACGCGTTTCCTTCGTTGCAGGCGTAGGCCAAAAAGGCCCTTGCGCTACCCAGATCCAAATCATCTGATCTCCTGCTAGCCTTGTCAGGCTAGTGTAGCGTTGATCGATAAGGCCGGACCCCATGAAGCATGGGGTCCGGTTTTTTATTGGGTGCTTGAAGCTCAGATCTTCGGTACTGGCTCTTTGGGACGGGTCGAGCGGTTCTCTTATTTGTTGACGCTCAGTCCGGTGGCCTTCACCTGTTTTACGCCTTCGGTTTTTTCAGCCACTGCAACTGCTTTCTTGTACTCGCTGTCGTTGGAGACAGTTCCGCTTAGTGTTGCAACTCCGTCGTTCATCTCAACAGCAATGTTTTTGTCTTTGAGTGCATGATCGGCATGGAGTGCCGCTTTAATTTTTTGACTGATTTCGGCGTCACCGTGTTTGTCCCCCGCCCCAGCGCGGTGGGTGCTCACCTCTTTGGCATTTGCTTCCCCTGGCGTTTTGGGGTCTTTGCTTGCATGCCCGGTTGTTGCGGAAAGATCCGGGTGAGAGGGTTTGCTGTCCGCGATGACGACCGTGCTAAATCCTAAGCTGAGCGTAGAAGCAAGTAGCAAGTTAGAAAGAGTTCTGGAGTTCATTGTTTCACCTTTTTTCTGGTTAGCTTTCAGAGTGCACCGTTAAACAGGGGGCGCACGTCAGAACAGAGGGACCTGCTTGGATGCGATGGGATAGGGCGTTTGTATCTAACTATCGTGCTCAACGATCGGGGCGGCCATTTGGGTTCGGCTGCCCGGCGAGACAGACGGGCTCGATATGTTGTGGGCGACGTTTGTGTAATCTACGTAGGACGCCACCACGTCTGGATTTTTTCATAGTCCGGCGGGCCAACCATTTCTTTACGGTTCAAAACGTAACGAAGCGAAGACCTGGTATGAGCAGTGGCTCGAAGTACAGAAAGAGTTGCGCATCCGCCTTGACTACGGCCGGCTCTTTCCCTTGTCAGTGCAGTCTTCTTGGCCCCTCTATCTGCCCGCTATATCTAACCAAAGAATCGGTATTTAGCGGTGTGAAACACCCTTGCTAGACTCGTTCTCATTGCTTGGACATGGTTTCAGGGGGGATGGGGAATGAAGCGGTTTCAACAGAAGTGGAAAGGCATGCGGGCAGGAGCCTTGCTGGCACTGGTGCTGGCGGCGGCAAGTGCGGTGGCAGCCGAAGTCAGTATTCTGAATGTCTCGTACGACCCGACACGTGAGCTCTACGCTGAGTTCAACAAGGCCTTCCAGGCCCACTACAAGTCACAAACGGGTGAGCAGGTGGTCATACGCAGCTCTCATGGCGGCTCCAGCAAGCAGGCGCGTACCGTGATTGACGGGGTGCCTGCGGATGTGGTGACACTGGGGATCTCTTCCGATATCGATCAGATCGCGCAGTCTGGTTTGCTGGACAAAGGCTGGCAGGCGCGTTTGCCGGACAACAGCACCCCTTATACCTCTACGATTGTCTTGCTGGTGCGCAAGGGCAATCCTAAAGGCATTCACGACTGGAACGACTTGATTCGCCCGGACGTCAAAGTGGTGACGCCCAATCCTAAAACCTCGGCGGGCGCGCGCTGGAATTACCTGGCTGCCTGGCTGTATGCCTTAAAGCAAGCCAATGGGGATGAAGAGCAGGCGCGTGATTTTGTGGCCAAGCTGTACCGTAATGTCAGCGTGCTGGACTCCGGCGCGCGTGGCTCGACCACGACCTTCGTCGAGCGGGGTATCGGTGATGTATTGATTGCCTGGGAGAACGAGGCGCTGTTGTCCGTCAAGGATCTGGGGCCCGATCGTTTTGATATTGTGGTGCCCTCCAGCAGCATCCTGGCTGAGCCGCCTGTGGCGCTGGTCGATGCCAATGCCGCCAAGCATGGTACGGAAAAAGTGGCCCAAGCCTATCTGGAGTATTTGTATAGCCCGGAAGGTCAGGAAATCGCTGCACGTCATTTTTACCGTCCTCGACTGGAGTCGGTGGCCGCCAAGTACCGCGATCAGTTTCCAGCGTTGAAGCTGTACAAGGTCGATGATGAGCTGGGCGGCTGGACTCAGGTTCAGGCCAAACACTTTGCGGACGGTGGTGTGTTCGACAGCATCTATTTGAGCAAATAACCCCACTCTTACTGAGGACCGTTCGATGTCACAGGCTCGTCTTTGGGGATTTCTGCCCGCTGGCCGCAAGCAGCGGGCTTTGCCAGGCTTTGGCTTGACCATGGGTTTGTCCATCAGCTATTTAAGCCTGATTGTGCTCATACCGTTATCGGCTGTTTTGCTCAAGACCACCTCTATGGGCTGGTCAGCCTTTTGGGAGACCATCAGCGCCGCGCGTGTCCTGGCCTCGTTGAAGTTGACTTTTGGCATGGCGGCCTTGGCCGCTGTGATCAACGGCGTATTTGGTTTGATTCTGGCCTGGGTGCTGGTTCGATATCGTTTCCCAGGTCGCCGCCTTGTGGATGCCTTGATTGACTTGCCCTTTGCGTTGCCGACGTCGGTGGCTGGGATTTCTCTGGCAGCGATTTACGCACCTACCGGCTGGATCGGGGCATGGGCGCAACCCTATGTCGGGCAAATTGCGTTCACTCCCTGGGGGGTATTGATCGCCCTGGTGTTTATTGGCCTGCCGTTTGTAGTGCGCACCGTTCAGCCAGTTCTGGAGGAATTGGAGCAAGAGCAGGAGGAGGTCAGTGCCTGTTTGGGAGCCGATCGCTTTCAGACGGTCAGTAAAGTGATTCTGCCCGCCATTTTGCCGGCCTGCCTGACCGGTGTGGCCCTGGCGTTTGCCCGCGCAGTAGGGGAGTACGGCTCGGTTATTTTCATAGCCGGGAATGTGCCGATGGTCTCTGAAATTACGCCTTTACTCATCGTGATCAAGCTGGAACAGTTTGATTACGCTGGTGCCTCGGCGCTGGCGGTTCTGATGATGGTCTTGTCATTCATTATCTTGCTGGCAATCAATCGTTTGCAGTGGTATTTGCAAGCGCGTCATTCTGGGCAGGCGCGTAGCAAAGCGGCCAGGGTGGCTGCGCCTTTTGCCTTGGAGGGCGCCCGATGAGCAGCCTGGCGATGGAACCCGCTGTACCTGTGGTGTCGGTGCCAAGGGCACGCCTGCGGGCAGCGCAGGATGAGGGGCCGGTCGTCAAGGCGGTACTGATTGGCCTTGCCTTGCTGTTTTTTGTTCTGTTTTTGCTGCTGCCCTTAATCCTGGTGTTCATGACAGCGTTCAGTCGTGGTGTCTTGCCATATCTGTCGGCACTGAATCAG
This sequence comes from Alcaligenes ammonioxydans, assembly GCF_019343455.1. Lineage (NCBI taxonomy): Bacteria > Pseudomonadati > Pseudomonadota > Betaproteobacteria > Burkholderiales > Alcaligenaceae > Alcaligenes > Alcaligenes ammonioxydans. The sequence goes on along the minus strand of NZ_CP049362.1, from coordinate 2,259,523 downwards.
AGCGATACCATGCATGCGGCCAGTTTGACCGTGCTCGTGGCTGTTATTGCCGTCCCCTTGAATATCGCGTTTGGTTTGGCGGCTTCCTGGGCTATTGCCCGTTTTGAGTTTCGTGGTAAAAGCCTGTTGACCACCTTGATTGACCTGCCCTTTTCGGTCTCGCCAGTGATCGCGGGTTTGATGTTCCTATTGATTTTTGGTCGTCAGGGCCCGTTTTGGGACTGGCTCGATGCCAATAACATCCGTATTGTGTTCGCCTTGCCGGGGCTGGTTCTGGCAACCCTGTTTGTTACCTTCCCGTTTGTGGCGCGCGAGCTGATCCCGCTCATGCAAATGCAGGGTAGCGACGAAGAGCAGGCCGCGCGGGTGTTGGGAGCCAACGGGCGACAGATGTTCTGGCGCGTGACCTTGCCCAAGATCAAATGGGGTCTACTGTATGGGGTGATTTTGTGCAATGCCCGTGCAATGGGCGAGTTCGGGGCAGTGTCGGTATTGTCTGGTCATATACGTGGCCAGACCAATACCCTGCCTTTGCATGTAGAGATTGAGTACAACGACTATCACACCGTGGGCGCTTTTGCCGCCGCTTCGGTGCTGGCAGTTTTGGCTTTGCTGACGCTGGCGCTTAAATTGTGGGCCGAGCGCAAAATGGTTCAAGACGGTCATCGTGGATGACCGCATTCGGAGTTCATTATGAGTATCGAAGTTCGTCATCTATCTAAACAGTTTGGTGCGTTTACGGCACTGGGTGATGTGACATTGGATTTTCCAGCGGGCGAGCTGGTGGCTTTGCTGGGGCCTTCGGGTTGCGGCAAGACGACGTTGCTGCGGATTGTGGCAGGTCTGGAACATGCGGATGCGGGTCAGGTGCTCATCAATGGCAAGGATGTGGCTTCGGTTGGCACCCGCGATCGTCAAGTCGGTTTTGTGTTTCAACATTACGCCTTGTTCCGCCACATGACCGTATTTGAGAACGTGGCCTTTGGTTTGCGCATCAAACCCCGCAAACAGCGCCTGCCCGAAGCACAGATTCGTCAGCGTGTGCACGAGCTACTGGAGCTTGTGCAGCTGGACTGGCTGGCAGATCGTTATCCTGCCGCTTTGTCGGGTGGTCAGCGACAGCGTATCGCCTTGGCGCGCGCTTTGGCTGTAGAGCCTGGTGTCCTGTTGCTTGATGAGCCATTTGGCGCTCTGGATGCCAAGGTGCGTAAAGAGTTACGTTCCTGGCTGCGTCGTTTGCATGATGACTTGCATATCAGCACCTTGTTTGTGACTCACGACCAGGAGGAGGCCATCGAAGTGGCTGACCGTATCGTGGTGCTGAACAAAGGGCGGGTCGAACAAGAGGGCGCTCCGCAAGAGGTGTATAACCATCCGGCCAGCCCCTTTGTATACGAGTTTCTGGGGGCGGCAAATCGCCTGCCTGGTCAGTTCCGGCAGGGACGGTTTGTAGCTGATCCTCAACTGGGTCAGTTCGAGTCCAGCCAGGCCTTGAACGGGCAGGGCGCCGGGCAGGGCGAAGCGGTGGGCTATGTGCGTCCGCATGATCTGGACCTGCAGCGCAAACTGGATGGCCAAGGTATTGTGGTGGCGGTGCAGCGTATTATTCCCTTGGGGGCAACGGTGCGGGTGGAGCTGGCTCTGAACGAAGGAGAACGGGCCTGGGAGGCGGAGTTCGATCATCAGCGCTGGTCTCAGCTGGACTTGTCACCCGGCGAGCGCGCCTTGGCCTTGCCGCGCAAATTCAGTGCTTTTCCTTTGGAAACCCCGTCCGACGTCCGTCCGTCTTAATCTTTCGCAAACGAGGCGTAACAGGCTGACCGTAAGTCGGCCTGTTTGCGTTAGTATCAGGAAAATTTCTTGCAAAGCAGGCTGAACAAAGGATATTTTTCTATTTTACAGTATTGAGAATCATTCCTGTTTCTGTTAAGATTCGATACTTCACTGGGCATCCTGTCCGGTCCCCTCATGGTCCATGCGGGTTGCAGAATGTGTAGAACGGATTATGACCGGAATTGCTTCTCAAACGAATAATCGCTCGATGCTGGCCTTGAAGGCAACCGGGCTGGCATTAGCACTGGGATTGCACGTGGGGGTTCTGGCTACCATCTTGTGGACGGAAAGTCCCAAGATGGTGGGTGAACCTGCTCCGATTGATGTGGTGGGAGTGACCTTGTTGGAGGTAACGGAAGCGCCGGTCCAGCAAGAGCAGGTCAGTGCTCCGCCCGAACAGGTGGTGGCCGAACCTGAGCCAGAGCCAGAGCCAGAACCTGAGGTGGAGCCCGATCCTGAGCCTGAACCGATCGTGGAGCCTGAGCCAGAGCCGATTGTGGAAAAACCGCCGGTGCCAGAGCCTCCCAAGCCTAAACCGAAACCCAAGCCAAAGCCCAAGCCAAAGCCCAAGCCCAAGCCGCAGCCCAAACCGGAAGTACCGCCAGCAGAAACGCCACAGCCTGCCCAACCGGCAGCACCCGCTGCCCAGGCTGGACCGGCCACGGATAATGCGGCTCAAGCCGCGGCACGTTCTGCACAGGGCGATCGTCCCAAACTGATTGGCCGTGTGGATTATTTGGGTCGTCGACCCGTGCCCGTGTACCCGCGGGCTTCGGAACGCCGTCGCGAGCAGGGCCGCGTAGTGGTGCGTGTCGTGATTTCAACCCAAGGAACCGTGCTGGAAGCCAAGGTGCAAAGCTCCTCAGGCTATGAGCGTCTGGATGAGTCTGCACTGAAGGCTGTACGCACAGCGCGTTTTAAACCGTATACGGAAAATGGTGTGGCCTATCGTGCCATGGCCGATATTCCTTTCGACTTTGTTTACTAGGATAGATCAATGATGCAGGAACTATTTCAAAGCGTATGGGTAAGCCTGGCACAAGTTGCAGGGCCTGTTGCCGATCAGGCTGCCGCCAGTGTTGCTGCTGCTGAGGAAGCGACCGGGGTGCTGCACTTTATCCAGCAAAGCGATGTGGTCGGCAAGACCCTGTTTGTGATTCTGGCCTTGATGTCGATTGCCAGCTGGTATCTGATTATCGTCAAGGGCATCTTGTCTTTCCGTCTGAAACGCCGCTCGCAAAGTTTCATGCGCGAGTTCTGGTCGGCCAGCTCGCTTGAGCAGGTTGAAAACGAGATCGCTACCCACGGTGCACGTGATCCGTTCAGCCATCTGGCCAGTCACGCCATTCACGCTCAAAAGCATCACGTCAAGTACGGGGCGATGCGGCTGGAGGAGAAAGGTTCAACGGGTGCGTTTGTGTCGCGCATCATGCGCAAGGTGATGGACGAGGAAACCGCCAAACTCGAAAACGGCCTGACATTGTTGGCTTCGGTCGGTTCCACCGCTCCGTTCGTAGGCCTGTTTGGCACGGTGTGGGGGGTGTACCACGCGCTCATCAATATCGGTCTGTCCGATGGCGTCACCTTGAACAAGATTGCTGGCCCTGTGGGCGAGGCATTGGTGATGACTGGCCTGGGTCTGGCCGTAGCCATTCCTGCCGTGCTGGCCTATAACGCGTTTGTGCGCACCAACCGCGTTTACTTGTCCCAGCTGGACGCTTTTGCGCATGATCTGTTTACCTTCCTGACGACCGGTCAGCCGGTGCAGGATACGCAACCTGTTCTGCGCCGTGTCCCCAGTTCGGGTGGCGGTGCAGCATCGAGCTCGGCAGCCGCTGCCAAGCGGGAGCATTAATCATGGCCTTTGGCAGCTTTGATAATCGTAATTCGGGCTCTGCGTTGTCTGAAATCAATATGGTGCCGCTGATCGATGTGATGCTGGTGCTGCTGGTGATCTTTCTGATCACCGCTCCTTTGCTGTCGCACTCCATCAAGATACAGTTGCCCCAGGCAAGCTCCGAGCCGATTCAGCAAGATCCCAAGACGATTGATCTGGCTATTGATGCGGCAGGGCAGATTTTTGTCAATGAGCAACTGGTGGCCCTGGAAGATTTGGCGGCTACTTTGGCTCCCTATTCCAAGGAGCAGCCGCAGCCGGAACTGCGTATCCGTGCCGATACCGATACTCGCTATGAAACACTGGCCCAGGTCATGAGCCGCTCCAAGGCTTCTGGCCTGACCCGATTGGGATTCATCACCCGTCCAGGCCCAACGACCCAGGCTCCTGTACAAGAGGGTGACGCACAGAAAGGTCCATCAACGGGCGAGACCACGGGCAAGCCGGCACCGGCTCCGTAACGCTGCGCGTAATCCCTCATGTTGTTTTTTCTGGCCCCTCGCTTTGCATCCGCGACGCGAGGGGCCAGTTTCGTAATAAAATCCCCACAATGCGTGTACTAGTTATTGAAGACGACGCCATACTGGGCGCCGCACTGCAGGAGTTTCTCAGCGATCAGGGCTATGCGGTTGACTGGCTTCAGGAAGGTGAAAGCGCCTTGAAGGAGCTGTCCGCCCAAGTCTACGATTTGCTGCTCCTAGACTTGAACCTGCCAGGCATCAGTGGCCTGGAGGTATTGCGGCAGTTGCGCCAGCAGGGCAATGCGATACCCGTTCTGATTCTGACCGCGCGCGATGGCGTGGATGATCGCGTGGGCGGTTTGGATGCCGGTGCGGATGATTACCTGATCAAGCCCTTTGATCTGTCCGAGCTGGCTGCCCGGGTACGTGTCTTTGGCCGCCGCCGCAGCGGGCAGGTGCAGCCTGTTATTGATGTCGGGCCCTTGAGTTTTGATACGATTGGCCGCGAGCTGCGCTGCGCGGGGCAACGCGTGAACCTGTCGGTGCGTGAGCTGTCCGTCCTGGAAATGCTGATGATGCGGGCCGGTCGTGTGGTCACTAAGCAGCAGATTATTAATTCCTTGTCTGCTTGGGATGCCGATTTCAGCGACAATGCGGTCGAAGTTTATGTGTATCGTCTGCGCAAACGCCTGGAAGGCACCGGGGCAGTGATACAGACTGTGCGCGGCTTTGGCTATCTGCTCGATGTGGAGAGCGTGGCCGGAGCATAACGGCAGCCCGTGCCCGCTGCCAGACACTTTAGGTCAACCATGCCCGATCAGCATCTTTCTTCAGCGGAAAAAACCTCCTTGTTGCGATCATGGCTGGAACGCTTTCTTGCCCCCGGCTCTTTGGCCCGCAAATTGATGGGCCGGCTTTTTCCTCCGATTTCCATTCTTGTTGTACTGGATCTGAGCGTTACCTGGGTGCTGACACGTCGTATGAGCCTGGAGGATTGGCTGCTGCGCGATATTTTCTGGACCATGGCCTTGAGCCAGGTCTTGCTGGTCAGTTTGATCGCCTGGGTGCTGTTATCCGGTATTCGCTCTCAGCTTGCCTCGATTGATGATTTGTCACAACAAATACGCAATCGGGCCGATGATGATTTTGAACGCCTGGATGCGAGCGCCTTGCCGGCGGAAATCGTGCCCTTGGTGGAGCACTTTAACGAGTTGCTGGAGCGTCAGCGTGATACCCTGCAGGCGCAAAAGCGCTTTATTGGTCATGCTGCGCATCAGTTGCGTACTCCCCTGACCGGTTTGCAGCTGGAATCGGAGCTGATGTTGGCCAAGCCCTTACCGGACGATATTCGCCAGCGCGCCGAGCGCATCAAAAGTGTGTCGGATCGTATGATTCGCCTCGGTCAGCAGTTGCTGGTGCTGGCCCGCACGGATGCCGATACCAATATCAAAGACAGTTTTGTGCGCCTGGATCTGTGTGAGTGGACGCGTGAGGAGGGCGGTGACTGGTTTTTGCAGGCCCGTCAGCATGGTGCAGAGATCCATTTGCTGGCGCCTGAAAAGCCGGTTTGGATTGACGCGGCTCCCGTACTGCTGCGCGAGCTGCTGTCCAACCTGATGGATAATGCGTTGCGCTATGGTCAAGGAACGGACCGCATTGTTCTGCGCGTGGCCAGCAACCCGCCGTCCTTGTCCGTCGAGGACCATGGTCCGGGTATTGAGGCCAGCGAGCAACAACGTGTCTTTGAAGCCTTTTACCGTTCACCCGGCACGCAGGCCGGAGGCTCCGGTCTGGGCTTGGCCATTGTGCAGGAAATTGCCCGTGCGCATGGGGCCTGGTGGAGTTTGATGAGCCGCCCTGATTTTCCCGGTACCCGTATTACCATTGTTTTTCCTGGCCCGCGTATTGGTGCGCGTCTGACCCGGCACGATACTTTGATTGGAAATTAAGCCTTGAACACAGCAACAGAAAACCCCAGAAAAGCGGCTCGGGCGGCCTTGTTAGTGGGCGCGTTAGGCGTGGTATATGGGGATATCGGGACCAGCCCGCTCTACACCATGAAAGTGGCCTTGAGTGCCTACAGTCAGCCTGGTGCCGAGCAGGTGTATGGCGTGCTGTCCTTGCTGTTCTGGCTGCTGACCGTGGTGGTTTCCATCAAGTACGTGACGGTGGTGCTGCGACTGGATAATAAAGGCGAAGGCGGCACCCTGGCTTTGATGGAGTTGGCTGCCCGTGGTATTCATGGGCCCAAGCGCCAGCTCATTGTGGTTTTGGGGCTGATTGGCGCCGCTTTGTTCTATGGGGACAGCATCATCACGCCGGCCATTTCCGTGATGTCTGCATTGGAAGGCATTGGCATGGTCTCGCATGTGCTTGACCCCTGGGTGGTGCCACTGGCCCTGGGGGTTTTGCTGGCACTGTTCCTGATCCAGTCGCATGGAACGGGAACCATGGGCAAGTTGTTTGGCCCCATCATGCTGATCTGGTTTCTGGTTCTGGGTGGCTTGGGCTTGTGGCGTGTGATCGAACATCCGCAAGTGCTGATGGCCCTGGACCCGCGTTGGGCGGTGGCTTTTATTGCCCAGGCGCCCTGGCAAACGTTTCTACTGCTTGGCGCTTTGGTTCTGGCTTTGACCGGAGCGGAGGCCTTGTATGCCGACATGGGCCATTTTGGTCGTCCTTTGATTCGTAAAGCCTGGTTCCTGGTGGTGATGCCTTGTCTGGTTTTGTGCTATTTCGGCCAGGGCGCCTTGCTGATATCCGACCCGACCGCGATTCGTAATCCTTTCTTTTATCTGGCACCGAACTGGGCGCTGGTACCCATGGTGATGCTGGCAACGGTCGCAACCGTGATCGCTTCTCAGTCCGTGATTTCGGGGGCGTTTTCCGTAACCCGGCAGGCAGTGCAGCTTGGTTTCTGGCCTCGTATGGTCATTCAACATACTTCGGCCAAAGAAGAGGGACAGATTTACCTGCCTCGGGTGAATTTGCTGTTATGCGTGGCGGTGATGGTGCTGGTGCTGAGCTTTGGTTCCTCGGACCGTCTGGCTCATGCTTACGGTTTTGCGGTAACGGGCACCATGCTGATGACCAGTTTGCTGGCCTTGATGCTGTTGCCGCGTCGCGCCCACGGACTCAAGCGCTGGGCCTGGCTGGGGCTTTTGGGTATTTTCCTGGTACTGGACGTGCTGTTGTTCTCGGCCAATGCGCTTAAATTGCTGGAAGGGGGGTGGCTGCCCTTGCTGGTGGGGGCGGTTCTGCTTGGCTTGATGTTGACATGGAGGCAGGGGCGCGCTGCGTTGCACGAGCGTTTGCTGGAAAACAAACAACCTTTGAAGGAGTTTTTGCTCAACCTGGAGGAATATGCTCCAACCCGTGTACCGGGCACAGCAGTGTTTATGAGCACCATCCCAGATTCGGTTCCCCCAGCCTTATTGCATAATCTGAAACATAATAAAGTGCTTCATGAGCAAGTCCTGTTTTTGACGGTGAGCAGTGCGGGCGTACCCTATGTGCCCTTTGGTGAGCGCTATACGCTGCAACGTCTGACCCGGGGAAGCTGGCAGGCTGTTGCCTCATGGGGCTTTAAGCAAGAGCCTAATGTACCTCAGTTGCTCGAGCAGATTACCCTGGAGCATCCAGAGCTCAATCTGGAGCCTATGCAAACGTCTTACTTCTTGTCCCGTCAGACCGTGATGATCCAATCGCGACAGCCTTGGTATCTGGGATGGCGTCGACGCTTGTTTGCGTTCATGGCTCGCAATGCCAGCCGCAGCACGCGCTTTTTCAAGATTCCACCCAATCGAGTGGTGGAGATGGGCATGCAGGTCGAGTTGTAAACCGAGAGTATCGTTCAAAACGAAGAATGGGCCTGGTAAGGCCCATTCTTTTTAACAGCCAGCCTGCGCAGGCAAAAGTGTGTCCGCGAAGGTTTATTGAGCGGGCACCACCGTTGTGGTCTCGCGCAGGATACCGCCACCTTCCACGCTGCCGCGTACAGTGGTGTCCTGACCGCGCATGGCTTTCAGGCAGTCTTGCTGCCGATCAGCGGGCAGACGATGGCACCGTGCCTGACGATTGGCCTCCAGATTGTGATCCTGTTTGTCCAGCTTATGCTGACGCTCGGCCTGCAAGGCGGCACCAGCCTCACGACGGCAGGTGGTCCGCTGCTCACCGGTAAATTGCTCGCAGCGCTGGATGTCGTGGCGATAGTCTTTGGTCGGGGTTTGAGCCCAGGCAGCAGAGGACAGTAAACCTAGACTGAGCAAGCCTGCACTCAGGATTCGGGATGGGCGTGTATGTAGACTCATCAATCTCACTCCTTTACTTGCTAAGGGAATCACCGGCTTGGCGAGCGCTGTCACGAGTAGGTATGAGCAGGCCGCAAAGCCCCAAAAGCAGCTGCGTATAAGGCAATCCCTGACACGCAGTAAACCCCTATCAGTATAAGTGGAGCAGTTGCAAGTGAGGGTAATAAAACTTTTCCAACTCCTTACTGGCGGGTTTGCTCCTGGGGCTCAGGTTGTGGCGGAAGGAGGTCTGCGGGCAGGGGGGCTTTGTGCGGCATGTCCAGATAGCCGGGCTCATCGGGCCCGTATTCGGCCAGACGTTGACGATATTCACGTTTGATGGCGGCACGCATCAAAAAAATGGCGGTGACCGGGGAGGTAATGATCAGGAGCACGCTGATGATGAGTGGATGCAAAATAGGACGGCTCATCAAATGGCTCGCGCTGATCGCCACAGCCAGTACCATGAAAAATGTTCCTAGCGTATTTCCCATTGTTGGGGCGTGAATACGCGAGTACACATGCTTGAAACGCAGCAGGCCCGCCGAGCCGATCAAGGCCACAATGCCGCTTAGCACCAGTAAGAGGGCGACTGGAATGGCAAGCCACCAGGGCAACAATGTGTCTGTCATGGTTCGATGACCTCGGCGCGCAGCAAAAACTTCGCCATCGCGGCGGAGCCTACAAAGCCAAACAGGGCAATCAGCAAGGCAATGTCAAAGTACAGGGTTGAATCAAAGCGGATGCCCAGGGCCAGCAAGGCCAGCATGCCGTTGATGTACATGGTGTCCAGTGCCAGTACGCGGTCAGCGGCGGATGGGCCTTTGAGCAGACGGATGACGGCACAACACATGCCCAGAACAAAGCAGCCCAGGGCAAACTGACAGGCCCAGTAAACAATATCGATCATTGGAAAATCTCCAGCAGCGGGGTTTCATAGCGCTTCTGAATCGTGTCTAACCATACCTGCTCGTCCTGAAGGTCCAGAATGTGCAAGGTCAGGATGCGGGTCTTCTCATCAAACCCTGACCAGACCGTGCCAGGCGTGTAGGTAATGATGCAGGCCAGAGCAGCCAGAGCATGCGGATCGGTCAATCGCAGGGGGATGGCCAGAAAACCGGGACGCGGCGCCTTGCTGCCTTTAAGGACCAGTTTGCCCACGGCGATATTGGACAGCACGATGTCCCAGGCAACTTGTCCAATCAGCTTTAAGGCCAGAAATGGGTGACGGATGCTGGCCTTGACGGGCCGGAACGGGATGGCTGCCAGACTCAGGGCAGTAGCCAGAAACAGGCCCAGCACCAGATAGCCTGGCGATAGCGAGTCGTTCAGCAGCAGCCACAGGCCCAGCAAGAGCAAGGGCAGGAACAGGTGTTTGGTATAGCGTCTCATCACAGTCCCTCCGCCTGAACGGAGCGCACAGGGTTTTGTCGCAGGACTGAACCAATATAAATACGTGGTTCATCCAGTTGCTGAGCAGTCTGTTCCAGGTACGTGGTGATGGGGCCGGCATACCAGCTCAGAATCCCGCAGGCGACAATAATGCTGGCAATTGGCGCTGCCTCGATCAATTTCAGACGAGGGATGGTCAGTGAGCTATTGCTCCAGAACAGACGAATGCCCACCCGCACCATGGCGATCAAACCGGCCACTCCTGAAATCAGGACCGCGGCGGTCAGAATCCAGGCGTTCAGGGGTTCCGGTGATTGGCCCGAAGCCTTGAGTGCGGCCGTCAGCAAGGACAGCTTGGCCACAAAACCGGACAGGGGAGGCAGGCCGACAATCAGCAAGGCGCAGGCAATAAAGGACATGCCTAGAAAAACCATCACGCCGGGGATGGCGACGCCGACCACATCATCGCTATGGTCTTCGGATTCAGGGTCATCCAGATCAAAGACTTCCTGGCTGACAGCCAGTAGATCGGCGCCAAAGGGTTTGGTGCGGCTGACCAGTTCCAGCAACAGGAAAAACGCGCCCAGCGCCAGCACGCTGCTGAGCATGTAGTACAGGGCGGGACCTGTCAGAATCACGCCGGGCATGCCCAGTGCCGCCAGCAAGGTGCCCGAGGACACGATGATGCAATAGCTGGCCAGGCGTTCGGGTTGTTGGGCCGCTATGACACCGATAGCCCCAAACGCCAGGGTGGCAATTCCGGCAGGGAACATCCATGCTACGCCGAAGGCCGCAGGAGCACCCGTGGGCAGGAGCAAGGAGCCGATACGCAGCAAGGCGTATATGCCTACCTTGGTCATGATGGCAAACATGGCGGCGACCGGTGCGCAGGCATTGCCATAGGCGTTGGGTAACCACAGGTTCAGAGGCCAGGCGGCCGCCTTGATCAGGAAGGCAATGCCCAGGATGGCCAGGGCTGCCTCAAATACCAGGCGGTCCGAATCCGGCATGGAGCCGGCGCGCAAGGCCAGGTCTGCCATGTTCAAGGTGCCCGTGACGCCATACACCAGCGCAATGGCGATCAGTAGCAGGAACGAGGAAATCAGATTGACGGCGATGTAGTGCAGGCCGGCACTGACACGCGCCGCGCCTGATCCGTGCAACATCAGCCCATACGATGCCGCCAGCAACACCTCGAAGAACACAAACAGGTTAAACAGATCCCCCGTCAGGAAGGCACCGTTCAGCCCCATCAGCAGTAGCTGGAACAAAGAATGGAAATGGACCCCTACGCGATCCCAACGTGCCAGCGAATAGAACCAGCAGCAAAACGCCAGTACATTGGTGAGCACCAGCAAAAAGGCTGCCAGCCGGTCTACGACCAGCACAATCCCGAAGGGGGCGGGCCAGTCACCGAGCAGGTACACCCCGACCGATTGCGGCCAAATGGGTGCCAGCGTCCCATCGGCCAGCAAGAGCAGATAGACGGCACACAACAACTGGGCCAGCAAGGAGGCAAAGGCGATCAGCAGTTTGTAGTGACGGCGCTTGTCGCGCAGCATCACCATCAGGGCCGCGGCCATCATGGGAATGGCGACGGGCAATACGGGCAGGTGTTGATTGAGCAGACTCACAGGTCGTCTTCCTCGCGGCCATCAACGTGGTCGGTGCCGCTCAGGCCGCGGTTGGCCAAAATAACAACCAGAAACAAGGCCGTGGTGGCAAAGCCGATCACAATAGCCGTCAGTACCAGGGCTTGCGGCAAGGGATCGGCATAGCTGGCACCCAGCTCACTGCTGTTAATAACGGGCGCGGCACTGATGGTGAGTCGTCCCATGCTGAAAATGAACAGGTTGACGGCGTAAGAGACCAGGGCCAGTCCCATGATGACCTGAAAGGTACGCGGGCGCAGCAAGAGCCACACGCCCGAGCCCGCCAGGGCACCAATCGCAATTGAAAGCACGATTTCCATTATTTATTCTCCATCCCGGATGCAGCGTTCGAGGCGGATTGCAGCGACGGCAGTTTGCGATAAAAACGTAATGACTGGTGGGCCAGCGCGATCAGAATCAGGATGGTTGAACCAATCACCAGCATGAATACGCCAATATCGAAGATCAGCGCACTGGAGGTATGTACCTCGCCGATCAGGGGCAGGTGCAGATCCCAGCTTTGGGCAGACAAAAAGGGCTTGTTAAAGACCCACACCAGCATGGCGGCTACGCCAGCAGTCAGCAGACCCAGACCAATCCAGGTTTGAGGCTGAATCAAGGGGCGCGATTCCATCCATACCACGCCACTGACCATGTATTGCAAGATGATGCCAGTAGCCATAATCAAGCCGCCCACAAAGCCGCCGCCGGGCAGGTTGTGACCCCGCAGCAGGAAATACAGGGCAATCAGGGTGGAGATGGGCAGCAGCAATCGCAGCAACACGGCTGGGATCTGCATGATGCCCTCGGGCAGAGGTGTTTTGGGGTCGGGCTCAACAAAAACGGCTTCACGGCTGTCTTTGACGTTCTGACGACGGGCCAGCGGCTGAGCGATGGCCTCGATGGGGGGCCGGAAGCGTCGCAGCAGCGCAAAGACGGTCAGCGCCACAATACCCAGTACGACGATTTCGCCAAAGGTATCAAAGCCTCGGAAATCAACCAAAATCACATTGACCACATTTGCGCCACCGCCCAGGGGCAGGGCCTTCTCGATAAAGAAGGGCGAAATTCCGCTGGGGTGGGGGCGGGTCATCATGGCGTAGGCCAGGGCGGCGATCCCGCCGCCGGCCAGAATGGCAATGATCAAGTCGCGACTGCGGCGCAACAGGGCACGTCCACTGTTGTCCTGAGCGCCCGGCATGTCGCTGACACGTTGTGGCAGCCAGCGCAGGCCCAGCAGGATCAGCACGACAGTGACGACTTCCACGGCCAATTGCGTCAAGGCCAGGTCGGGCGCCGAGAGCCAGGCAAAGGTCAGGCTGGTCACCAGACCGGCGCCGCCTGAAAGGAGCAGGGAAGCCGGGCGATGGAATTTGGCCTGACGCGCCGCGCCGATGGCGCAGGCGATGCCGACCACCCACATCAGGGCGAAGAACGGATCAATCGGGGTGAAGATAGTGGATTTGAACCAGTTGCCGCGAGCCAGCGGCAGGGCCGCCACACTGATCGTCACGACGATAATCAACAAGATCTGGCGCTGCAGACGCGGCGAATACAGTTTGCCCACCGCCCAGTTGGCTGCCACTTCCAGGTACTCCATGGCCAGCTCGAAAAAGCGGCGGCCATCGGCGCGTGTCAGCAGCGGGGTGCGCCCTTGGCGGTTCTTATAGAAGCGGTTGATGATAAGGACCAAAATCACGCCCATGACCGTTGCCACCAGACTCATGACCAAGGGCAGATTGAACCCATGCCACAGGGCCAGGTCGTACTGAGGCATTTCACTGCCCAAAATAGCGCTGGCAGCAGTATGCAGGAAGGGCCCGAAGGTCAGGCTTGGCATAATGCCCACCAGAAGGCAGGTCAGCACCAGAATGGCGCTGGGTATGAGCATCCGGCGGGGTGGCTCATGGGGCTCGCGGGGCAGATCCTTGGCGACGGGGCCAAAAAATACCTGTGCAATGAAGCGCAAGGAGTACGCCACGCTAAAGGAGCCGGCAATGACGGCTACCACCGGCAAAGCGTATTCCCAGGTATTGCCGTTGCTGGCCAAAACAGTTTCGGCAAAGAACATTTCTTTGGAAATGAAACCGTTCAGCAGTGGGACCCCGGCCATGGAAGCGGCTGCAACGGTTGCCAGTGTGGCTGTCAGGGGCATGGCATGGCGCAGCCCGGACAAGCGGTTCAGGTTTCGGGTACCAGTTTCGTGATCCACAATGCCGGCCGCCATGAACAAAGAGGCCTTGAAGGTGGCATGGTTCATCATGTGAAAGACCGCAGCAACCAGGGCAAGGGGGCTGCTCAGGCCAAGCAGCAAGGTAATCAGGCCCAGGTGACTGATGGTGGAGTAGGCCAGAACCCCTTTCATGTCACGCTGGAACATGGCCACGTAAGCTCCCAGTGTCAGGGAGCACAAGCCGGCACCGCCAATAATGACTGCCCATTCCGTGGTGCCCGACAGCACCGGCCACAGACGGGCCAGTAAGAATACGCCGGCTTTGACCATGGTGGCCGAGTGCAAATACGCCGAGACGGGAGTGGGGGCTGCCATGGCGTGAGGCAACCAGATATGAAAGGGAAACTGGGCGCTTTTGCTCAGGGCGCCCAGAGCAATCAGGATCAGCATCCCGGTATACCAGGGATGATTGCGAATCTGCTCGCCCGACTCCAGTACCACGCTCAGATCGTAGCTGCCTGCGGCCTGGCCGAGCATGAGCACGCCTGCCAGCAAACAGAAGCCTCCGGTGCCGGTGATGATGAGCGACATGCGGGCGCCCCGGCGTGCGTCCATGCGGTGATACCAATAGGCAATCAGCATGAACGAGGACAGGCTGGTCAGCTCCCAGAACACGACCATCTGGATAAGGTTGCCCGACAGCACGACCCCCAGCATGGAACCCATGAAGGCCTGCAAAAAGGAAAAAAAGCGTCGTACCGGGTCCTGGGCAGACAGGTAATAGTGCGCATACAGGGCAATCAGCGCCCCCATGGCCGTGATGATGATGCTAAAGAGCCAGGCATAACCATCCATGCGCAACTTGAAGGTCAGGCCGTGGGCTGGAATCCAGGAACGGGAGGACTCGAGCACCTCTCCGCGAGCGATGTCCGGATAGGCGTAGAGGGTCAGTAGGGCGCAGGTAACGGCGACAGCGCCGGCAAGAGATGCTTGGAGTTTGCGAGAGTTCGCGGGCATCAGGGAAGATAGCAAGCTGCCGATAAACGGCAGTGCTAGGATCACGAGCAAATACATCTGGCTCCAACAGGCAGTAATTTAGGCGGCTAGCGCTTAATAATACGATATATGAAGCTAATTTCAGCCCAACAGTCATAAAAAAAGCGTTTTTTTAGTTCTTGTGGCCTTGATGCAGGTCAAGCGTGTACCCGCGATTTTCTCTCACAATGAATGCTTGACTAGAAGAAATCGGTCTTTTGCAGGAGGACCCTCTATGCCGCAAACCTTGGAAGCATCGGACGCCAGCGCCCCGACCACACAGGATATCGAGATCTCGGAAGCCTTGATTCGGCGCTTTGATCGTTCCGGACCGCGCTATACCTCCTACCCTACCGCAGACCGTTTTTTTCAGGATTTCCCCGCACAGCCCTACATTCATGAGCTGTCGCGGCGCGCCCTAAGCAGCAGCAATCCCCCCTTGTCGGTTTACGTGCATATCCCGTTCTGCCAGTCGCTCTGCTATTTCTGTGCCTGCAACAAGATCATCACTCAAGATCGCAGCAAGAGCGAGCAGTATCTGGATTACCTGCTGCGCGAGATCGATATGGTCACCCAGTATATGGGGGAGGACAGACGCACCGAGCAACTTCACCTGGGCGGCGGCTCGCCCACTTTCCTGGACAATGAACAACTCATCCGGCTGATGACCAAGCTCAAGGAGCAGTTCATGTTCACGGCCGATGCTGAGCTGGGCATCGAGATCGATCCACGCACCCTGTCCGACGACACACTCCAGAACTTGGCGGCTCTGGGCTTTAACCGTACCAGCTTTGGGGTTCAGGACTTTGACCCCAATGTGCAAAAAGCCATTAACCGTATCCAGCCTTTCGAGATGGTCGAACGTGCCATCGAGCAAGGCCGGGCCGCTGGCTTCCAGTCCATCAATACGGATCTGATTTACGGTCTGCCCTTGCAGACCCTGGAGAGCTTTGCATCCACCATTGATTTACTGGTGCAGCTGAGGCCGGATCGGATTGCCTTGTACAACTATGCGCATCTTCCCACTCGCTTTAAGGCTCAGCGTTTAATTAACGAAGAACAGTTGCCCGATGCCGACCAGCGTCTACAACTGTTCCTGATGTCCTCGCAGCGCCTGCTGGATGCGGGTTATGTCTATATCGGTCTGGATCATTTTGCACTGCCCAACGACGAGTTGAATCTGGCCCGCCTGGATGGCAGCTTGCACCGCAATTTCCAGGGTTACACCACGCGGTCAGCCTGTGATTTGGTGTCCTTTGGCGTTTCGTCCATTGGGCAAGTGGGGACGATGCATGTGCAAAATGCCCGCAGTCTGCGCAATTACTACGCCGAAATTGACCAGGGGCGTTTGCCCATCGAGCGTGGGATTGTGATGCAGCAGGACGATCGCCTGCGCGCCGAAGTCATCATGCACTTGATGTGCAGCATGCCCGTACCGATTGCGCGTCTGGAAGCGCGTTACGGCATCGATTTTGCCAGTTACTTTTCCGCTGAGCTGCAAGAGCTCAGCAGCTATGCGCAAGCGGGCTTGCTGACCGTCGACTCTCAGTCCATTCAGGTCTTGCCCAAGGGCCGTTTGTTTGTGCGCGCCTACAGCATGGTGTTTGACAAGTACTTGAGCCAGGAAAGCGGCGCACGCTATTCCCGCCTGATTTAACACCGTGGCCGTTGTCAAAGACGGCCACCTTTTTATTGCCCTGTTTCTGGTCCCGACGTGGCCGGCAGGTTCTTGCATCAACCTAAGGTATTTACATCGTGCTAAAGACGGATTTACGTCTCATGTCCCTGAAGGGAAAACTGCTTTTGCCTATTGTCCAAGGCGGCATGGGAGTCGGTATATCGGCGTCCCGACTGGCCGGCACTGTGGCTGCACTGGGCGGGCTGGGAACCATCTCCAGCGTGGATTTACGGCGTCATCACGAAGACCTGATGGACAGCACTCAGGGTGAAGTCGAAAAAGGTGTGGTCGATGCGGCCAATTTGCAGGCGCTGGATCGTGAAATCAATCTTGCCCGAGAGCGCTCGGGCGGCAATGGCGGCATCGCCGTCAACATCATGAAGG
Organism: Alcaligenes ammonioxydans; assembly: GCF_019343455.1. Taxonomy (NCBI): domain Bacteria; kingdom Pseudomonadati; phylum Pseudomonadota; class Betaproteobacteria; order Burkholderiales; family Alcaligenaceae; genus Alcaligenes; species Alcaligenes ammonioxydans. The sequence goes on along the minus strand of NZ_CP049362.1, from coordinate 2,242,729 downwards.
CGGTTTCGCAGTATCCCGAGTATGTGCGCCAGTCGTGCGAGAGCGGTGCGGATGCCGTGGTAGTGGGTGCCGGTCTGCCGCTGGACTTGCCCGAACTGGTGCAGGACCATCCCAAGGTCGCGCTCATCCCCATTCTGTCCGACGTGCGCGGCGTCACCTTGCTTGTAAAGAAATGGCTGCGTCGCAAGCGATTGCCCGATGCCGTTGTTCTGGAGAATCCCCGGTATGCGGCTGGCCATCTGGGCGCAGCCGATGATCAGTCTCTGAATAAACCGGAATATGCGTTTCAGCGCGTGCTGGAGGGATGTCGTGCCTTATTCCGAGAGTTGGGCCTGGAGTCCGAGCGCATCCCTTTGATCGCTGCCGGTGGGATTCACCGTCCTGAACAGTTGCGCCAGCTTATGGATTGGGGGGCGGATGGCGTGCAAATGGGGACGGCGTTTGCGGTGACCGAGGAAGGCGATGCCCACGAGAATTTCAAGCGTGTTTTGCTGGATGCGGAAGCCAAAGACATCGTGACCTTCATGAGCGTGGCCGGATTGCCGGCTCGTGCCGTGCGTACACCGTGGCTGGACGCTTATTTGCACAAAGAGAAAAAACTGCAATCGGTGGCTCGCGAACGGCCGTGCACCGAAGGCTTTGACTGCCTGGCTCATTGCGGTTTGCGCGACGGTGTGCAGCGTCATGGACAGTTTTGCATTGACCGTCAATTGGCGTATGCCTTGAAAGGCGATGTACAGCGGGGTCTGTTCTTTCGCAGTTCAGAGGCCTTGCCTTTCGGCAAGGCCATGAAGTCTGTGCGCGAACTGATGGACTATATGTTGAATGGTCGCAGCAAAACACCGGGTGTGGTCCCTGCAGTCTAAGGACCGGGGCTGGGCGAACTGTCTGGGGTGCGAACTGAAGCAGGACGCTCTCCAGACTAAGGCGCGCAAGCGGTGTCTTAGCCCTTGAGCTCGCGTATCAGGCCTTCTTCAGCCGCATCGATGGTATGGACAGCTTCCCGTCGTTGTGTCTCCAATGCCAGACGACGGGCAATCTCATAGCACTCCTCGATGTGCTGGTTGCCGACCTTGCGCAGTACGACAAAGCTGATAGAGGCAGAAATGGCACTGCCTATCAGCGGGACATATTTGGCACCATATTTACCGGCCAGCTTTTTTGCTCCCAGACGCACCAGAATATTGATGATGCGATCAGTGCTCAGAACGCGGCCCACCAGGCCCAAGCCCATGCTTGTTCCACCGACCACCACCAGCTTCTTCAGCTCGGGGCTCAGGGCGTCCACATCGCTGGCCGTCAGTCCAAAGCGGGCATTAATAATGGGGATGACCTTCATTAAAATGGCCACGTCGGTACCTACGTCCACGCCGGGAACAGGGACAACGGCAGCGGCGGCTGAAAGCAGGGCGCGTCGACTGATCAGTTTGCGACATTCCTCTCGGGTCTTATCCAGTTCCTGCAGGGTCATGGTGCTCATGTGTCTTTCCTGAAATCGAAGCGCTTGGGTCTTCACAAGCCTCACTCTATATGGGGTTAGTGGGCTGGTTTTCCAGTGCTGCTGTCTGTTCGTATGGCATTTATCGTAGTTGATGTCGCCAGTTTGAGGAAAAAAGGGGGTGTTTGGTCGCATTTGAAATTTTTACTTTCAAATGCCATGTTTGCCCCTTCAAAGCCATTGCGCCGTGATTTAAAGTCCGGCGTTTTTTTTGTTGCACTTGGTGGCATTCTTTAAGCATGCATGTAAGAGTTTATACACGCTCAGCGTAGCGGATTTCCATTAAACTGGCGCCGAAAATAGCATATCCATAGGGGAAGAACGATGCATCGCCAGTCTTTGCTGGGCTTGATGTTCTTGCTGGGCGTCAGTAGCGCCCAAGCCATTACGATTAGCAGTTTTTCGCCCCAAGGGGCGACGTCCGATTTACGGGATGTCAAAGTTACCTTTGCCAAGCCCGCTGTTCATTTTGGCGATTCACAACTGCCGGCACCTGTCCAGGTCCAGTGTGATGATCCTTCCGTTGCGGGGCAGGGCCGCTGGCTGGATTCCCGTCGCTGGATTTATGAGTTTGATGAGCGACCAGGACCTGGCTTGACTTGTACCGCCGTGGTGTCCAAGAGCTTTCGCAGCATTAATAATGAAGCGATTAGCGGACCGGCTCAATATCGTTTCAATTCCGGTGGCGCCATTTTGGAATCCAGCCGCCCGTATTACAGCATTATTGATGAAGACCAGGTATTTTTATTTAATTTCAATGCGCCCGTTAATAGTGCTTCTTTAGTCAAGCACGGGTATTGCCGGGTTGAGGGCATTGGCGAGCGCATTGGCCTAAAGGCCATTGAAGGTGCGCAGCGTGATGCCCTGGCTCGTTCTGCCTTCTATGTGGATGAGGTGGATGAGCGTTATCAGGCCGTGCAATGCGCGCGTCCTTTGCCCGCCGATGCCAGCGTGTCGGTTGTGCTCGAGCCGGGCATCACGACAGCGATTGCCAATCGCAAGGGCGTGCCTAATACCGACCGCTATACCTTCGATTTTTCAGTGCGGCCACATTTCACGGCTTCGCTTTCTTGTCTGCGCGAACGCGCTGAGGTGCCCTGCACGCCTGTTGGCAGTGTGGCTGTACAGTTCTCGGCACCGGTTGCCTATGAGCACCTGCAGCAGATTCGTCTACAAGCCGGCGACAAGGTATGGGAGCCTGTGTCCGACCGGGATGAGGCCTGGCAAGACCGTGGTCCCGGCCAGAATGTACGATTTGAGGGGCCTTTTCCGGAAAATGCCCAGCTGACCATCCAGGTTCCAGACTCCTTGACGGACGATGCCGGGCGGCCCTTGCAAAATCCCGAGGTCTTGAGCAACGGCATGAAGACGACGACGTATCCGCCGCTGGTCAAGTTTGTGGTGGAGCCTTTTGGGATTGTCGAGCGCTTTGGTCATGCTGATCGCGATGGCTCGGATGACGCTGACCCACCCGCCATTGGTTTGAACTTGCGTAATGTGGAAGCGAATCTGACCACTCAGCAGATGCTGGTGTCGGCCGGGCAGGTGGGGGCGATGGCGGTCAAGGACGATAAGGAGGTCCTGGCCTGGTATTCCCGGCTGCGGCAGCTTAACTATTCCTGGTCGGTGGCAGCGGACACGCTGAAGAGCATGATGGGCAGCGATTTTCGCGTAACCGCTCCCATCGATCAAAACGGTTATCTGGATCTGCGCGCTCAGCCTCTGCTTCAGGGCAAGGATCTTAAAAAGCTTGATTTGCCCGGCATGGACCAGAAAAACGAGCGTCCTTTTGAACTGATTGGCGTGCCGCTGAAAGAGCCCGGTTTCCACGTTCTGGAAGTGGCCTCGCCGCGCTTGGGCGCCTCCTTGCTGGAGTCGGCGGGCACCATGTATGTGCGTAGTTCGGTGCTGGTCACCAATCTGGGGGTACACATCAAGCAAGGTGGTGATGACCTGCTGGTTTGGGTCACTACCCTGGATGATGCCAAAGTCGTGCCCGGCGCCAAAATCCGTGTCATGAATTGCCGCGGCGAAGAGCTGGTGCAGGGCGAAACAGGGCAGGACGGGGTTTTTCATCACCCCCATCCTGTCTCCAGCCCGGATTATTGCAATGAGACTGGCCTGTCCGGCCTGTTTGTGACGGCCCGCATCGATAAAGACAACCCCATGGCCAGGGGCAAAGACGAGTTCAGTTTCGCGCTGAGCGAATGGAACGCCGGTATCGAGCCATGGCGCTTTAATGTGCCCTATAACTGGGGCGGTCGCGATGAGCCGGTTGCGCATAGCGTGATGGATCGCAGCCTGTTTCGTGCCGGTGAAGTCGCGCACATGAAACATTACCTGCGTGAGCGGGTACGCGATGGCTTCAAGGCTTCAGTTCGTTATCCCGAGACGATGATCGTCGAACATGAAGGCAGCGGCAAACGGATTGAGTTGCCACTGAAATGGCAAAAAACGGCGGCCGGTAGCGTATTTGCATTGACCGACTGGACGATCCCCAAGGATGCGGAGCTGGGTGTCTACCGACTGCGAACCGAAGGCGAGAACCAGTACTTCAATTTTGGCGATTTCCGTGTTGAGCAATTCAAGCTGCCTGTGCTGGGCGGTAGTATCAAGTTAAGTGATGGTCAGGATCGTCCCTATCTGATCAGTCCTGAGCAGATGCAGGCTGATCTGCAGCTGCGTTATCTGTCTGGTGGCCCGGCGGATTTCCTGCCTGTACAACTGTCGGCGGTGGTGCGCAGTCAGTCGCCCGCGTTCAGCACTTACAGTGACTACAGCTTTGCGCCGCCTGAAAAAGCGGATCAGTCGGCGATGTCAGAGGCTCGCGTTTTCTTGAACAAACAACGCTTCCAGCTCGATGCCCAAGGCGGGTTGCGTGCCAAGCTGGATCAGTTGCCTGTAGTGGATCAGCCTTCCGAGTTTTTGGTGGAGGCGACGTTTTCCGATCCCAATGGCGAGATTCAAACCCTGACCCAGACGATTGCGGTATGGCCTGCCGATGTGGTGGCGGGCTTGCGTGCAGGCACTTGGTTGGCGGCGGGTTCATCCACCCAGCTCTCGGCTATTGCCTTAAGCCCTGACGGCAAGCCCTTGAAGAATGTACCAGTCCGTATTGAGGCCGCCAATGTGCAGCGCTTCTCGATTCGTAAGCGTATGGTGGGCGGGTTTTACAGCTACGACAACCAGGAGCAGCGCCAAGACCTGGGTACGGTCTGCGAGGGACGCAGCGACGAACAGGGGTTGGTGCAGTGCGATGTAAAACTGGAGAAAGGCGGCCAGGTGGAGCTGCGTGCCATTGCGCGTGATGACAAGGGCCGTGAGTCGGTGGCCGCCAGCACGGTCTGGGTCAGCGGTTCGGGCTCGTTGTGGTTTGGTGGTCAGAATGATGACCGGATAGATGTCATTCCTGCGAAAAAGACCTGGGCGCCGGGCGAAAAGGCGCAGTTCCAGGTGCGAATGCCATTCCGTGAGGCCACCGCCCTGGTGTCGGTGGAGCGCGAGGGTGTGTTGCAGGCCCAGGTTGTCCAGCTCGAAGGCGACAATCCGACCGTCAGCGTGGAGATCAAACCCGAATGGGGGCCGAATGTCTACGTTTCCGTGCTGGTGCTGCGGGGGCGTCTGCGTGATGTTCCCTGGTACTCCTTTTTCAGCTGGGGCTGGAGCCAGCCTCTGACCTGGTACAAGGCCTACTCGGAAGGGGGGGGCGAGTTTGTGGCCCCGACTACCACGGTAGATTTGTCCAAGCCCAGCTATCGCTTTGGTCTGGCCGGTATCGAAGTGAGTAGCCAGCAAGATGCGCTGGATGTGAAAGTCAGCACGGATCGCAATCAGTACGCCATCCGTGAGCAGGCCCAGGTGGATATTCAGGTTCTCAAACCGGATGGTTCACCCGCAGCCGGTGCTTCCGTGGCCCTGGCGGCCGTGGATCAGGCCTTGCTGGAACTGAGCCCTAACACGAGTTGGGACCTGCTCACGGCCATGCGTGCTTTGCGGGGTTACAACGTGCAGACCGCTACAGCACAGTCCGAGATTGTGGGACGTCGACATTATGGCCGCAAGGCGGTGGCAGCAGGCGGTGGCGGCGGCAAGAGCCCCACCCGCGAGTTGCTCGACACCTTGTTGCTATGGAAGGGCAATGTGGAGCTGGATGCTCAAGGACGCGCGACCGTGACGGTCCCCCTCAAAGACTCCTTGACCCAGTACCGCATCGTGGCCGTTGCCGATTTGGCTGGTGAGCGTTTTGGCAGTGGCTCCGCCCAGATCGTCACCACGCAGGATCTGCAGATCATTCCTGGTTTGCCCGCGATTGCTCGCGAAGGCGATCAGTACCAGGCTCAGCTTACGCTGCGAAACAGCAGCCCGCGTGCCATGACGGTCAACGTGCAGGCACAGTACCGTGGCAAGGGCTTGCCATCAGCCGCCTTGCCTGAGCAAACCGTTGAACTGGCTTCCGGTTCGGCCAAAGTGGTCTCCTGGCCCATAACGGTCCCAGCCTCCAGTGGCTCGGCTGATTCGCATCAGTTGGAATGGACACTGGATGCGCAGGAAGTGCTGCAGGCGGCGGGCAAGAGCAAACCTGCCAAGGACAGCCTCTCCATCAAGCAGGAAGTCTTTACGGCCACGCCGGTAACGGTTCAGCAAGGAACGCTGGTGTCCGTGTCCATGGAGCAGCCATTGAACATGTCGGTGCAAGTGCCGGCCGGCGCCCTGAAAAATGAGCAGGGCGGGGTGCAGGGCGGCCTGCAAATGTTGTTCCGTTCCTCCTTGGGGGGCGGAATGGAAGGGGTGCGGGCCTGGTTTGAACGCTATCCTTATACCTGCTTTGAACAGCAAGCCTCCCGCTTCATGGGCCTGCGTGCTGAAGGCGCATGGGCTGGTCTGATGCAGCGTCTGCCTTCCTATCTAGACCAGGATGGCTTGCTGCGTTATTTCCCCAGCAATTACGGTTGGGGTAGCCGTGTACTGACCAGCTACATTCTGGATATCAGTTACATGGCTCAGTCCATGGGGCTGAACTATCCCATTCCTGACGGCTTTCGCAACGAGATGCTGCAAGGACTGGATAACGTGGTCAATGGCCGAATCCCGTCCATGCAGACCGTTTCTCGCCAGGAGCGGGATATCGAAGTCATTCGTGCGGTTGCCGTATTGGCGAAGTACGGCCGTGCGCGCGTCACAATGCTCGATTCGGTCGAGTTGAATTTGCAAAGCTGGCCGACCGATATTCTGCTGGCATGGGTGGATCTGACCCAGCGCCTGCCCGGGATCAAGCAAGCTGCGCAAAGCCGTAAAGAAGCACTGGGGCTGATTCAGGCACGTCTGATCAGCCGCGGAACCCGTCTGGTGTTTGGCGACGATGCACTCAATGGCAGTCCCTGGGCCATGACCAGCCGGGTGACCAATCAGGCTCGCCTGATGCTCTTGGTCAATGAGATGCCTGACTGGACTGAGGACATGCCTCGTCTGGCCCAAGGTCTGTTGGCCGAGCAACAGCGTGGTGCCTGGCGCATGACGACGGAGAACCTCTTGGGCAGCCTGGCCATCGAGCAATTCAGCCGTCATCACGAGCAGGCCCCGACAGGACAGTCCATGGTGATTCTGGGCTCCGAAACGGCCCAGGTGGTGGACTGGGATATGCTGACACCCGACGGCCAGGGCGTACGCTCCACCAAAATGGATGTGCCTTGGCGTGGCGAGCAGGCAGACAACTTGAGCGTTGAGCAACTAGGTGAGGGCAAGGCCTGGATTGACGTTCGCTCTCTGGCCGCTGTGCCGGTGACCAAGCCTGTGGCGGCCGGTTTGAGCATAGAGCGTCAGGTTCAGGCTGTGGAGCAGGCCAAACCAGGCGTGTGGAGCCGTGGCGACATCATGCGGGTGACGATCAAGGTCAAGGCGCAAGGCCAGGCCAGTTGGGTGGTCGTGTCTGACCCGGTTCCTGCCGGCGCGACCATTCTGGGCAGTGGACTGGGTCGGGATTCGGCCATGGCCACGGCTGGTCAGACGCAGTCCGGTCAATGGCCCAGCTTTATCGAGCGCCGCTTCGATGGTTACCGGGCGTATTACGAGCGTTTTGAGGAAGGCACGACGGAAGTCAGTTACACACTGCGCCTGAACACGGTGGGCCAGTTTGTATTGCCGGCCACGCGGGCCGAGGCTTTGTACGAGCCCGATGTTTTTGCTCTCTGGCCTAATGAGCACGTTTTGGACGTTGTGGATGCGCCAAGCCATTAAAGCAGGGTTGCTGTTGTCGGGACTGGCCCTATGGGCCAGCTCCGGACAGGCCACACCCAGCTATGAAGACGTTCGTCAGTCCTTCCGATCGTCTGATGTGCAGGTCCTGGATCGCCAGGGCCAGCTCATCCAGCGGGTGCGACTGGACTTTCATCAACGGCGCGGCGACTGGGTGGCGCTGGAGCAGATTTCCCCGGCTTTGCAATTGGCGGTCTTGATGTCCGAAGATCGCCGTTTTGAATCGCATGGCGGGGTGGACTGGCTTTCAGTGGGTTCTGCGGCCTGGGACGGTGTGTTTGCGGGACGGAGCCGAGGCGCGTCCACCATTACCATGCAGTTGGCCGGGCTGTTGGATCATACGCTGCTTGGCGGACGGGGCGGGCGTTCGGTGTGGCAAAAACTGGATCAGGTAGTTGCCGCTCAATCATTGGAAGATACCTGGACCAAACCGCAAATTCTGGAGGCTTACCTCAATCAGGTAGCCTTTCGGGGCGAGCTTGTCGGGGTGGATGCGATGGCACGCACCCTGTTTCAAAAGCAGGCCGCTGCGCTGGATGCACGCGAGTCAGCGATTGCTGCCGTTTTGCTGCGAGGCCCCAATGCCTCGGCCTTGACGGTCGAGCGTCGGGCCTGCTTGACCTTGCAGGCAATGGGACGCGCCCAGCAGTGCCAAGCATTAAGTCATCTGGTGCCTGTGGCCTTGCGTCGAGCCGGGCAGGCACCACTGGGGCAGACGCAACTGGCGCCGCATTTCGCCCGCTGGGTTCTGGAGCAAAGTCCACAGACCGAAGCAGGGGATCGCTTGCACACTACCCTGGATTCGCGTCTTCAACGGCAGGTTCAAGCCAGTGTGCGACGACATCTGCTGGATCTGCGCACCGCCCGTGTGCAGGATGCGGCCGTAGTGGTGCTGGATAATCATCAGGGGCAGGTGCTGGCCTATGTGGGCTCCAGCGGCGACCTGTCCGAAGCCGCGCAGGTCGATCATGCCCGGTCTTTGCGTCAGGCAGGTTCCACGCTCAAACCTTTTCTATATGAGCTGGCCATCGAGAAGCGTCTGCTGACGGCCGCTTCCTTGCTGCAGGACTCACCCTTGAATCTGCCAACCGGCAATGGTCTGTATATTCCACAAAACTACGATAAGCAGTTTATTGGCTGGGTTAGTGCGCGCAATGCTTTGGCTTCGTCCCTGAATATCCCTGCCGTACGCGTTCTGACCTTGCTGGGGCCGGCCAGTCTGGTGGAGCGTTTGCGCGAACTGGGGCTTAATTTGCGGCAGGACGGTGATTTTTATGGTTACAGCCTGGCCTTGGGCAGTGCTGATGTCACCTTGCTGGAGCTGACCAACGCGTACCGTGCTCTGGCTAATCTGGGCCAGGCTCAGGCGGTAAACGTGCGTATGGATCAGTCCATGGCAGCGTTTCGTCCCGTCATGGACCCTGGAGCCAGTTGGATTGTGGGTGATATGTTGTCTGACCGTCAGGCCCGTGTGCTGACCTTCGGCTTGGACAGTGCCTTGAGTACCCCGTTCTGGAGCGCGGTCAAGACCGGAACCAGTAAAGATATGCGTGATAACTGGGCTCTGGGCTGGACGGAGCACTACACAGTGGGCGTCTGGGTTGGCAACAGTGCAGGACAAAGTATGCAAGATGTATCCGGCGTCAGTGGGGCCGCACCGATCTGGCACGAGGTCATCTCTGTCCTGAACCAGTACAGACCCGGTCGTCAAACGGTCCGGCCAGAGCAGGTGCAGCTTCGACAAATCGTGTTTGTGCCGGCTTTGGAGCCCAGTCGTGAAGAGTTTTTTGTAGAGGGCACGCAGACCGATCGTATTCAGTTGAACGATGCAAATCTGGCCTATGCCGGTCCGGCCCGTATCCAGGAGCCCGTCGACGGTACGATCTTGGCCTTGGACCCGGATATTCCGCCGCAAAACCAGCAACTGCGCTTGCTGGCGCAGGGGCAAATCAACGAAGCGTTGGAATGGTGGGTCCAGGGCGTGAAAGCGGGCGGTGGGGCCCAAGTGCGTATTCCCCTGGTACCCGGTACGCTGCGCATTGAACTGAAAACCGAACAAGGTCGGTTGATGGACCAAGTCAGTGTACAAATTAGAGGTGCACAAATGACAAGCTTTAACAAAGATTAACCGCTTGCTCTTTTGCATGACTGATACACTGCTATCCTTATTGATACTTCGTAAAGAGAGGGGGGAACTTCACTATGATGACTTTACGCACACTGGCTCGAATTTTGGCGCCCGTTGGTCTGCTCGCCTTGGCTGCTTGTCAAACCGTACAAGAAAAGCCGAGTGACGCTGCCGGTACGTCCAGCGCGGCAACGCAGGCTCCCTCTACGTCAGCGCAACAAGCACCCGCTCAGGCCGGGGCCGAGCAACAGGCAGCGCCTGTGCAGATCTTTTTGGCTGATACACAGGAACAAGCAGGTTGGGCTCGCGTCGATGTGCAGCCCAATGGTGTGCTGTTCGTGAATCCACGCGCCGTTGTGGTGCGTGAGGATTTGGTGGGCGTGCAGGCCGGCACAAACGACAGCAAAGAGGGTTTGCTGGCGCTGGATCTGACGCCTGAAGCGGCTCAGCGTTTGCTGCAAGTGACGACCCAGTTCCCCAAAAAGCGTCTGGCTTTGGTCGTGGGTGACACCATGTTGGCGGCACCTGCGTATGGTTCGCCCGTTAAAGACGGCCGCCTGATTTTCATGGTAGGCACGGAAGCCAATGCGCTGGCGGCGGCTCGCGCCATAGCCGGCCCGCAGGCGACCCAAAACAACGGCAAGAAGTAAGCGCGATTGTTTGATTTGAATGCTGCTCTGGCCCTGGGTTCACCCAAGTCCGGCTGTTTGAAAAACGCGGTGGGCGCCAGCCCGCTGCTCTTGTTCCTGACAGGAAAGTCGGTATGGTGAACCCACCAGGCAGTCTTGCTTTCTACATTCTTTCTTTCCGGGTTCTGATCGCCCTGCACGGGGCGGCGCTTGTGTTCATCATGTTGATGGGCACGGGGGCGATCTCATCAGTTTTTGTTCCCGCCTTCTTACGCCTGCCCTTGTTTGTCTTTTTAATGGGGGTGGTGTCAGCCTTTCTGGCCTTGTGTTGGAGCCAGTGGACCTTGGTCTGGCACAGTTCCAGGACAGGGCGCCGTTGGGCCTGGATACCCGGATTCTGTTCTGCCTTCTTTCTGGCCCTGAGCTTGGCGCTGTTTGTGATTGGCGTCTGGGGCACCTTGGGTTTGGCCGACCTTGCCTATCAACATAGTGAATGGCTGACAGGCCAGTAAAGCGGACCGGTTTTTAGCGTACCCAATAGTGATCCGGCAGCATCCTTGAACGATGCCATGCCAGCAGGCTGGGCTTTCGCATGTCGGGTCCTGCCATCTGCTGCGTAGATCGGCGTTGTATTTTCTGCAATAGCCCCAATTCCTCCTCGCTTTTTTCAGCTTTGCGGTTTTAAAATATGCGCATTGCGTATATTTCATAAGCGAGAGCTGATATGGCCGTCTCCCAACAAGTTTTTTTGCGTGATGCAATGCGTCGCCTGAACCTGACTCGTGACGTTTTTGCGGCACGTATTGGGGTGAAGCGTCGTGCTCTTGACACCTGGCTGCTGCCGGAAGGCTCCTTGGAGTCCCGGGCCATGCCCGAAGTGGTGCAGCGCTTTGTCACGGAAATCGTGGAAAATGAAGCGTTGCTGAGCAAGTATGCGCAAAGCGCACAGTCGGGCCCCTTGCGTGATCGCATTGCCACCGGTGGCAAACATCAGCTCTTGTCAGTTGACCAGTTCACCCGTGAAACCGTGGAAGAGCTGTGCAGTCTGGCCGACATCATGCAGCCTATCGCCCGCCGTCAGAAAGTATCGCGCGTGCTGGAAGGCGCTGTGCTGGGTAACCTGTTTTTTGAAGCCTCGACTCGTACCCGCGTCAGCTTCGGCTCGGCCTTTTGCCGCCTCGGTGGTTCGGTGTGTGACACGACCGGCTTTACCTTTTCCTCCATGGCCAAAGGCGAATCCATTTACGACACCAGCCGCGTCATGAGCGGTTACGTGGACGCCATGGTGATTCGTCATCCCGAACAGGGTTCGGTTGCTGAATTTGCGCGTGCCACCAACATCCCGGTGGTGAATGGTGGTGACGGGGCGGGTGAACACCCCAGCCAGGCCTTGCTGGATTTGTATACCATCAGCACGGAGTTCTCCCGTCTGGGCAAATTGTTGGACGGCGCACATATCGCCCTGGTGGGTGACTTGAAATATGGCCGTACCGTGCATTCGCTCATCAAGCTGCTGGGCATGTACCGCGGCCTGAAATTTACATTGATTGCGCCTCCTGGCCTGGAGATGCCCGAACATATTGTCGAGCAGGTGGCCAAGCAAGGTAAGCATGTGATCGAGCAGACCAGTTCCTTGGAAAAAGGCTTGCCCGGTGTGGACGTGATTTACGCCACGCGTGTACAAAAAGAGCGGTTTGAGGAAGGGCAGGACGGCAGCTTTACGGCCGACTTTCAAGTTAACAAGGCGATTATTGATCGCTGCTGCGGCCCGGATGTGATTGTGATGCACCCGCTGCCACGCGATAGCCGCGAAGGGGCCCATGATTTGAGCGTGGATCTGAACCACGACCCTCGTCTGGCTATTTTCCGCCAGGCTGACAATGGGATTCCTGTCCGCATGGCTATCTTTGCCGTTTTGTTGGGTGTGGAAACGTTGGTGCAGCACTCGATGCGGGATGTGACCTGGAATCCTCCCTCCCACGTCGGTCCTGATGATGCGGTTTTCCACGGTATGTACTAAGTGGAGCAGGCGTCAGCGCTAAATACACATGAATAGAAAAACCGGGGCTCTGAATCAGAGCCCCGGTTTTTTTCTCTTTGATAAAAGTGCTTTTTAAGTCTGCTGGGTGAGCAGGCTTAGAGCGATATGCCAGGCCGAATCGCCGCCAGGAGGCGAAGAGTCAGCCCGGCAAATCCACCTTTACTTGGACGTAGGCATGGCAAATTCCGCTCCCTTGGAGATGCTTTCTGGCCAGCGCTGCATGATGGATTTCTGGCGGGTGTAAAAGCGCACGCCTTCTTCACCGTAGGCGTGCATATCGCCAAACAGGCTCTTCTTCCAGCCACCAAAGCCGTGCCAGGCCATAGGGACAGGAATAGGGACGTTGATACCAACCATGCCCACATGGATGCGGCGGCCAAATTCACGGGCCACGTTACCGTCGCTGGTAAAGCAAGCCACACCGTTGCCGAACTGGTGCTTGTTGATCAGCTCAATGGCGCTGGCCAGATCCGGTACGCGTACGCAGCACAGAACAGGGCCAAAGATCTCGTCCTGATACACGCTCATGTCGGGGGTGACGTGATCGAACAGGGTGCCGCCCATCCAGAAACCGTCCTCGCATCCTTCACCGGCTTTGGCGCCGTCAAAGTTACGGCCATCCACCAGCAGCTTGGCGCCTTCTTGTACCCCTTTGTCGATGCAGCCACGGATGCGTTCGCGCGCTTGAGGGGTCACGATGGGGCCCATTTCGGCGGCAGCATTGGTGCCGTTCAGAATCTTCAGACTGCGAGTACGTTCTTCCAGCTTGGGCAGGATGCGTTCGGCAGAGTCACCCACCAGTACGGCCACCGAGATGGCCATGCAACGCTCGCCAGCCGAGCCGTAGGCGGCGCCGATCAGGGCGTCCACGGTCAGGTCGATATCGGCGTCAGGCATGACGACCAGGTGGTTCTTGGCGCCGCCCAGCGCCTGAACACGTTTTCCGCCCGTTGCGCCCATTTCATAAATGCGATTGGCAATCGGGGTGGAACCTACAAAGGATACCGCCTGAACATCCGGGTGATTGACCAGGGCCTCAACCGCGTCTTTATCACCCTGCACCACGTTGAATACGCCGTCTGGCAGGCCGGCTTGCTTGAGCAGCTCGGCGATGAACAGGCTGGGGCTGGGGTCAATGGGACTGGGTTTGAGTACGAACGTGTTACCGGCCGCGATAGCGACAGGAAACATCCACATGGGAACCATGACGGGAAAGTTGAAGGGAGTGATGCCCGCCACGACTCCCAGAGGCTGGCGCAGGGTCCAGTTATCGATATTGGTGCTGACCTGTTCGGTGAAATCACCTTTGAGCAGTTGGGGGATACCGCAAGCAAATTCCACAATCTCAATGCCTCGGGTGACCTCGCCCATAGCATCGGATAAGACCTTGCCGTGCTCAGCAGTGATCATGGCAGCCAGTTTTTCCTTGTTCTCATTGAGCAAGGCCAAAAAATTGAACAGCACACGGGCGCGGCGCAGGGGCGGCGTGTCGGCCCAGGCTGGGAAAGCGGCCTGGGCACTGGCCACGGCGTTGTCGATATCCTGCTGGTTACCCAGTTTGACCTTGGCGCTGACCTGGCCGGTAGCCGGGTTGTATACCGCTTGAGTGCGTGTGCCGGCGCCAGCGTGCTGGCCACCTCCGATGTAGTGAGCAATTTCGGGGGTGTTTAACTCTGTCATGGTGATGCTCCTGCTGGGATGAATGGAAACAAGGGGCGGCAAGTTCGTCAGGTGACTTGCCGCCAGAGTACCAGTTATCTAGTGAGACACGGCGGCAATGCCGACGGCGGTTTCAGCCCGGACCTGCTGGGCGTCAAACCCGGCGCGGTCCTGGCTGGCGCGGCGGCTGCTGTCCAGCTTCGATACCAGGTAGATCATGAAAAATGCCAAAGGCATGGAAATCAGGGTGGGGAAGTCGTAAGGAAATACGGCTTCGGAAAAGCCTAGAATGCGCACCCAGACGGCGGGCGAGAGAATCACCAGCCCCAGGGCCACAAGCAGGCCGCTTAAACCGCCATAAATGACGCCGCGAGTCGTCACCCCGCGCCAGTACATGGACATCAGCAAGACCGGGAAATTGGCCGAGGCCGCGATACTGAAAGCCAGGGCAACCAGGAAGGCGACATTCTGATCGCGGAACAACAGCCCCAGGAAAATGGCGACAAGGCCAATGCCAATGGAAGCCAGACGATTGACGCGCATGGCCTGGGAGGGGGTGACCTCGTCACGACGGATCACCTTGGCGTACAAGTCATGCGCAATGGCCGAGGCACCGGCCAGGGTCAAGCCACTGACCACGGCCAGAATCGTGGCAAAGGAGACCGCGGCCAGCAAACCGAACAGGAGGTTGCCGCCCAGGGCCGTAGCCAGATGCATGATAGGCATGTTCGAGCCGCCCAGCACCATGCCGCCCACCTTGCCGTCCACGTAGAATTCGGGGTGATTCGGCAGGAT
Source organism: Alcaligenes ammonioxydans (assembly GCF_019343455.1). Classification (NCBI taxonomy): domain Bacteria; kingdom Pseudomonadati; phylum Pseudomonadota; class Betaproteobacteria; order Burkholderiales; family Alcaligenaceae; genus Alcaligenes; species Alcaligenes ammonioxydans. The sequence goes on along the minus strand of NZ_CP049362.1, from coordinate 2,227,727 downwards.
GGCCATGGCAGCCAGGCCCAGAAAACAGATCACCACAAAGAACACACCCATCAGGCCAGTCGCCACAAAGACGGATTTGCGAGCGGCTCGCGCATCGGGCACGGTGAAAAAGCGCATCATGATGTGCGGCAGACCGGCAATGCCAAACACCAGCGAGACGGCCAGTGACAGGCCGGAGAAGGGATCGGCCATGAGTTTCCAGGGGCCTTTCATGGCAGTACCAGCCTGGTGATGGTCGGCCGCAGCGCTGACCAGAGCGGAAAAGTCGAAGTTGAAGTAATACAGGGCCAGGGCCGCCATCAGAAAGCCATTACCCATCATCAGGACGGCCTTGATGATTTGTACCCAGGTGGTAGCCACCATGCCGCCAACGACCACATATACCATCATCAGCAGACCCACCGCTACCACGGCATAGGTGTAATCAATACCAAAAAGCAGTTGTACCAGTTGCCCGGCACCGACCATTTGGACGATCAGGTAAAACAGCACGACGGTCAGCGAGCTGATGGCGGTAAAGATGCGGGTGCTGCGTTCATCCAGACGGTACGAGACAATATCGCTCAGGGTGTAGCGGCCCAGGTTGCGCAAACGCTCGGCAATCAAAAACATGATGATCGGCCAGCCCATAAAGGCGCAGACGGCGTACAGCAAGGAGTCAAAGCCGTTGGTAAACGCCAGGGACGAAATGCCCAGCAGGGTCGCTGCGGACATATAGTCACCCACAATGGCCAGACCGTTTTGTGTGCCGGTAATGCCTCCGCCCGCCGTGTAAAAGTCCGAGCTGGAGCGCGTGCGCGACGATGCCCAGTACGTGATGCCCAAGGTCACCACGACAAAGGCCCCAAAGATCAAAATGGCTTGAGTATTCATGGGTTCACCTTGGCCAGTACGCGCTCGCACAAGGGGTCAAAGCGGGTGTTGGCGATGTGGATATACACGCCAGTCAATAACCAGGACACAAAAATCAGTCCTATTCCGTACACCATGCCTGCGTTGACGGCTCCTCCACCGCCCAGGTCATGGGTCAACACAGTCGGCCAGAAAATGGCCATTACAATAAACAGGCCCGTCAGTCCCAGGCAGATGCCGGCGCAGGCAAATGCCAGACGCCGACGCTGCGACTTGAGTTGTTCATATTCCTGTAGTCCGGACAGTGCCCGGCTTAACTCTTGATGCGACAGCATGGTTTTGTCTCCGTATTGTTGTGATTACTGCCCATGTCCGCCTGGCCGATGTTATTTGCTCGGCTTCACTTTATGAGCTTTCTTGTTAACGAACTCGCCCAGGCGCTCTTGTACGTCCCGCCCGGTCTGTACGACCGCTGCCATCAAGCCCTCGGCAAAGAGACCATCGGTGGCAGACATATCGGCAATGCGGCTGATCGAACTGACGATGGCGTAGTTCGATAAGAGGGCATTGCCCGCAATGCGCTGGGCCAGTTCCAGGCTCAGCTCATAGGCTGTTTTGGGATTGGCTTCGTTGTTGCACACGTAATGCGCCAGCCCCAGACGCTCTCCTTCCACGGCATCGAGCACACGACCTGTCAGCATCAGTTCGATCATGCGGTTCGGAGAGATGATTTTTGCCGTTCGCACGGTGGCACCGCCGCCAGTAAAGATGCCGCGTGTACCCTCGGGCAGGGCAAAAAAGGTACTGCTGTCGGCAACGCGGATGTGCGCGGCACTGGCCAGTTCCAGCCCACCTCCGACCACTGCGCCTTGCAGGCAGGCAATGACGGGAATGCCGCCGTGCTCAATCTTGTCAAAGGCCCGGTGCCAGCTTTGGCAGACACGCAGAAAGTCCACCGCGCTCCGTTCTTTATCGTGGTGCTCTTTCAGGTCCAGGCCTGCGCAAAAGTGATCGCCTTCGGCCTTCATCAGAATTACCCGGATATGCTCGGGAATATTGGAAAAGTAGGCGTCAATTTCAGCGATGGCCTCTTCATCCAGGGCATTGCGCTTGTGCGCCTTGTTCAGCGTGACAATTCCGATGTTGTCCAACTCGGTGGTGAGCAGGAAAGGGGCGGCCATAAAAAACTCCTTGTGTTACGTAAATGCGAGGGCAGTGGTGCAAGTCAGCGGGGATCGGTTTGATCGGTCAGCATCTTGCGCAGCGCCATTTTTTGAATTTTTCCAGTTGCTGTCATGGGCATCTGGTCGATGAAAATGACTTTGTCGGGTACGGACCAGCGGGTGACGCGATCCTGGTAGCGCTTGAGCAGGTGGATCTCGTCCAGCTCAGCGCCTTCGCGGGGCACCACGAACAGGACTGGTCGTTCGCCCCATTTGTCGTCGGCCTGGGCGATACAGGCAGCCAGCTCAACCAAGGGTTCTTCCATGGCGATGTTTTCGATCTCGATCGAAGAGATCCATTCGCCACCGGACTTGATCACATCCTTGCTACGGTCGGTAATGTAGACATAGCCGTCGGCGTCGATGGAGCCTACGTCGCCAGTGCGGAACCAGCCGTTTTCGCTGGCCAGATCGGGCTTGCCGTAATAGCGGTCCATGATCCAGTTGCCCTGGATCAGCAGGTGGCCGCTGCTCTTGCCGTCGCGTGGCAAGGTATTGCCTTGGTCGTCAACGGTCTTCAGGCGTGCACCGAACAGGGCACGGCCTTGAGAGGCTAGAACGTGCTGTTTCTGCGCCTCGGGCAAGGTGCGGTGCTTGGGCAGTAGTTGGCAGACGGTGCCCAGCGGCGAGGTCTCAGTCATGCCCCAGGCATGGCGTACCGTAATGCCGTATTGAGCCCAGCTGGCAATCATATTGGGCGGGCAGGCCGAACCGCCAATCAAAATGCGACTCAAGGTGCTAAATGTCTTGCCTTGAGCGTTGGCGTAATCCAGCACGGTTTTCCAGATGGTGGGTACACCAGCGGACAGCGTCACGCCGGCGCGCTCACACAGGGAATAAATGCGCTCACCTTGCAGATTGGCGCCAGGCAGTACCAGTTTGGCGCCGGACATCAGCGCAGAGTAGGGCAGGCCCCAGGCATTGACGTGAAACATGGGCACCAGCGGCATGACAGCGTCGGCGCTGGCAATGCACAGCGCATTGGGGTGCGCTGAGGCATAGGCATGCAAAAGGGTGGAACGATGGGAATAGAGCGCGCCCTTGGGGTCGCCGGTGGTGCCGGAGGTGTAGCACAGGCCGCTGGCGGTGTGCTCGTCAAAGACCGGCCATTCAAAGCCCGTCGTATCGTTGCCCAGCCAATCTTCATACTGGTCGGCCAGGTCACCTTGTGCCTTGCTACCCATGCGTACCCAGTGTCGGACGCTGGGACACTGGCTGCGCAGATCGCTGACCAGGTCCTCAAAATGTTCGTCATAAAACATCACCGCGTCTTGGGCATCATTGATGATGAAGGCAATTTGCTCGCGCGTCAGGCGGGGGTTGACGGTATGGCAGACCAGACCGATACCCGAGGTGGCATAGTAAATTTCCAGGTGACGATAGGTGTTCCATGCTAATGTCGCCACGCGCTCGCCCGCTTGCACCCCATGCTGTCGCAGTCCCTGGGCCAAATCCTGAACCCGCTGGGCAAAGTCAAGATAGCGGTAGCGATGCAGCTCGCCATTGTCCAGGGCGGTGACGATTTCTTGCTCCGGGTTATTCTCTACGGCATGGGTGAGAATTGAACTGATGAGCAAGGGCATGTGCATCATATTTCCAGTGCCTAACATGGTGATGTCTCCTTGTATTATGACTATCAGCATAGGATGGTTTCGCCCCTTGCCCAATAGCGAATACTGTCGTTGAATATGCAAAAAGTGACAATCTTTGAAGGGTCATGGAAAGATGAATGCTTTGCCCGGCACGCTACCGGTTCCTGTCGATGCTGCGCACACTGCCACGGTGGCGCTGGATCTGGTGCAGGACTGGTTTCACAGTTTGCGCACCAGCTATTCGGAACAGGTGCTGGATCATTGCCTGAAGCAGTCAGGCATCGTGAAGGATTTTATTGATCGCCCTGGCGCTCGTCTGACGCGGGATCAACTGGTGCGCTTGTATCAGGTCAGCGCCCGTAAAACAGGCGATGAGATGATGGGGTTCTGGACCCGGCCTATACGGGCGGGAGCCTTGAAATACATCGTGCGCACGGTGCGGGATGCGCCGTCCATCAATGTGGCTTTGTACCGCTTTACCCAGTTCTGGAATCTGTTGCTGGACGATTTCAGCCTGAATCTGATCCGCACCGATACAGACCTGGGTATTGAGCTGGTGCCCCGCTATGGGGATGCCTGTGTGCATCGTTTCGGACATGCCCTGATGCTCAAGCTCACGCACGGCATCGTGTCCTGGCTGATGGGGCGTGAGGTGCCCGTGCAACAAGTGGCTTTTGCGTTTGCGCGGCCAGCGTTCGCGGCGGATTACTCCGTCTTGTTTCCTGCTTCAGTGAGTTTTGATGTGCCGTGCTCACACATTGTGTTTGGCGCGGAACTCGGTCAGGTGCGTCCGCAGCGCACTCAGGTGGAGGCCAGGGCCTTTCTGGAGCGGGCCCCGCGCGACTGGATTTTCACCTCGTATCATGAGCATGCCCTGCGATTGAAAGTACGGGAGATTTTGCACACCGATCTGGGTTTGACCCTGCAGGACGTGTCGGGGAAACTGCATATTTCGGCGCGTACCCTGATCCGCAGACTTCAGGAAGAAGGTCTGTCCTTTCAAGGGATTAAGGATGAATTGCGCCGGGATCTGGCGATTTTCAAATTGCTGCGCAAAGATATGTCGCTGGCTGAAATTGCGTATGCATTGAAGTTCAGTTCGCCAGCGACCTTTCACCGGGCTTTCCGTCATTGGACGGGGATGACGCCCGGTGTGTATCGTGCCGCTCAGCAGGAGCTAAGCTGAAGTGGGAGCCAGCAGTCCAGGAAGGACGTGGGCTTACTTGCGTTCACCGCCCAGCACCTCGACCAGGTCGCTGATCATTTTAGCCAGTTCGGACGTCATCAGCGTCATGTCCGCATCGAAGATTTCTTCGTCGTTGACGGCAGTCACATCCTGCTTTTCCGTCAGGATATCGAGCGGTGCGACACGTTTGATGTCCAGCGCGTCGGTCAGTACAAAGCTGATGCGATCCGCCCAGGTCATGGCCAGTCGGGTGCATTGCTTGCCCGCTTCGACGTGCTTGCGCACTTCGTCGATATCGGCACTTTGCTTGACGTAGCGCACGGCCGCACCGCTATCGCCCGTCGAACGTAGCTCGGTGTCCTGGTCAATGGTGAAATTGGCCAGCTGTTCTTCTTCCACCAGCCAGGAGGTCATGGCGGCGCCGGGGGATTGTTCGGTGTAAAGCGGCTGCACAGGGAACGGTTCCACGCTTTTGGCCAGCAGCCCCAGCACTTCATCACTTTTAGCCGTAGCCGCCGCATCAATGGCCAGCCAGTGGTTGCGGGTGTCCAGCCAGACCCGGGTGTCGCGCGAGACCGCAAAAGCACGCGGCATCAGATCTACGATGACCTGTTCCTTGATTTCCTTCATCTGCTTGCGGCCGGGCTTGTAGCCTTGCTGCTCCTCAATATCACGCGCCTTCTCGCGCGCGACCTGATTGATGACTGTGGTGGGCAGCAGTTTCTTTTCGGCGCGCAGGGCGATCAGATACTGACCGTTGACCTCATGCACCAGGGCATTGTTTTCACGGGGACTAACCCAGCCCAGGCTCAAGGGTTCCTGGCTGGAGCCTGGCGTAAAGCTGTGTTTGGCCAGAGCTTCTTCCAGCTCTGCGGCGGAACATGTCCAGTCGGGGGAGAGGCGATAGATGCGTAGATTCTTAAACCACATGGAGACGAAGATAAATAAACGTAGAAAAGGAGCGGGCATACAGCCCGAGGCAATGTTCGATTGTACGCGCAGATGTTCTTGTGCCGCCCGGCCATTTACGCACCCTTGCATTTGCCAGTCCATCTGGCCTTTTTGCGACACGCCAGGCTATCCGCCTGCAGACAGGGCTAACGATTGATATCGTTATGGCGCGTCTCTCGCACAAAAGGCGCACCAATGGCGACGGTGAGCAGGCACACCAGAATCGGGTACCACAGGCCGTCATAAATATTGCCGGTAAGCGCAATCAGGGCAAAAGACAGGGTCGGTAAGAAGCCGCCGAACCAGCCGTTGCCGATGTGATAGGGCAGACTCATGGAGGTGTAGCGGATACGAATCGGGAACATCTCCACCAGCATGGCGGCGATAGGGCCGTAGACTGCCGTGACCAGCGCTACCAGATAAGTCAGCAAGACCACCAGCATGAGCTTGTTAACCTGTTCGGGATCGGCCCTGTCCGGGTATCCGTACTGACGCATGGTGTCGGTCAGTTCGTTTTTCAGTTCCTGCGAGTGCCGGGCAAAATCGGCCCGGCTCAGGTGCCCACCCTCAAAGCCATCAATCACATGATCGCCAATTCGGACCTGGGCGACCTGGCCGGGGGCGCCCTTGACGTTGTTGTAGCTGACCGCATGGCTGGCCATATACGACTTCACAATGTCGCAAGAACTGGTGAAGGTATGGCTGCCCACTGGATTGAACTGGAAGGAGCAACGGGTCGGATCGGTGATGACCGTAACCGGGGCGTTGCGTTGGGCCTGCACCAGAGCAGGGTTGGCAAAATAAGCCAGCCCTTGAAACACGGGGTAGTAGGTGAGTGCAGCCAGCAGACAGCCCGTCAGAATAATGGGTTTGCGTCCGACCTGATCGGATAGCCAGCCAAAAAAGATGAACAGGGGAGTGGCCAGCAAGAGGGAGATGACCATCAGGGTTTGTGCCAGCGTGGCCTGCAGTCCCAGCATTTGCGTAATGAAGAACAAAGCGTAGAACTGCCCCGTATACCAGACCACGCCCTGGCCTGCCGTCAGCCCGAACAAGGCCAGCAGAGCGATGCGCAGATTGGCCCAGCGGCCAAAGGACTCGGTAATGGGCGAGGTCGACAACGTGCCTTCTTCCTTGATGTGCTGAAAGGCGGGCGACTCTTTCAGGTTCATCCGTATCCACACGGAAATGGCCAGCAGCAGCACGGAAATCAAAAATGGAATACGCCAGCCCCAGACGACAAAAGCTTCTTCGCCGACCAGACTGCGTATGCCCATGATGACCAGCAGCGACAGCAATAAACCGACTGATGCCGTGGTCTGAATCCAGCTGGTATAAAAGCCGCGCCGGTGCTGGGGAGCGTACTCGGCCACATAGGTTGCAGCGCCGCCGTACTCACCTCCCATGGCCAGACCCTGCAGTAGACGCAGGACGATCAGCATGATGGGGGCGGCGATCCCGATAGCCTCATAGCTGGGTAGGACGCCCACCAAAAAAGTGGACAGGCCCATCAGTAAAATGGTGATCAGAAAAGTGTACTTTCGTCCAACACGATCGCCGATGCGGCCAAAGATCAGGGCGCCAAAGGGGCGCACTGCAAAGCCCGCCGCAAAAGCCAGCAAGGCAAAGATAAAGCCGGCCGTCGGGTTGACGGCAGAAAAAAAGTGCTGGGCCAAAATGGCCGCCATGGAGCCATACAGATAGAAGTCATACCACTCGAACATGGTCCCCAGGGCCGAGGCAAAAATAACCTTGCGTCCCTGGGTGTCGAGTTTGTTCTTGGTTTTGTGGGAGGCAACACTGGTGATTGTCTGGGGCATGCGTTCAGGCTCTCCAAGGCAAAGACAGTGGGAAACTGACACGCAAGCGCAGGCCACTGGGTTGGCCTCCCGTCAGTGGCATGAAGTCGATGGAGGCGCCATGAATGTCAGCAATCTCCCGCACGATGGCCAAGCCCAGACCACTGCCGTCGGCCTGGTTGCCCATGATGCGATAAAACCGGTCAAAGATTCGTGACTGATGCTCCGCGGGAATACCGGGCCCATTGTCTTCAATCTCCAGCCAGCCTTTGCCGGCTGCCTGACCCGTACGCAGGGTGATCCAGCCACCGGCCGGTGTGTAGATCAGGGCGTTGTCCAGCAGATTGTTGATCAGTTCGTCAAGTAACACCGGATCGGCCTGCAAAAGGATGGCCTTGGGGTGGTTTTCCAAGCCGAGGTCCAGCCCTAGACTCAGGGCGTCCGGCACCCGTTGGCCTACATGCAGTTCAGTCAAGGTGTTCAGGTCCAGGCTCTGCTTGGTGGGGGCATAGAGGGCATCGCTGCTTTCGGCGCGCGCCAGCGCCAGCATTTGCGTGACCAGCCGCGTGGCGCGCTCTGTGCCGCGGACCAGCTGTTGCAGGCTGGCTTCCGTTTGTTGGGGGTCACGCTCTCGCAGGGCCAGTTCGGCTTGTGTGCGTATGCCCGCCAGAGGAGTTTTCAACTGATGGGCTGCGTTGGCAACAAACTGTCTTTGAGTGGCGGAGAACTGGGCCTGCTGAGCCAAAAGACCGTTCATGGCATCGATCAGCGGCACAATTTCGGCCGGAGCCTGTTCCTGGTCCACAGGCGACAGGTCGCCCGGCGCCCGGGCTCGCAGGCGCGCCTGCAGCAGGTTCAGGGGCTCCAGCCCGTGCGTCAGCCCCAGTCCAGCCAGCATGGCTGCCAGCGGCACAAGAATGAATTGCGGAGTCAGCATTCCGATCAGAATTTCCCGGTGTAGCACCGCTCTATGTTCATTCGTTTCAGCGGCAACCGCCAGAAAAGGCGTGTTGTTTTTGTCCTTGCCCCCCCAGACATAGGCCAGACGCAGACTCTGATCGTCCAGAACCACATCCCGGTAACGCAGCAGGTCGGTGTCATAGCTCCAGCTGTCGGGAACTGGCAAATGGGCATTGCCGGCCAACGGGGCTCCATTGGCATCGCGGATTTGCCAGAGGGTGGGCGTGGGACTTTCCTGCCGCAAAATGGTTTGCGCGCCGTGCGACAGCTCAATAGGCTGGTTCAGGTCCTGGCGGCTGATTTCCACCCGCAGCAGGTCCAGATGATCGCGCAAGGTGCGGTCATAGGGCGAGTTGGCAATATGCTGGGCGATGAAATAGGTAATGACAATGCCCACGGTCCACAGCAGAAACAAGGGCCCGAAAATCCAGATCATGATCTTGTGGATGAGCGGACGTGGCGCCCCGCGCCTTTTTCGGGCGGGCGCGACAGTGGCACGTGATGGGGGCGACGCGGGCTGCATGGACGATCCCTTCGCTTAGGCTGGAGCGTCTTCTCGCAGTTTTTCCGGTTCCAGACAGTATCCCAGGCCCCGCACAGTCAAGATGCGCACGCCGCTGGGCTCCAGCTTTTTGCGCAGGCGGTGAATGTAGACCTCAATGGCATTAGGGGTGACTTCCTCCCCCCACTCACAGAGCAGATCCACGAACTGGTTCTTGCTGATCATGCGCCCGCTGCGCGACAGGAAAATCTCCAGCAAACTGGTTTCGCGGGCTGACAGCTCCAGGGGTTGATTGTCGATATACGCCATACGGCCCTTCAGGTCGAAGCTCAGCCGTTTGTGATGCAGCAAGGCGCTGCTGGTGCCGGTACTGCGCCGCGTCAGGGCGCGTACCCGCGCTTCCAGCTCCGTCAGGGCAAAGGGCTTGGACATATAGTCGTCTGCGCCCAGGTCCAGGCCGCGCACGCGCTGCTCCACCGTGTCGCTGGCAGTCAGTATCAGCACGGGAAGCGTGTCCTGCCGCTGGCGGATGGACTGCAATACGGACAGGCCAGGCTTTTTGGGCAAGTCCAGGTCCAGAATCAACAGGTCAAAACTTTGAAGCTGCAAGGCCGAGTCGGCGCTATCGCCATCGTGCACGACATCGACCGCATAGCCTTCGTAGCGTAAGGAGCGAGAAAGTCCATCCGCGAGAATACTGTCGTCTTCAGCTATGAGTATGCGCATGACCCTACACAAACAAATGATTGAATGGCTGGCTGGCATTGTGGCACAAGGCTGTCAGGCCGGTCAGTAGGGGATAACGAGGCTGCAGGCCTAATTTATTTGAATATCTGTGTATATATACAGTATAATTTGATGCAATAATGAGGTTTGAATTTTAATTGTCGTGCCCGTCCGTTGGGGCGCCATTCCACAGTCAAGGATTTTTCATGGACGATAAAAACAGCAAAGCAGTGGCCTCGGAACGTTCCAAGGCGTTGGCCGCCGCTCTGTCGCAAATCGAAAAGCAGTTCGGCAAGGGTTCGATCATGCGCTATGGCGACGACACCGTCGAGCACGACATCCAGGTGGTTTCCACGGGCTCGCTGGGTTTGGACATTGCTTTGGGCGTTGGTGGTCTGCCTCGTGGTCGCGTTATCGAGATTTATGGGCCGGAGTCCTCGGGTAAGACCACCTTGACCTTGCAAGTGATTGCCGAAATGCAAAAGCTCAAGGGAACGTGCGCGTTTATTGACGCTGAGCACGCGCTGGATGTGCAGTATGCTCAAAAGCTGGGCGTTAATCTGGCTGATCTGCTGATCTCTCAGCCCGACACGGGTGAGCAGGCCCTGGAAATTACCGAAGCCCTGGTACGTTCGGGCTCGGTGGACCTGATTGTCATAGACTCGGTCGCGGCGCTGACCCCCAAGGCTGAAATCGAAGGCGATATGGGCGATTCCCTCCCTGGTCTGCAAGCCCGCCTGATGAGTCAGGCCCTGCGCAAGTTGACCGCCACCATCAAGCGTGCCAATTGTACGGTTATCTTCATTAATCAGATCCGCATGAAGATCGGTGTCATGTTCGGCAACCCCGAAACCACCACGGGCGGTAACGCATTGAAGTTTTACTCGTCCGTGCGTCTGGATATTCGTCGCATCGGCTCGATCAAGCGCGGTGACGAAATGGTGGGTAACGAAACCCGCGTTAAAGTGGTCAAGAACAAGGTCGCGCCTCCGTTCAAACAGACCGAGTTCGACATCATGTACGGCAGCGGTATTTCGCGTGAAGGCGAGATTATCGATCTGGGCGTACAAACCGGCGTGGTCGACAAGGCGGGCGCCTGGTACAGCTACGACGGCAACCGGATTGGCCAGGGCAAGGACAATGTGCGGGAATTCCTGAAAGAGCGTCCGGAGCTGGCGCGTGAAATCGAAAACAAGGTTCGCGAGAAACTGGGCGTAGCCTTGATGAGCACCACGGTCAGCCGTGCCGAAGCTGCGCCTGTTGTTGACGCGCCCGAGGGTGATCGTTGATCTCTCCTCCTGAGTTCGATGAGGAACCCTTTGAGACCGATCCGGAAGAAATCCGGGAACGGAAGCAGGCTCAAAGGGAGCGTATCGCTGCGCTTTCTGCCCGATCTACAAACTCGGGCAGAAATGGCGAGCCTGCCAGTGTTGGCGATGATGCTTCGGCTGTAGAAAAGAAAGCGACCTCCAAACGGGCGGGGCTTTCGCTTAAGGCCAGAGCCTTGAATTTTCTGTCCAGACGTGAGTATTCACGTTTGGAGTTGGGCCGGCGCTTGGCGCCCCATGCTGATAGTGCAGAAGAAGTGGAAGCCCTGCTTGACGCACTGGTCGAGCAAAAGTGGCTGTCTGACGAACGTTTTGCGCACAGCGTCGTCAATCGTCGCGCCTCGCGGGTGGGCACCCGGGTCATTTTGCAAGAGCTTCGCCAGCATGGCGTCGATGTGCATCAGACTGAAATTATTAAAGAAGAATTGATGGCAACTGAGCTGGAGCGTGCCAAACAGGTGTGGAGCAAGAAGTTCAGCGCCCCCCCGGATGACCCTCGCAGTTACGCAAAGCAGTATCGTTTCATGGCCAGCCGTGGCTTTTCGGGTCGTATCTTGCAGCAGATCCTGGGCGACTGGGAAGACGATCTAGCCTGAGCAAGCTGACTCTTTTGCGTTGCTCGCGCACTTGGTGATTGCGGGGCGCAGTTGCCGGTAATCCGATCCATTTGCCTACGTTGAACCCTCTCGGCTTGGGGCATGTCTGACTGCCGCCCCTTGCCTGAATTTTCAATCTGACCCGCGGGGTTTATCCTTTTGCCGCAAGGAGTCAATGAGTCACGCTTGAGCAGCCACAATCCCTTGCAGGCTTTTAAAGCAGGTCGCGCGTGCCTGTGCCAGGAAGGCTTGCACATAGTTCGCTTGCACATCTTCACTTCTGACGCTTGCGTAAAGCGTTCGCCACACACCATGCTCCCCCAGGCGACAGGTGCGAATTGAGGCCGGGTTCAAGAACTCCGTCAAGGCCCAATTGGGCAGAGCCGCCACTCCGCGCTGACTGGCCACCAATTGCACGATCATAGGGGTTAGTTCGGCTTGCCGAAGCGCAGCAGGCTCTACATCGGCTGGTGTCAGAAATTGCGTAAAAATATCGAGACGGTGGCGCTCTACCGGATAGGTAATCAGAACTTGATCTGCCAGTTGAGACGGTTCTATATAGCGATATTGCGACAAGGGGTGCTGTCTGGAAACCGCTAGAACCAGCTCGTAGCGGAAAAGAGGCTCGTAATGCACAGCCGGATCGGCCTGAGGATCTGATGTAATCACCACGTCCAGGTCCCCGCGCATCAAGGCGGGCAAGGGGGCAAAAGAAAAAGCTGCGCTCAAATCCAGTGTGACATCGGGCCACTCTTGTCTGAAGGCATCCAATGCCGGCATCAACCATTGAAAGCAGGAGTGGCAGTCGATGGCGACATGCAGGCGCCCCGTTTGCCCGGCGGCAAGACGCTGCAGGTCACGCTCGGTAGCGCGTACACGCGGCAAGATGTCATCAGCCAACATCAGGATACGCAAGGCGGCCGTGGTCAGACGGGCGGGGCGGGTGCGACGGTTCAGCAGTGGCACGTGCAGTCGGGACTCCAGATCGCGTAACTGGTGCGAGAGAGCAGACTGGGTGACATTCAGGCGCTCGGCGGCCTCTTGCAAGCTTCCGCTGTCACGGATGGCGCTTAGGGTTTCCAGGTGACGGATTTCAAGCATGTTGAGAAAAACTCATATTCCACACAGCGTATCTGATTTTCTTACTAATTATACAGAGGCAATGATTCGCTCCTGCTTGATAAGGGCATCTCTATTGATGCACAGCGTGTTGATGATGACAGTTGTTCATGATCTGGGTGTGGGTGCCCCAGCATCGGGCTAGGGCAGGCTTGGGGACCACTTTAGTCGGCCAAGCCGAGCGGAAGCGTTCAGGTTCCGCGCTCCCCAGCGGGGAAACGGAAATGCCTGGTTGCACTGGACAGGGGGGGTAAAACGGCACACCTGACCAAGTTCACAGGAACGGTGAGGCAGGGTGGATGGGCTTGTCCGGCAAAGGGTCGTTTTTTTCATGCGAATTTGGTATACCGTAGGATGCACCGCGCATGAAACCTGCGTTTGGCCCGCCTGGAATGCGCTTACAGATTATGTAAGTGGCTGATACGGAACATACGAGGTGCGTTATACTTGATCAGTTTCAATCTTGCCGCCTCGTTCATATCAATGCCTTTGCCTCCGCCGTCCGTTGCCCGTGAACCATTGCATACGCGTACCATCACGGTACAGTCGTTCGCACGGGAAGATGGCCTTTGGGATCTGGAGGCGTCGTTGCTGGATATCAAGTCCTATGACTTTCCCATCCGTAACGGTCAGACCCACAAGGCGGGCGATCCTGTTCACCTGATGCATCTGCGTGTCACCATCGACAGCAGCTTTGCCATTGTGGATGCCGTGGCGGTCTATGACGCAGCTCCCTACCAGGACAACTGTTCGTCCATTTCAGATGCCTATCGCAAATTGGTCGGTCTGAATTTGCTCAAGCAATTTCGTCAGGGTGTCAAAGAGCGTTTCGGACGCTCGGCAGGCTGTACGCACATGAGCGAGTTGGCGCTGGTCCTGCCCACCGCAGCCGTGCAGACCATGGCCGGTCGGCGTCGCAGTAGCGGGGAATCAGAAATTTATCGTACCGACAAGCAGCCTTTCCATCTGGATGGCTGCCATGCCTTGCGCTTGAGCGGTCCCGTGGTTGAGGAGTTTTACCCCGTCTGGTATCGACCCAAAGTGACGGATGGGGTGGAGTAGTTTTTTGTTTTAGTCAGGTTTCAGGCTCAGGCCTGGAGTTCCTGCCTTCTTTTTTTATTGTGTTTTTAGACTGACAGGTATCACATGAAAATTCACGAATATCAGGGCAAAGCACTGCTTAAGCAGTTTGGCGTTGCCGTGCCACGCGGAATTCCTGCCTTCTCCGTCGATGAAGCGGTTGCAGCTGCGCAGGAGCTGGGTGGCTCTGTGTGGGTTGTCAAAGCCCAGATTCACGCCGGTGGCCGTGGCAAGGGCGGTGGCGTCAAACTGGCTCGTTCGATTGACGAAGTGCGTCAACTGGCCTCGGAAATCCTGGGCATGCAGCTGATCACTCACCAGACCGGTCCTGAAGGCCAGAAGGTGGGTCGCCTGCTGATCGAGGAAGGCGCGGACATCAAGAAAGAGTACTACGTCGGTATCGTGACCGACCGTGCTACCCAGCGTGTAGCCGTGATGGCATCCAGCGAAGGCGGCATGGAAATTGAAGAAGTGGCCGAGCGCAACCCCGACGCCATTCTGAAAGAGTTCGTGGACCCTGCTGTCGGTTTGACCAATGAGCAGGCTACCAAGCTGGCCCGCGGTATTGGCGTGCCTGACGCTTCGATCGACAAGGCGGTTGCCGAATTCCAGAAGCTGTACAAGTGCTACACCGAAACGGACGCGGAACTGGCTGAGATCAACCCTCTGATCCTGACCGGCTCGGGCGACATCATTGCGTTGGACGCCAAGTTCAACTTCGATAGCAACGCTTTGTTCCGTCACCCCGATATCGTGGCGTTCCGTGATCTGGCTGAAGAAGATCCTGCTGAGGTTGAAGCCAGCAAATACGATCTGGCCTACATCCAGCTGGACGGCAATATCGGCTGCCTGGTCAACGGCGCCGGTCTGGCCATGGCGACCATGGACACCATCAAGCTGTTTGGCGGCGAGCCTGCCAACTTCCTGGACGTGGGCGGTGGCGCTACGGCCGAAAAAGTTACTGAAGCCTTCAAGATCATGTTGGCCAACAAGGGCGTCAAAGCCATTCTGGTTAACATCTTCGGCGGCATCATGCGCTGCGACGTGATCGCTGAAGGCGTGATCGCTGCGTGCAAGGCCGTCAACCTGAACGTGCCTCTGGTGGTACGCATGAAGGGTACCAACGAAGAGCTGGGCAAGAAGATGCTGGCCGATTCCGGTCTGCCCATCATCAGTGCTGACACCATGGCCGAAGCGGCGACTGCTGTTGTCGCTGCCGCCAAGTAAGAAAAGGTTGAGGATTAGCAAATGTCGATTCTGATCAATAAAGACACCAAAGTCATCACGCAAGGGATCACCGGCAAGACCGGCCAGTTCCACACCCGCATGTGCCGTGAATACGGTAACGGCATGGAAGCCTTTGTGGCTGGCGTGAACCCCAAGCGTGCTGGCGAGGATTTCGAAGGCGTACCTATCTACGCCTCCGTGTCCGACGCCAAGGCTGAAACTGGCGCGACTGTGTCGGTTATTTACGTTCCACCTGCAGGCGCTGCAGCAGCTATCTGGGAAGCGGTTGAAGCTGACCTGGATCTGGTTATCTGCATTACCGAAGGCATCCCTGTTCGCGACATGCTGGAAGTTCGCAACCGCATGCGCGCTGAAAACCGCAAAACCTTGCTGTTGGGCCCGAACTGCCCCGGTCTGATCACTCCTGATGAGATCAAGATCGGTATCATGCCCGGCCACATTCACCGCAAGGGCCGCATCGGTGTGGTTAGCCGCTCCGGCACGCTGACCTACGAAGCTGTTGCTCAAGTCACTGAACTGGGCCTGGGTCAATCCTCGGCTGTGGGTATCGGTGGCGATCCAATCAACGGCCTGAAGCACATCGATGTGCTCAAGATGTTCAACGACGATCCTGATACCGATGCCGTTATCATGATTGGCGAGATCGGCGGTCCAGACGAAGTCAACGCGGCTTTGTGGGCCAAAGACAACATGACCAAGCCTGTGGTTGGCTTTATCGCTGGTGTGACAGCGCCTCCCGGAAAACGCATGGGTCACGCGGGTGCCCTGATCTCCGGTGGTGCCGACACGGCCGACGCCAAGCTGGAAGTGATGGAAGCTTGCGGTATTCGTACCACACGCAACCCATCCGAAATGGGCAAGTTGCTCAAATCGGTGCTGTAAACAAGTAGTACGGGGGCCCGCCAAGGCGGGCTCCTTGTCCGGCTACCTGGCAGTCCGACACGATTGGCCAGCCGGTTTCGTCAAGAAAAACACCACAACCCGGCGCATTCCTTCCCGAATCTGGCCAGCCTGTTCATGCTGAATTGAATGACGTAAAAAGAAGCCCCCTGCGACACTGGCGCTCAGCCTTGTGCGTGATGGGGCATTGTTGTCTTGGGACAGCCCGGCGACAGAAAAAGAAGAAGTGTCCAGCGGCTGGAAAGAGAGTTCATCTTTAGCGACACGGGAACACCATGATCGAATTTCTCCAGACCCTGCATTGGGGTTCATTGTTTCAGATTGTACTGATTGATATTTTGCTGGGCGGTGATAATGCCGTCGTGATCGCGCTGGCCTGTCGTAACCTGCCCAAGCAGCAGCGCATGCAGGGAATCTTGTGGGGGACGGTAGGGGCGATTATATTGCGCGTCGTCCTGATCTTTTTTGCGTTGACCCTGCTGGATCTGCCTTTCCTGAAGTTGGTGGGCGGCGTGTTGCTCTTGTGGATCGGTATCAAGCTCTTGCTGCCCGATGATGACGAGCATGGCAATATTCAAGGCGGTGGCACTGTTTGGGCTGCCGTCAAAACCATCATCATCGCGGACTTCGTGATGAGTCTGGACAATGTGATTGCCATTGCCGGGGCGGCGCAGAATGCGCATTTGGACCACCAGTTGGGCTATGTGATTTTTGGCTTGCTGCTCAGCGTTCCCATTATTGTCTGGGGCAGTACCCTGGTGCTCAAGCTGATCGACCGCTTTCCTGTCGTGGTGACCCTGGGCGGCGCCTTGTTGGGCTGGATTGCCGGTGGCATGCTGGTCACGGACAAGATTGTGGAAAATCAATTTGGCCTCCAGCCACAGCCTGTTAAACTCGGGGTCGAGATTGTTTGTGCCTTATTAGTGGTGGCGCTGGGCAAATGGCTGGCGCGCCGTAAAGGTTCTACCAAGGAAACATAGTTCTATGGCAATTTTTAAATCCTCTGACGCCAAAGGTCAGGAAAGCGGCCTGTCCCTGCTACAGGGCTTAGGAATCCTGGCCATTATCGGTATTGTTGCAGCCGCCATCGTGCGCTACTTTGCTGCATGACCGCTGTGGTTTCTACTCCAGAAGAATTGGTCATTGCCACGCGTGCCAGTCAACTGGCCTTGTGGCAAGCCATGCATGTGCGCGACCGTTTGCAAACGCTGTATCCGCAGTGCAAGGTGTCCTTGTTGGAAATGACAACACGTGGTGATCAGATCCTGGATCGCACCTTGTCCAAAGTGGGCGGCAAGGGCTTGTTTGTCAAAGAACTGGAAACGGCCTTGCTTGATGGCCGTGCTCACCTGGCCGTGCACTCCCTGAAGGATG
Source organism: Alcaligenes ammonioxydans (assembly GCF_019343455.1). NCBI lineage: Bacteria > Pseudomonadati > Pseudomonadota > Betaproteobacteria > Burkholderiales > Alcaligenaceae > Alcaligenes > Alcaligenes ammonioxydans. The sequence continues at coordinate 2,210,291 of NZ_CP049362.1, read as the reverse complement.
TGCCGGTGGTATTGCCCGAGTCCTTTGATCTGCCCATCATCATGGAACGGGACGATCCACGCGATGCTTTTGTTTCCAATACGTATCCCAATCTTGCGGCTTTACCTGCTGGTGCCATCGTAGGCACCTCCAGCTTGCGCCGCGAGTCCCAGATTCGTGAGCGTTATCCACATCTGGACATTCGCCCCTTGCGTGGCAATGTTCAGACACGTTTGTCCAAGCTGGATCGGGGCGATTACGACGCCATCATTCTGGCGTCGGCCGGTTTGCGCCGTCTGGAACTGGCCGAGCGTATCCGCGATTACATCTCCATTGAAGACAGCCTGCCGGCCGCTGGGCAGGGCGCCCTGGGTATCGAGATTCTGAAAACTCGCAGCGATGTGGCCCAATGGCTGGCGCCCTTGGCGCATTCCACCAGCCATGTGTGCGCGCTGGCTGAACGTGCTGTATCCCGCGCTTTGGGTGGTTCCTGTCAGGTTCCTTTGGCTGCGTATGCCACGCTGGATGGCGACGAACTGACTCTGAGTGGCCTGGTGGCCGAGCCGGATGGTTCCACGGTTTACCGCGCGCAGATTCATGGTCCAGCTAACAATGCGGAAGAACTGGGACTGTCGCTGGCTGAGGATCTGAAACGACAAGGTGCTCAAGCCATTCTGGATCGCTTGCTGACGGAGCAGCCTGCAGAGGGCGAGTAAAGCGGCATGAACCTGCCCTGCGCATTATTGACCCGACCCGCGGGACGGAACGAAACCCTGTCGGCCGCCCTGGCCGCGCAGGGTTTTTCTTCTTTGGTTTTGCCCGCCTTGAGCCTGGAGCCGCAAAACCTCTCCGAAACGCAATGGCAAGACCCCAAGGATTTTGACCTGGTGCTTTTTGTAAGCAGCAGTGCGGTCAAGTTCTACTTTGCCGCCTTGCAGGCGCGCGGTCAAAACTGGCCTGACAAGGTCTTGCTGGCTGCCGTTGGTTTTGCTACTGCTGCCTGTCTGCGTGCCCAGCCCGGCGTGTCCCCGGAAGCCGTGCTTCACCCTGCAGGCGTTGATTCCTTGCAGGATTCAGAGGCCTTGTGGGCGGTTCTGGAGCCCCGACTCGCACAACTCGAGCGGGTTCTGATTGTGCGTGGCCATAGCGGTCGTGAATGGTTGGGGCAGCAGTTGGAGAACCACGGTATTCAGGTTCAGCGTCTGGCCATTTACCAGCGTAGCCCTGCCAAGTGGAGCATGCAGCAGGGCCGTCAAATTCGTGACAGCTTGCAGGCAGGCCGCCTGGCTGTTTTGCTCAGCAGCTCCCAAAGTGCCGACGCCGTATTTGCCAACGTGCAAAGCCTGGGCTTGACGGATGTGTGGTCGCAGTGTGCTTACGTGGTCATTCATCCGCGTATTGAAGAACATTTACAGTCCTTATTGCTGCAGGCTGGAATCACAGCGCCACCAATGGTAAAAAGGTGTACGCCAGACGATGATGACATTGTCGCTGCCATGATGGCGGTGCTCTCGCGCGATTAGCCTCACACGGATTACAATCTTGCCATGAACGATAAAACAGAGAACGCATCCGCAAGCGAACCGGGGACTCCCATTTCCAGCCCAGCCAGTACAGCGGCGCCTCGTCCGTATTCTGAACCTCAAGACAGCACGAGGGCACCTGACAAGCGTAAAAGCGCGGCGGGTCCGGCCTATGCCTTGACAGCTGTTGTTGTGGTGCTGGCCGCTGCCGGTCTTTGGTACCAGAATTCATTGCTGGACAAGCACAAGGCTGAGCTGCAGGCTCAACTGGCGACCAATATCAATTCCACGGAACAAGCGCGTCAGACGGCCCAGCAGGCTCTGGCATTGGCACAGCGGCAGGCTGACAAGCTTGAGCAGCTGGAAAAATCCTTCAAGGATTCCACCGAACAGTTTCATGATCTGAGCCAGGCTTTCCAGACCATGACCGATAGCGGCTCTGAGCTGGTTCTGCTTAACGACATCGATCATCTGGCCACTATTGCCCAGCAGCAACTGATGCTCGGTGGCAATGTGGCCAATGCCATCGTTTCTCTGGAAGCCGCCCAGGCCCAGTTGGCGCGTGCCAATCGGGTGGGTCTGGCTTCTTTGCAGCAAACCCTGAATGGTGATCTGGAGCGTCTGCGTGCGGCAGCGACTGTCGATGTGGCCTCGCTGTCGCGTCAACTCGATACTCTCTCGCGCTACGTGTCGGAAGCTCCCTTGCTGGTACCGGATGATGTGGCGGGGGGAGCTCATACGCAAGCGCTGGACTTGTCCTCTGATGCCGTTGCTCCGGCGCCCGAGTTGCCCGCAGACGCCCCCTGGTGGGAGCGCGGCTGGAACACGGTTGAACAGTGGGGCAGCAGTGCGTGGCGATCGCTCAGCCATGATCTGGGACAATTTGTCTCCATCCGACGCGTGGACGATGCTGCCGCTTTGTTGATGTCACCCGATCAGGCTGCCCGCTTGCGTGAGAACTTGCGTCTACGTGTCATGGCGGCTCAACTGGCCATGATGATGAATCAGTCTGCTGTATGGCAAACAGAGCTCAATGCTGTGGCTACCGCGTTGGAAAAGCGCTTTGACACGCAGTCTGTTCAGGTTCAGCAAGCCTTGCGCCTGACACGGCAGTTGCAAGACACCCGCATTGGGGCGCGCTTGCCGACGGTCAATAATACGCTGGCGGCGATTGAAAGCCTGCGTCAGGCCCAGGCGGGTCGCCTTCAGGACAGTGTGCCCGACTCGGCCACTGAACAGAACGATGCAGATTCCGCTCTGCCTGACCCCTCTCAATCCGCGCAGCCCGACAGCAAGGAGCCCACTGACCCTGTCGCTGAGCCGGTTGAGTCTGGCTCTGCGGCTTCATCCCAGACGGAACCGCCCGTTCAGGCGCAGGGGTAAACTATGCGTACCTGGTTTTGGACACTTATCCTATTTATCGCCGCGGTTGCCCTGGCGCTGGTCTTGCGCGAGCATGCCGGTAATGTCTATCTGGTGACTCCGCATTATCTGGCCCGTGCTTCATTGACCTACGTGGTTCTGTGCATACTGGGCTTGTTCATTGTGCTGTATGTACTGTTGCGTTTGCTGGCCTGGTTTGGTGATGGCCCGGAGCGTTTTCGCTTGTGGCGGGGACGCCGTGCACAGCGACGTGACCAGACCTTGCTGGAAACAGGCTGGATCAGTATTTTGGAAGGTCGTTACGAGCAAGCTGAAAAAGACCTGATGAAGCTGATGAGCAAGACCCGCTCGCAGTCAAGCAAAGTCGTGGCCGGTTTGGCAGCGGCGCGTGCCGCACATTATCAGGGGCAAATTGCTCAGCGTGATCAGGCGCTGGCCGCCGCCCGTGCTGCCGCTGGCAATGATGTGCGTTTGAAAGAAGCCAGTGCCGTAGCCTCGGCTGAACTGTATCTGGATCAGCACCGCACGCAAGAAGCGATCGAGCTGCTTCAGGATTTGCAGGATGCCAGCTCCCGCCATTTGCATGCCACTCGTTTGTTGTTGCGTGCTTATCGGCAAGAAGGCAATGCCGAACGTGTGTATGAGTTGACTCGCTTGCTGATGCGCCGCAGTGGCATTGAACGCCAAGAGGCGCTAGGTCACATTGAATTTGCGGCTGCCGCTCGATTGCGCGCCGGCGGGGCAGAGCAGTTCAAGGCCTTGTGGTCCGATCTGAAGTCTGAAGAGAAAACCTTGCCGGGTGTGGCCCTGGAGGCTGCCTTGATTCAGGAGCGCGACGGTAATTACGAAGAAGCCGGTCGTATCCTGGAGCCAGCAATCGCAGCTAGCTTTGACAGTCGTCTGCTCGAAGCCTATGCCCAATGTCCGCCGGAGTTTGTGGGGCGTCGCTTGGCCAAGGCCGAGGAATGGCTGCGTAGCCAGCCCAATAATCCGGTTCTGTTGTCCACGCTGGGTCATTTGTGCCTGACCAGCCAGCTGTGGGGGCAGGGGGAGCATTACTTGTTGCGCAGTCTGAAAATTCAGGGCGATCTGCGCAATCATGCCTTGTTGGGTAATCTTTACGATAGCCTGGGGCGTCACGACGAGGCTGTTTCGTACTGGCGCAAGGCCGCGTCCATGGCGGGGACCCTACCGGTTCTAGCCGTCAGCACCGCCTTGCCCGCGGCCGATACCCGTCATGACCCCAGCCATACCGATGCTGACAGCCTGCCCTCGCAGGACGAGGGCCTGCCGCATTACACCTACGCAGCCAGCGTCGTGGCCGAGGATTTACCCGATCAGGGTCGGCCTTTGCCGGTGGTTGCAGAGCCTGTTGCGCCTGCTGCAAAACCGGAACAAGACAGCCTGAGCTCTTCCGCTGATTTGGATGATTACTTTGATACGGCTCCCATTCCCGGGGTCGATCTCTCTCAAACTTCGGATCGTCCTCGACGATCCAATGATTAATTTCTTTTATTTTTAAAGGTTTGCACGAATGAGCCTCGCCCACGTACCAGCTGGCAAAAAACTGCCCGACGAGATCAACGTAGTCATCGAAATTCCCATGAACTCGGACCCCGTCAAATACGAAGTTGACGAAAACGGCGTGGTGTTTGTGGATCGCTTCATGCTGACCGCCATGCACTACCCCTGCAATTATGGTTACGTTCCGCAGACCATTTCGGATGATGGCGACCCGGTTGACGTGCTGGTGATTGCTCCTTTCCCCATCCAGATCGGTGCGGTTATTCCATGCCGCCCTATCGGCGTGCTGCACATGGATGATGAAGGCGGTGGTGATGCCAAACTACTGGCTGTGCCAACCGACAAGCTGTACCCCCTGTACCGCAACGTGAAGTCGCCTGAAGATCTGCAGCCTGAGGAGCTGGAGCGCATCAAGCACTTTTTCGAGCACTACAAAGACATCGAAAAAGGCAAATGGGTCAAGGTCAAGGGCTGGGACGGCATCGAAGCTGCCAAGAAAGAACTGGTAGACGGCGCCAAGCGTTTTGCTGACGGCCAGGCAAAATGAGTACCGTCATCCCCACGCCAGCGGTTGCGGCGCTGAACGTACAGGACAGTGAGCAGGTTTTTCCTGTACGCCGCATTTATTGCGTCGGCCGCAATTATGTCGAGCATGCACAGGAAATGGGTTTTACCGGGCGCGAAGATCCTTTCTTCTTCTGCAAACCGGCCGACTCCATCTTGAATGTGCTGCCCGGCCAAGTCTGCGACATGCCTTATCCTTCCCGCACCCAGGATCTGCATCACGAGATCGAGCTCGTCGTGGCTTTGTCCAAGGGCGGGCGTGATCTGACGGTGGAGCAGGCTGCTGAATGTGTGTGGGGATACGCGGTGGGTCTGGACATGACCCGTCGGGATTTGCAGACGCAAGCCAAAAAAGCCGGTCGTCCCTGGGAAGTGGGCAAAGCCTTTGACCACTCCGCACCGACGGGCCCGCTGGTGCCTCGTAGCCGTATTGGCGATCTATCCCAAGGGGCCATTACCTTGGACGTCAACGGTGAGCGACGCCAGACTGGCGATTTGAATCAGCTGATCTGGAGTGTCGCTGAGTCCATCGCTTATCTGTCAGGTCTGTTCGAGCTGTTCCCGGGTGATATCATTTTCACGGGAACCCCGGCCGGTGTCGGCTCGGTGGAACGTGGTGATGTGATGCACGGGGTGATCGAGGGTCTGGGCAGCATAGACGTTCGTCTGGTCTGATCTATATGAGTTTGAAGAAAAACCCGCCATCAGGCGGGTTTTTTTATGACTGTCAGCCCTGGGGCCCCTTGTCTTTCCCGTCTGACGAAGAAGCAGCAGACGAGCAGGAGCAAAGGAAACGTGCTGAGTGATCGGATGCTGACACGAATAACGAGGTCTTGCGGGCTGCTGGCGTATAGAGGCTGGCGAGACAAAGCCGTCCCGCTCGGCTTTTCCGAATAGTACGGCCCCCTGACGGCAGGCAGACTGTGAACTGACTTTTGGGAGATTCCAATGAGACAGTTCACCAGACGACAGCGCGGGCAGGGCATGGTCGAGTACCTGATTATTGTGGCTTTGGTTGCCGTGGCAGCCATCGCCGTTTATCAGTCATTTGGTCAGGTCATTCGCAACCAGACCGCAGCCATGGCCAAGGAGCTGGCCGGCGAGGACGGCTCCGAGCAGACTCAACAAGCGCAATCTGCTGCATCAGCGGCGGCCGCTCAAGGCGCTGCCAAGAGCCTGAAATCCTTTACAGGCAACGCGCAATGAGACGCTCCATCCATCCGCAACAAGGTGCGGCACTGGCCTGGGGCCTGATCGCGCTGGCGCTCCTTTCTGTTGCATGGGGCGGCTACTTTCATGTTAACCAGATCGCGGAGCAACAAGGACGCTTGTCCCTGGTGCTGGACGCGGCGGCCTATGGGGCGGCAACCGAACAGGCGCGCACCTTGAATCTACTGGCCTATATCAATCGGGCGCAGTTGGGACATCAGCTTGCCCTCGGGCACCTGCTGACGCTGGCAACCTGGGACAGGGCAGCACAAACACAGTCCGGACAGGTGCGTCGGGCCAATCCGCCTGCACACTTGGTCGCGATGATGTTTGGTTCTGCGCATGGCCTGGCGTACACCCGGGCACGTTCGGCCGGAGATAATCAGGACGCTTTGCAGCAGGCTTTTCAAGCACATCAACATGTGATTTATGAGGTGTTGGCGCAAGCTCAGGAACAGTTGGTGCAGGGCTTGCCACAACGACGACAAGCCATTATTCAAGCCACTCTGGACGGCAGCCTGCCAGATTGGCCGGAGCAGGTGATTCGTTGGCACACCGAACAGGACGATTGGCCTCAGTTCCTCCTGCTGCAGTCAGGGCAAGGACAATGGGATAGCGGTCTGAGGCATCTGATCTCCTTGTACGGCTTTCTGGCTCCGCGTGATTACGAGGCCCGCTCCTACCCTGGCGTCGATCGGCGTTGTCCTTTGTGGCAGCATCGATTGCGTCGCGCTGGCCGCACCGCGCTTGATCATCTGGGCCGTTGGCATTCCAACGATACGCAGTCCATGCATATGGTGCGCTCCAATCGTTGGATAGGCTGTTACTTTCGCGAATATGCCATGGCATGGGCCTTACAGACGCCAGCGGGTGCGTCCGGGATTGATGCGCCGCAGGACTTTTCAGGACAAAGTTTTTGGAAGTGGGCGCTGGAGCAGGGTAACAGTTCCTTGTTGTCGGCTAAGAGCAATACCGTGACGCAGTCCTGGGCGCGGCGCGATGCCCGCCCCTGGAGTCAACGTCCGTGGGTAAAGGGGTATGCGCTGGCTGATTCCAGACGGAATGAGGGGCCAGATCTGGTATTGACCTTGCAGGCTCGTGGTCATCTGGGGCAGACCATTTATACCCGGGCAGCCGCCCAGTCTTTTTTCTCTTTGCCTCCGGGTAGCACAGATGCTGGGGCAGGCCCAAAGCCCAGCCTGTTTATGCCTTTCTGGCAGGCGCGACTAAAGGACGCAGGGAGGCGGCGATCATGAGCGAGCGGCAACAAGGGATGGCGTTACTGGAGGCCTGCTTGCTGGGCATGGTGCTGGCCCTGATGGTGATGGCAGGGCGTTGGCTGATGCAGCAACAGTACCGCTTGCAGCAGATGCAGCAAGCCACGCATCTGAGCCTGTTCCTGCATGACGCCCAAGGAGCGCCGGTTTCTCTGAGCTCTTCTCCGAGTCCCAGCACGGTGACTGCCGGTTTTCTGGAGCTCCCTACATCGCCCGCGCCGTCTTTGCAGCAGGAGCTTTTGAGCCTGTCAGATGGTTTCTGGGCGGTGGAGTCACGATTTTCCCTTCCGTGGCCACAGTGGCTGCGTTCCTTGACCCGCCTAACACAACTCCAACGGCAGTCTCACTTGTGGGCTGCTGCGGGGCAGGCGGCCTCCACACAAGAAGCGCGACGGCGGCTTGAAAGCAGCAGAACGGCCTGGGCACAGGCGATGGAATCTAGCAGGCGAGCGGCGCAGGACACAATACGGGTTGCGGGTCCCTTGGATGCCGCGTGGGGGCGGGCAGACGTTGACCTGGACTGGTTGGGACCCTGGCAGGATTTTTCACCCGATCACCGAGGCAGGGAGTGAGCATGAGACGGGTATATGCCTTGTTTTTATTACTTTTGTGGACGCTGAGCCCCCTGCCTGTCAAAACACAGACCGTGTCTGGCCCTGTTCCGGATGCAAGGATTCATTGGGATCAAGGGCAGATCACGCAGACCGCACTTGGGCCCATACAGAGCTGGGGACTGACAGCCGATCTGGAGGCACACGTCTTGTCAGACAGTCTTGAGCCGTTCTGCGGTAGCCACTATGGCGCAATCCGCCTGCAAGCGCAGTGGGTCATTCTGCGCGCTCGTGATGGC